>DHGA01000043.1:15771-25808 GCA_002402545.1 Syntrophaceae bacterium UBA4810
TGAAAGTTGGCCGCGGTGGTCAGTTAATCCGTTCAGCGGGAGCTTACGGTCAGTTAATGGCTAAAGAAGGCAGTTACGCTCAGGTGAGGCTTCCTTCCGGAGAAGTGCGCAAGGTATTTATTGAATGCATGGCGACAATCGGACAAGTTGGAAATATTGAGCATGAAAATATCAGTATTGGCAAAGCGGGCAGAGCGAGATGGTCGGGGAAGCGCCCTCATGTGCGCGGCGTTGTTATGAATCCTGTTGATCATCCCATGGGCGGCGGTGAAGGGAAATCTTCGGGTGGACGCCATCCTTGTACGCCCTGGGGCATACCCACAAAAGGGCATAAAACCCGTAAGAACAAAAGAACAGATAAATATATTATTAAAAGAAGAGGAAAATAAATCGTGGCGCGTTCGATAAAAAAAGGTCCTTACGTTGAAGAAAAATTGTTGGCTAAGGTCAGGCAAATGGAAGTTGAGGGATCTAAAAATGTTATCAAGACCTGGTCGCGTCGTTCCACGATTACACCGGAGCTGATTGGTTACACCTTTGCCGTGCACAACGGAAAAAAGTTTATTCCCGTGTACGTGACCGAGAATATGGTTGGTCATAAACTGGGTGAATTTGCTCCGACAAGAACATTTCATTCACATTCAGGGGATCGTAAAACAAAAGTCCGCGCTTAACCTAATGGTTTTGGAGTTTATTAGATAATGGAAGCAAAAGCAGTAGCAAAATATATAAGAATGTCGCCTCAGAAAGTTCGTTTGGTTGTCGATTTGATCCGCGGCAAAAAAGTTCAGGAGGCCAGCAACATTCTTCTTTACACCAGAAAGTATGCGGCGGGTACTGTGGCGAAAGTACTGAAATCTGCGGTCGCTAATGCCGCCCAAAATCCTAATATCGACGAAAATATTCTTTACGTAAAAGATATATATGTTGATCAGGGACCGTCTTTGAAGAGGTGGCGCGCGAGGGCACAGGGAAGAGCGGCCGGTATCAAAAAAAGGACTTCGCATATAACAGTTGTTTTGGATGAAAGATAAGAAGGAGGTACGGCATTGGGTCAGAAAGTTAACCCGGTAGGATTGAGACTGGGCTACATTAAAAAATGGCAGTCAGTGTGGTTTGCCGACAAAGGCTACAGTGAAATACTGCATGAAGACGTAAAAATAAGAAAGTTTCTTAAAAAGAAACTCTATAGTGCCGGTATTTCCAGGATCGAAATAGAAAGGGCCGCAAACAAAGCGAAAGTAAACATTTATTCGGCGCGCCCTGGAGTGATTATAGGCAAAAAAGGTTCAGAAATCGAAAAACTTAAGACGGATATTGAAAAATATTCAAAGGCTGAAATTATTGTAAATATTTTGGAAGTGCGTAAGCCGGAAGTTGACGCGCAGCTGGTCGCGGAAAATGTTGCCATGCAGTTGGAGCGCCGGGTCGCTTTCCGCAGAGCGATGAAAAAATGTGTCGGCTACGCTCTGAAGTTTGGCGCCAAGGGCATCAAAATTAGCTGCTCCGGAAGATTGGGAGGAGCGGAGATTGCCCGTTCCGAATGGTACCGCGAGGGAAGAGTTCCGCTTCATACATTGCGTGCCGATATTGATTACGGTTTCACGGAAGCGCATACAGCTTACGGACTTATTGGGATTAAAGTCCTCATTTTCCACGGTGAAGTTTTACCGGAGAAAAAAGAAAAAAATAAAGTTGCCGCTTGAATTTATCAGTAATTAAACGCGGAAGGTAATTTGGAGTTTTAATTATGTTAATGCCGAAAAGGGTGAAATACAGAAAAATGCAAAAGGGGCGTATGGGGGGTAAGTCCACCCGTGGCAGCTCCGTTGCTTTTGGGGATTATGGTTTGCAGGCGGCTGAATGCGGTTGGATTACTGCGCGTCAAATCGAAGCGGCGCGCGTGGCCATGACCCGACATGTAAAGCGCGGCGGTAAAATATGGATTAGAGTGTTTCCTCATAAACCGGTAACAAAAAAGCCGGCGGAAACTCGTATGGGTAAAGGAAAAGGCGCTCCGGAAGGATGGGTCGCGGTAGTCAAGCCGGGAGCTGTGCTGTATGAAATGGAAGGAGTCACAAAAGAGGTGGCAAAAGAGGCGTTTCGTTTGGCAGCGCATAAGTTACCAATTGCCACAAAGTTTTTAGCGAGGGAGACATCTGATGAAAATTAAAGATATCAGAGATCTCGGCATTGACGAGCTTAAGAAAAAAAACAGTGAATTGGTTGAAGAACATTTGCGGTTACGTATTCGTCATGCGTCGGAAAAAATAGAATCGACAGCCATGCTTGGTAATTTGCGAAAAGATATAGCGCGCATCAAAACAGTGCTGAAAGAGAAGGAGGCCGCAAGTAAAAATGGCTGAGAAAAGCAATAAACGCACGATTAAAGGAATAGTAATCAGCGATAAGATGGACAAAACCATAGTGGTTAAAACCGAACGTTTGGTGAAGCACCCGATTTTCCATAAATACGTGCGCAGGCACGCAAAATATAAAGCCCATGATGAAAAAAATCAGTGTAAAGTTGGCGACACGGTGGTTATTATTGAGTCGCGGCCGATAAGCAAAGATAAACGCTGGCGTATGGTGGAAATTACACAAAGGGCAAAATAGAAAAATAGCTATTTGACGAGCAAGTTGTTTTGATTGGAGTTAATTGTTTATGATTCAGATGCAGACAATATTAAATGTTGCGGATAATTCCGGCGCCAAGAAAGTCGCGTGCATTAAAGTGCTTGGCGGATCAAAACGTCGTTTCGCCAGTTTGGGAGATGTGATTGTTGTTTCCGTGAAAGAGTCAATTCCGAATTCGAAGGTAAAAAAAGGCGATGTGATGAAGGCTGTAATCGTGCGCACCGTGAAAGAGGTGAAAAGAGCGGACGGTTCATATCTTAAATTTGATGATAATTCAGCTGTATTGATTAGTAACCAGATGGAGCCGATTGGAACAAGAATTTTTGGGCCGGTGGCAAGAGAGCTCAGAGCCAAACAGTTCATGAAAATCATATCTCTGGCGCCAGAGGTTTTATAAAGGTTTTTGACGGGGAAAATAATGAGTTTAAGTAAATTTAAAAAAGGCGATACGGTTAAAGTTCTTTCTGGTAAAGATAAGGGTAAAACCGGAAAAGTGCTGAAGACTGTTCGTGAAAAAGACAGAATAATAATAGAAAAAATAAATCTTGTTAAAAAGCACAAGAGGCCGGATCAGAAGTCCAAAGGCGGTGTTTTGGAAAAAGAAGGGTCAATTCACGTTTCCCAAGTAGGTCTTATGTGTAATAAATGCAATGAAGCAGTCAGAATTAGAAGCAAAAAACTGGAAGATGGAAAAAAGGTTCGCATCTGCGCGAAATGCGGAGATGCTATAAATGTGGGTTGATAAAAAATGGCACGATTAAAAAAATATTATTCAGATAATGTTATTTCCGCTCTGACCAAGGAATTTAATTATAAAAATCCGATGCAAGTGCCCAAGATAGAGAAGATAGTGGTTAATATGGGACTGGGAGAAGCTATTCAGAACGCGAAAATTATCGATAGCGCCGCGCAGGAGCTTGCAACCATTACCGGTCAAAAGCCGATTATTACGAAGGCGAAAAAATCAATAGCGACTTTTAAATTAAGACAGGGCATGGCTATAGGTTGTTGCGTTACCTTGAGAAAAGAAATCATGTATGAATTTTTTGACAGATTGGTAAATGTTGCCCTGCCTAAAGTCAGAGATTTCCGCGGTATTTCGGCGAACGCTTTTGATGGCAGGGGTAATTTTTCCATTGGGTTGCAGGAGCAGATAATATTTCCGGAAATTGATTACGACAAAGTGGAAAAAATTAAGGGAATGAACATTACTATTGTAACAACGGCAAAAACGGACGATGAAGCCAGAGCTTTGTTAAAGCTCATGGGTGTCCCTTTTAAGAATTAAAAGAAAAAGCCGGAGGAGTTGAGAGTGGCAAAAAAGTCGTTAATTGCGAAATCAAAAAGAAAGATGAAGTTTGCGGTAAGAGAATACAATCGTTGCCCGATTTGCGGCAGGCCGCGCGCTTATTATAGAAAATTTGATATGTGCAGAATTTGCTTGAGAAAGCTTTCCTTACATGGAGAGCTTCCCGGAGTGATTAAATCCAGTTGGTAATTTTGGTTTAAGGAGAAAAATACATGGCAATGACCGATCCTATTGCTGATATGTTGACCAGAATCAGAAACGCGAATAAAACCCGTTTCCCGAGCGTCAATGTTCGTTCGTCTCAGATGAACATGAATATCGCAAAAGTGATGAAGAAGTGCGGATATATTAATGGATACGAAATAATTAAAGATGATAAAGGGCACCAGATTTTGAAAATAGCCCTTAAGTATCCCGACGCAAAGCGCAGGGTAATAACTGACATCAAAAGAGTCAGTAAGCCGGGACGCAGAGTCTATGTCGCTTCAGATAAAATACCGAAAACATTAAACGGTTACGGTATTTCTATTATTTCTACCTCTCGGGGTATTATCACTGACGAAGAGGCAAGAGAATTAAATGTTGGCGGCGAAGTGCTCTGCCAGATTTGGTAATATAGTTTGACGGGAGTTTTTAATGTCGAGAATAGGTAAAAAGCCTGTAAATTTTGCAAAAAATGTAAAGATTACGCAGAGCGGAAAGATAGTTAAAGTCGAAGGCCCGAAGGGTTCTTTATCGTCTTCATTACCTGATGGCGTATCGTTGGTTGTATCTGACGGTAATCTGGTCATTGAAAGAAAATCGGATGAAAGAATTGCCCGATCGAATCACGGCCTGGCAAGAACCATGATTGGGAATATGGTAGAGGGCGTAAGCAATGGCTTTGAAAAGCGCCTGGAAATAGTCGGTGTTGGGTATAGAGCTGAAGTAAGTGGTCAAGATCTTAAGCTTGTTTTAGGATTTTCCATTCCTGTTCAATACAGTATTCCCAAAGGAATAGACGTGAAAGTTGATAAGCAAACCAATGTAACTATTTCCGGCATTGATAAACAGCTTGTAGGACGCGTCGCCGCGGAAATAAGGGCGTTGAAGAAACCGGAACCTTATAAGGGTAAAGGTATTAAATATGCCGGTGAATACATCAAGCGCAAAGCAGGTAAGTCTGCAGCCGCCTGATCATAATATAAAGAATTTATTTATTGTTTAGATAAAACGAGGTAGAAAGTTGGCATCAAAAAGAACATTAAAAGTCCGGTCGAGAAGAGAAAAGCGAGTAAGAGGAAAAATTTCGGGTACGCAGGAAAAGCCGCGCCTTTGCGTATTTCGCACTGACAAGCATATTTATGTTCAGGCGATTAATGATGCTCAGGCGAAGACTTTGGCGACTGCTTCGACATTGTGCAAAGAAGCGGCGGATAAAATCAAAAGCAAGAAAAAAACAGACGCGGCAGGCGAAGTAGGGAAGCTCATTGCCCAGCGTTTGATTTCTATTGGTATTGATAAGGTGGTTTTTGACCGCGGCAGATTTCTTTATCATGGCCGCGTGAAAGCTTTGGCCGAAGCGGCGCGAAATAGCGGCCTGAAATTTTAGGAGCGAAAATACACATGGCAAGGGAAAAATCGTTGGATAAAAATGAATTTAGGGATATGGAGCTCCTCGACAGGGTAATCACGATTAACCGGACCGCAAAAGTTGTTAAGGGAGGAAGAAGATTCCGTTTCAGCGCGATTGTTGTCGTAGGTGATGGTAAAGGCATGATCGGCACTGGTTTGGGTAAGGCGCACGAAGTTCCCGAAGCTATCCGTAAGGGGATGGAGATGGCCAAAAAAAATATGACAAAAGTCGCTATTACCAATAAAACTATTCCTTACGAAGTTGTCGGCAGTTATGGCGCGGGTAAGGTATTGTTAAAACCGGCATCTGCAGGAACAGGACTAATTGCCGGCGGAGCGGTAAGAGCCGTTTTGGAAGTAGCCGGTGTCAGCAATATTTTGACGAAGTGTTTGGGATCACATAACCCCCATAACTTGGTTAAAGCGACACTCGATGGCCTTTGCCAGTTACGAGATCCGGAAGAAATTGCCGCGCAACGGGGCAGATAATCGTAATGATAGCATGATGAGGTAGTGCAAAGTGAGCAAGATGGTTAAAGTTAAAATGATTAAAAGCGAAATCGGCCGGCCCGAGAAGCAAAGGAAAGTTTTACGAGGCCTGGGGCTTAATAAATTAAATAGCTGCGTAACCTTAAAAGACACGCCGCAAATACGCGGTATGATAAATAAAGTTATTCATCTGGTTTCTGTTGAAGAGGTCAAGGGGTAAAATATGAACTTGAGTTTGCTTAAAGCACCTGCCGGAGCAACTAAAAAGAGAAAAAGAGTGGGCCGCGGCGAATCTTCGGGCTGGGGAAAAACTTCCGGCCGGGGCAGTAAAGGTCAAAAGGCCCGTTCCGGCGGAAAGGTTCGCGCCGGTTTTGAAGGCGGCCAGATGCCTCTTTCTCGCAGATTGCCGAAAAGAGGTTTTCGTAATCCGTTCAGAGAAGAATATATTGCTGTAAACCTTACAGACATATGCCGTAAGTTTTCCAAAGGAGCGGTAATAGATGAGGTGTCTCTTTTAGCTAATGGAATTTTAAGAAAAAAAGGTAATAAAGTTAAAATTCTGGCTAAAGGCGAAATTGATTTCCCGGTTACAATAAAACTCGCAAAAATTAGTCAGGCCGCTAAAGAAAAAATAACCGCGGCTGGCGGATCTGTAGAAGAGGTAATTTAAATTGTTAGAAGGACTAGGCGGTGTTTCCAAGATACCGGAGCTACAAAGAAGGATTTTGTTTACTGTTCTTCTTTTAGCTGTATACCGTATAGGTGTCTACATACCCACTCCCGGTATAGATAATGTCGCTCTGATGGCGTATTTTGAACATGCCCGCGGTTCATTATTTGGAATGATGGATATGTTCGCGGGTGGGGCTTTCAGCAATTTTTCTATCTTTGCACTGGGCATTATGCCGTATATCAGTTCTTCGATTATTATACAGCTTTTAACCGTTGCGGTGCCTCATCTGGAAAGGCTTTCCAAGGAAGGCGAATCCGGGCGGCGTAAAATAACACAGTATACGCGTTACGGCACTATTGGCCTTAGTATTATCCAGGGTTTTGGAATAGCATTCGGGCTGCAACAAATGGCTGGTCCATCGGGAGCACCTATTGTTTTACAACCGGGTCCGGCTTTTATGTTCATGACCGTCATTACCCTGACTTCCGGTACGGCATTTTTAATGTGGCTGGGAGAGACGATTACGGAAAAAGGAATCGGTAACGGTATATCTCTGATTATATTTGCCGGCATCGTTTGTCGTATGCCCGCGGCTATAGGTAATACTTATCAGCTTATTACGGCCGATGAATTAGGAGTGCTGATTATATTATTGCTTTCGGTAATGATGGTATTAGTCATCGCGGCTATTGTTTATGTTGAAGCGGCGCAGCGCCGTATACCGGTACAGTACGCCAAAAGAATAGTAGGACGCAAGATGTATGGAGGCCAGACGACGCACCTGCCCTTGAAAATAAATTCCGCGGGTGTTATTCCACCGATTTTTGCTTCTTCCGTTATTATGTTTCCGGCAACGATTGCTAACTTTGCCCAGGAAGGGTGGATGAAACAGATTGCCGGTTATTTGATACCCGGTAAAATTGGCTATGAGGTTCTTTATGTCGCGCTTATATTTTTCTTCTGCTTCTTTTACACGGCGGTAACTATTAAGCCGGATGATATGGCAGATAATATGAAAAAGTTTGGCGGTTTTGTCCCGGGAATCCGTCCCGGAAAGAAAACGGCGGAATATATTGAAGAAATATTGGAAAGGCTAACTTTCAGCGGAGCCATATATGTTTCGATTATCTGTGTGCTGCCCAGTATTTTGATTGGCCAGTTTAATATACCTTTTTATTTTGGCGGCACCGCTCTCTTGATTGTTGTTGGCGTGGCATTGGATACGGCAAGTCAGATTGAATCTCATTTGCTGACCAGGCAATATGAAGGATTTATGAAAAAAGGACATATTGCCCGCAGAAGGTAGGGGAAGATTACTTCAATAGTTATATGTGCTTTTAAGATGGTAATTATAAAACTTCCAGATGAAATTGAAAAAGCACGGGCAAGCAATAAAATCGTTGCGGAAGTTTTAAGCAGAATTAAAGAGAAAGTTAAACCGGGAATAAAAACTAAAGAGCTGGATAAGTTAGCCGAGGAGATAGCTGAAAAACGAGGAGCGAAACCGGCTTTTAAAGGTTACCGAGGCTTTCCTTACGCTCTATGCGTCTCGGTAAATGAACAGGTTGTGCATGGTATGCCTTCCGACCGGATATTAGAAGAAGGCGATATTGTCGGTTTTGATTTTGGTATTTATTATAACGGATTTTTTGGTGACGCGGCGGTAACGCTGCCTGTAGGCAAAATATCACCAAGCGCGGCGAAGCTGATCGAGGTTACTGAAAAAAGTTTGTATCAAGGTATCGCTCAGGCGAGAATCGGTAACAGGCTGGGCGCTATATCAGCGGCCGTGCAGAGTACCGTGGAAAAAAATGGTTTTTCAGTGGTGAGAGATTATGTGGGTCATGGCATAGGAAAAAATTTGCATGAAGATCCGCAGATACCTAATTTCGGCAAGAAAGACCGCGGGATTGAATTAAAAAGCGGTATGCTTTTGGCCATTGAGCCGATGGTCAACGAGAAGGAATATAAAGTAAAAGTTTTGTCCGATGATTGGACGGTCGTTACGGCAGACGGAGGTTTGTCTGCTCATTTTGAGCATTCCGTGGCCATTACTGAAAATGGTCCGGATATATTGAGTAAACTGAATTGACATTTTTATATATGGCGATTCGTGTAGGGTTTTAAAAAAAGAAAAAGAAATAATTTATATGGCCAAAGAAGAAGCAATAGAAGTAGAAGGCAGGGTTGTTGAACCATTGCCCAACGCCATGTTCAGAGTAGAGCTGGACAACGGGCATAAAGTTTTAGCCCATATTTCCGGTAAGATGAGGATGCATTTTATCAAGATACTCCCGGGTGATAAGGTTACCGTGGAGCTTTCTCCTTATGATTTAACCAGAGGCAGAATCACTTACCGGACAAAGTAAATTATATTTGGCTTAGATTAGGAGTTAGCGGTGAAAGTAAGATCATCTGTAAAAAAAATATGTGATAAATGTAAGATAATCAAGCGCAAGGGTGTTTTGCGCGTGATTTGTGAAAACCCGAAACATAAACAGCGTCAGGGTTAATTTAGGAGGTTATTAGGTGGCACGAATTTCAGGAGTTGATTTACCGAAAAATAAAAGAATGGAAGTCGCTTTGACTTATATTTACGGCATTGGAAATACTAAAGCGAGGCAAATCCTCAAAGATGCCAATGTAAGCCCGGATACTAAAACCGATGAGCTTGCCGATTCGGAAATATCAGCGATTAGAAATATTATAGACAAAGATCACAAAGTTGAAGGTGACTTGAGACGTGAATTGTCCATGTCTATTAAAAGGTTGATGGATATCGGCACATATCGGGGATTTCGGCATCGCAAGGGACTTCCGGTTAGGGGGCAAAGAACCCACACGAACAGCCGTACAAGAAAAGGTCCGCGCCGCGCAATAGCGGGAAAGAAAAAGTAACACAAATTAAGCCGGAGGAAAAATGGCGAAGGTAACTAGAAAAACTGGCAAAAAAAAGGAAAAGAAAAACATAACTGACGGAATAGCGCATATTCAGTCAACGTTTAATAATACAATAATTACGATAACCGATTTAACCGGTAACGTAATTGCATGGTCATCTTCAGGCATGCAGGGTTTTAAAGGTTCGCGCAAGAGCACGCCCTTTGCGGCGCAGATGGCCGCCGAAGACGCGGTGCGTAAAGCCAAGGAACAGGGCATGCGTAAAGTACAGGTTTATATAAAAGGCCCGGGAGCGGGAAGAGAGTCAGCCCTGCGTTCATTGCAGCTGGCTGGTCTTACGATTACCGTAATTCGTGATGTGACACCTGTTCCCCATAACGGATGCAGGCCGCCGAAACGTAGAAGAGTATAATA
>DHGA01000043.1:25847-62125 GCA_002402545.1 Syntrophaceae bacterium UBA4810
CGTGAAGGATTAAAACTTTTTATTAAAGGCGACAGATGTTATTCGGAAAAATGTTCCTTCGAAAGAAGGGGTTATGCGCCGGGAGATCACGGTCAGTCGCACAGAAAACAGCATTCCGATTACGGTGTTCAGTTGCGGGAAAAACAAAAGCTCAAAAGAATGTACGGTCTTTTGGAAAAGCAGTTTAGGGGATATTTCGTTAAAGCGGATCGGCAAAAAGGGATTACCGGGACAAATTTGCTGATTTTTCTCGAAAGAAGAATGGACAACATGATATTCCGAATGGGATTTGCCAATTCCAGGGTGGAATCAAGGCAGTTAATCACACATGGCCATTTCCTGGTTAATGGGAAGCCAGTTAATATTCCGTCATATTTGCTAAAAGCGGGAGATGAAATTTGCGTCAAGGAAAGCAGCCGTAAAATAACGAGAATGCTGTCAGCAATGGAAACAGTTGCCCGACGTGGCGTACCTCAATGGCTGGAGCTTGATAAGGAAAATTTCAAGGCATCCATAAAAATGTTGCCGGTAAGGGAAGATTTAACAATGCCGGTACAGGAACAGCTAATCGTAGAACTCTGTTCGAAATAAAAATAAATATTTTCATTAACCAGCTAAAAGGTGGGTTTAATTATGCAGAGGAACTGGTCAAGTTTAATTCGTCCCAAGCGTATTGATGTTGATAAAGTTACGCACACAAATTTTTACGGAGAATTTACAATTCAGCCGTTGGAGAGAGGCTTTGGTATTACACTGGGAAACGCCCTGAGGCGCGTGTTGCTTTCTTCTATTCAGGGTGCTGCGGTTGTCTCCGTGAAGGTTGATGGAGTATTGCACGAATTTTCAACTCTCCCCGGGATTAAAGAAGATATAACAGATATAATTTTAAATTTGAAGGGTGTTCGTTTTAAGTTGGGTCAGGCAAACGTTAAGGAAGTGCGTATTGACGTTGATCGTCCCGGCCCGATTACCGCGGCAGATATTGTTACCGATGGTACTGTAGAAGTCTTGAATCCGGAACATCATATAGCTACTATATCGGGGAAAGGGAAATTTAAAGCTTCCCTGGTCGTTAAAACAGGTAAAGGATATATTCCGGCGAAAAAAGAATTGGATCCGGATCAGCCTGAAGGGACAATTAACATTGACGCAATATTTACACCGATCAAGAAGGTAAATTACGTAGTATCCCACGCGCGCGTTGGTCAAATAACCGATTATGACAAACTGGTAATCGAGATCTGGACAGATGGTTCGGTGAAACCGGAAGACGCGATTGCATATTCCGCGAAGATACTGAAAAAACAACTGGATGTTTTTATAAACTTTGAAGAAGTGGAAGAAGAAGTCGAGCAGGTTATAGAAGACGAAAAAGGTGATATTAATAAAATACTGTTGCGCTCTGTGGAAGATCTGGAACTTTCCGTAAGATCAGCCAATTGCCTGAAAAATGCCGGCATTAACACGATCGGGGAACTGGTAAGAAGGACAGAGGGTGAAATGCTTAAGACAAAAAATTTCGGACGTAAATCGTTGAGCGAAATAAAAGAAATTCTTAACGAATATAATTTAAATTTTGGAATGGACCAGGATTCTGTTTCCGAAGACAGCGATTAAAGATAAGCTGTAACAACAATGGAGTGATAATCTAGGTATTGATTTGCAAGGAAAGGAAGAATTAGGCAATGTATCATGGTAAAGCTGGCAGAAAATTAGGCAGAACCTCCAGCCATAAAGAAGCTATGTTCCGTAACATGGTTACTTCCGTAATTAAGCATGAACGTATCCGCACCACGGATACTAAAGCAAAAGAAATCAGGAAGATCGCGGAGAAGATGATTACCCTGGGTAAAAGGGGTGATTTACACGCGCGCCGTCAGGCATTGGCATTTGTCCGGGATAAGGATATGGTTAAGAAGCTATTTGGAGAATTATCTGAACGTTACCGTGAACGCAACGGAGGATATACAAGGATAATAAAGGCCGGATATCGCGTTGGCGATAACGCGCCGATTTCTATTTTAGAATTGATATCCGATGAAAAGAAAAAGGAAAAAGCAGAAACAAAAGGGAAGGCTAAAAAGAAAGAAAAGACAAAAGATAGCGCGGAAGTAAAAACCGCTTCTAAAGAAAAAGCTAAAGTGAAAAAAACCAAAGAAAAAGGTGAAGCAAAAAAAGAAAAAGCTTAATTAATTGAGTTTACACACATAATTATTATAGAAGGCAGGGCCGTATGGCCCTGCCTTTTTTATTATTGTTTTTTTTTGCAAAATAATGATACGTATCAAAAAAAATGGAGGTTTGAATATGGCAGAAAAAAGAATTGGCGAAGTCGTTAAATTTTTTGCGAAACCTTCCGTAGCCGCTGTTAAAATAGAGGAAGGTGAAATTTCCGTTGGCGATAGCGTAAAATATGTGGGACACACCACTGAGTTTATCGATGTGGTTAAAACAATGGAAGTCGAGAACAAGTCAGTGGAAAAAGCCGTTGCCGGAGACTTTATTGGCGTAAAAGTATCCGATCGCGTGCGTCCCGGCGATGAAGTGTTCAAAGTTATCCCTGATTAAGAATTCAGAGCCCTTTTGCAGTTGATATGGTTGCGCTTTGAACCCAATATTGTTGTATATTTAAATATTTTGATAAATTAATATTTTAAGAATTATGCCAAAAGTTCTCATTATCGATGATGAAAAAGACATTGTCGAGCTGATTGCCTATAATCTCGAAAACGAAAGATTTTCTGTTCTTAAAGCTTTCGATGGGGAAGCGGCACTCAGAATGATAAAATCAAAAAAACCGGATTTAGCAATCCTTGATTTAATGCTCCCGGGTATGAGCGGGATAGATGTTTGTAAGGCTGTCCGGGCGAATCCGGAAATATCCGATTTGCCGATCATTATGTTAACGGCAAAAACGGATGAAGTGGATAAAATTATCGGTTTGGAATTAGGCGCTGATGATTATATGACCAAACCGTTTAGTGTCAAAGAGCTAATGGCGCGGGTGAGAACTGTGTTGCGGCGCTCTCAGGACGCAAAAAAATCACCCGCGAAAGAAAAATTTCAATATTCCGGCCTGAATATAAATTATGCCTCTTGCCATGTCATGGTCAATGGGAAACCAGTAAATCTAAGCCCTACTGAATTAAAATTACTATTCTTTTTTTCTGAGCATCCCGGCCGCGTTTATACCAGAGATCAAATTATTGACAATGTATGGGGGGATGGGACTTTTATCACACCCAGAGCGGTTGATGTTCATATACGGCGTTTGCGCTCGCAAATTGAGAAAGACGTGGAAAAACCTAAATATATCCTTACTGTGCGCGGCTTTGGATACAAATTCGCGGATATAAAGTAAAGCTCATTAATTTTAACAAATCAAAAGATATTCTAATTTGTTTACACGGTTGTCATCAAGTTGTAACTTTCAATTTATATAATTCAGCCAATTAAATTTTGGAGGAGAATATTATGTTAAAAATGTTTAAAAGAGTATTATGCGTGGCAACTGTATTTGCGCTTATGAGTACCGTAAGCTTTGCGTCTGAATCAGTTGTTTTTAAAGGATCAACTACGGTTTTGCCGATTATTCAGGAAGCGGTTGAGGCTTACATGAAGGCAAATCCAAATGTGCAGATGTCTGTTTCCGGAGGCGGATCTGGTGAAGGCATCAAGGCGATTATCGATAAAACAACGGATATTGCCATGTCGTCTCGTGCGATAAAAAAGGAAGAATCCGAGTTGGCCAAATCCAAAGGTGTAAATGCGGTGGAACATGTGGTTGCCTTCGATGCGATAATACCGATTGTTCATCCCAGAAACAAAGTGGCTAATTTAACCATTGACCAGTTAAGCCAGATTTATCAGGGCAATATTACCAACTGGAAGGAAGTAGGTGGCGATGATTTGAAGATTGTGGCTATTTCACGCGATTCTTCATCAGGAACTTTTGAATCTTGGGATCATTTTGTTATGAAAAAATCAAAAGTTACACCGCGGGCACAGATGCTTGCTTCCAGCGGCGCGGTTACAACCGCAGTCGGCAAGAACCGTTACGCTATTGCTTATGTCGGCATTGGCTATCTCAATAAAAATGTGAAAGCTCTTTCGGTAAACGGTGTAAAAGGAACCGCTGAAACAGCTCTTTCCAAAGAATATCCTTTGGCCCGTGAATTGTATGTATATACAAACGGTGAACCGACGGGTGAAGCAGCAAAATTTCTTGCCTTTTTGAAGTCAAAAGAGGGGCAGAAAATTGTTGGTAAAGTCGGCTATGTTCCGATGATTTCTTTAAAATAGTTATTTTAAAAAAGTAAAAATAAGAAAAAGGTTTTGCAGCGGCTTAAAATAATGTATAAGCTGCTGCAAAATCATTTTTTTATAAGCTGGCAATAAAGATTACTTAATCTATAAAATTTTAAATGAGGTAAAAGGGAACAGATGAACAGGAAAACCAAAGAAATATTCATAAAATACATCTTCTTTGTTTTTGCGCTGGTCGCCATAATTGTTTTGGCGATGATTGTGTTTTCCCTTTTTCGTGAAGGATTGCCGATATTCCGGCAGGTATCCGTCAAGGATTTTCTCTTTGGCATGGAATGGTATCCCACCTATGATCCTCCAGATTTTGGTATTTTCCCTCTTATCATCGGTTCTTTCATCGTCACCATAATGGCGACTTTGATTGCGGTGCCCCTAGGAGTGCTGGCCGCTATTTATATCTCCGAAATCGCCCCGCGGTCGATTAAAGAAGTTCTGAAATCAGTCATCGAGCTTCTGGCCGGGCTTCCGTCGGTTGTTTTAGGTTTTTTTGGAATGGTGGTTATTGCCCCCATTTTGCAAAATGTCTTCGATCTGCCCACGGGCCTGAATATCGTCAATGCCTCGATGATTCTTGCGCTGATGGCGATTCCGACAATATCCAGTATTTCGGAAGACGCTCTCTACGCGGTTCCGCAGGAGTTTAAAGAAGCGTCTTATGCTCTGGGCGCGACAAAGTTTGAAACTATCGCGAAAGTAATTTTGCCGGCGGCTCTATCCGGCGTAACTACCGCAGTAATGCTAGGTATGGCCAGAGCAATAGGCGAAACAATGGTTGTCTTAATGGTGGCGGGTGGCGCGGCGGCCATTCCGGAAAGTATTTTTGATTCTGTGCGTCCCATGCCCGCAAGTATCGCCGCGGAAATGGGGGAAACTCCTTACCGCAGTCTTCATTACCATGCTCTTTTTGCCACTGGCATGGTTTTATTCTTTTTGACGCTGACCTTCAATTTAATTGCGGACTATGTCTCGAATAAATTTAAACAGACGGGTTCGGCAACTCTATAAAGGGGAAAGATTTATGCGGGATAGTCAGGTGAACACAATGAAATGGCGTTATTTTCAGCAATCATTGTTTTTTGCTCTTTTCCGCGCCGCGGCCCTGATTATCACTTTGGCTCTGGGCGGTATAATAATTTATATAATTATTAACGGTATATCCGCCATCAGTTGGGAGTTTATTACCAAGCCGCCCACGCATTCCATGACCAAAGGCGGCATAATGCCCGCGATTCTTGGGACTATATACCTGACAGCTGGAGCGATATCAATTGGCCTGCCTCTTGGTGTCGCTTCTGCGATATACCTGACAGAATATGCCAAGCAGGGCAGGATGATCAGATTAATCAGGGTGGGGATAAATTGCCTGGCTGGTGTTCCTTCCGTTGTTTTCGGCCTGTTCGGGCTTGCTTTCTTTGTAATACTTTTCAAGTTTGGTTCGAGCATTTTAGCCGGTTCTTTAACCCTTGGTTTTTTGATTCTGCCGACGATAATCGGCGCCTCGGAAGAAGCGCTGAAAGCCGTGCCGCAGACATTTCGGGAAGCTTCGCTGGCTTTGGGCGTATCCAAGTGGCAGACCATTTACCGCATTGTTTTGCCTAACGCCATGCCGGGTATTCTTACCGGATCGATTCTTGGTATTGGCCGCGCCGCTGGTGAAACAGCGCCGATAATGTTTACAGCTGCCGCATTTTTTACTTCCAAGCTTCCCAGTTCAATTTTTGATGAAGTGATGGCCTTGCCATACCATATCTATGTTTTGGCTACGGCAGGAACAAATATCGAGGAAACGCGGCCCATTCAGTATGGAACGGTATTGGTTCTGGTGGCGCTTGTTTTGGGCATCAATATGGTAGCTATACTTATGCGCGCTTATATGAGAAGAAATAAAAGGTGGTAGAGATGGATGCAAATATTATAATCAAACTTAAAAATGTTAACTTCTATTACGGCGAAAACCGAGCGTTAACCGATATAACCATGAATTACCAGAAAAATAAAGTTACCGCCTTAATCGGTCCTTCCGGATGCGGCAAATCAACGCTCCTTCGGCTACTAAACAGAATGAATGATTTAATTGACGGGACAAGAGTAGAAGGCGAAATACTTTATGAGGATAAAAACATTTACTCCCCCGATCTTGATCCGGTGGAGGTACGGCGCAAGATTGGCATGGTATTTCAAAAGCCGAATCCTTTCCCCAAAACTATTTATAATAACATCGCCTATGGCCCGAAACTCAACAAAGTGAGCAGCGCAAATCTGGATGAGCTTGTCGAGCAGAGTCTCAAGCAGGCGGTTTTATGGGATGAAGTGAAAGATATACTTAACCAATCGGCGATGAATCTTTCCGGCGGCCAGCAGCAGCGCCTCTGCATCGCGCGTGCTCTGGCGATGAAACCGGACATCTTGTTGATGGACGAACCGACTTCCGCGCTTGATCCCATTTCCACGGCGAAAATAGAAGAGCTGGTTGAAGAGCTGAAAAAAGTTTATACAATTATTATCGTTACTCACAATATGCAGCAGGCCGCCAGAATATCCGATGAAACTGCTTTCTTTTATCTGGGAAATTTAATTGAATATAACAAAACAGATAAAATATTTACCAAGCCGGATGTAAAGCAAACGGAAGATTATATTACAGGGAGATTCGGCTAGAATTTAACCGGAGGAGTAAAAATGGAAGAGAGAAAACACACCAGTTTACACTATGAAAAAGAATTACAGGAAATAAAAAATGATTTAATTTACCTGGGTGCCCTTACAGAAAAAGCAATTCAACTGGCGATGGATTCATTGACTCAGAGAAATTCTGATTTTGCGCGCAAGGTTATAGCTGAGGATGATGAAATAGATAAAAGAGACGCGCAGCTGGAAGAAAAATGTATTCGTATTCTTGCGCTTCGTCAGCCCACGGCCATCGATTTACGCTTTATTACCACAGCCATAAAAATTACCGGACACCTGGAAAGAATCGGAGATATGGCGGTAAATATAGCTGAAAAGGCCATTGAATTGAATGAGTTGCCAAGACTAAAGCCTTATGTCGATTTACCCCGCATGGCCAATTTGGTAAACGAAATGATCAAGAATTCCTTGGATGCTTTTATAAACGAAAATTTGGAATTGACGCAAAAGGTTCACGAGCACGAGCAGGTTGTCGACGATTTGAATGAACAGATATTCCGTGAATTGCTTACTTTTATGCTTGATGATTCAAAAACAATTCAAAGAGCAATATTTATTATGCAGGTATCAAAAAATCTCGAGCGTATAGCGGATCATTCAAAAGGCATTGCCGATATGGTCATATATATGATAACGGGTAAATCCGTGAGACATCAGGAATTATTTAAAAATCAAGAGGATCAACAGTGAAGAAAAATTTATTCCTAAAAATATTTTTCTCCTATTTGGTCATTATTTCTATTTCTTTTTTCGTTTTGGATTTATTAATAAAAGACGAGATAAAAAAAGTATTGACATCTAAAATTGAAGCAGAATTAAGGGCTTACGTTGATCTTATTGATTTGCGGCCTCCCCAGGAAGTCTTAGACCAATTAACAAGGATATCTCTTGTATCAAATTCCAGGGTGACTCTCCTCGATAATTTAGGAAGAGTAACAGCGGATTCAGAAAAGGATAGCAAAGACTTGGACAATCATTTATATCGGCCGGAAATCCAAGAATCCAGGATTAAAGGATATGGGAAATCGGTCCGTTTTAGCAATACCCTTAATGTCGACATGCTTTATGTTGCCGCCCCGATCAAAAAAAATAACGAGATAACCGGGTATATTCGTCTTGCCCGTCCTCTGCATGATGTAAACGATTTTATCGAAAAAGTTTATCAATCAATATTCGTGACAATAATAATATTGGCAATCATCTCCCTGTTGACAGCTCTCTTTATTTCCTATCGGCTTGCCGCGCCAATCAGGCTTATGGAAAAAATAACGCGCAAGCTGCGCCAAGGCCTTCCGACCAGTTCCATTGTATTGAGAACATCGGACGAAACAAAAAGACTTGCTGAAAATATCAATTATCTTGTGGATGAGCTGAAGAATCAAATAAAACTGGCCAATGAAGAAAAAAGCAAATTGATGACGGCAATCACAAGTATTAATGAAGGCGTTTTGATTTTGAATAATGAAGAAAAAATTGAATTTGTCAGCCCAACAATGGCCAATATCCTGAGCCAGGAATATGATAATGTTTACGGAAAGACTTTGCTCGAGGCTCTGCGTAATTTGGAATTGTTGGATTTGTATAATAAGTTCAAGCAGTATAAAGAAACTGCTACCGGTGAAATCACATTAGGCGGAACTGATACGATTATTATGAAAGTGAGCATATCATCTTTTCATGGAAGCGATGAGACCGATAAAGCAATGATCGTTTTTCATGATGTTACACGCCTGAAAAAGCTGGAAATGATCCGCACGGATTTTATTGCCAACGTTACTCATGAAATCCGTACGCCTCTGACGGCGATAATCGGATATCTGGAAACAATTAAATCGGGAAATGTAAAAAAGTCAGAAGATATAAATAAGTTTGTTGGCATTATGTTTAATCAGGCCGAGCGGCTCAACCGCCTGGTGGAAGACCTGATGACTATATCTAAAATTGAACTTGGTGAAATAAACTTCAAATATGAGGATATCATGATTCCGGAAGTATTGGACGGCGCGATCTCACTGATGGAAAAGAAAGCCGCTGAAAAAAGAATAAAGATAATCAATGATCTGCCTGGAAAAATTGTTTCAATCAGTGGTGATAAAGACCGCCTGATGCAGATATTTGTCAATTTATTGGATAACGCCGTTAAATTTAATCAGGATGACGGAACGGTAACAATAAATGCCACAGAAGAAAAAGCCGGCCTAATTATTAATATAATTGATACAGGCGCTGGAATACCGAAAGAAGAAATTCAGCGCTTAGGCGAGCGCTTTTATCGGGTGGATAAAACCCGTTCGCGAGATTTGGGAGGTACTGGTCTGGGTTTATCTATTGTAAAGCATCTGATGATTGCTCACGGCGGCCGGATGGATATTAAAAGCGCGATGGGGCAGGGAACGACCGTATCTTTGTATTTTCCTTATTCTCAAGGATGATCTTTTGAAAAATCTTCTAATTATCGGCGGCAGCGATGCCGGCATCAGCGCGGCACTGCGGGCAAAAGAATTATTGCCGGATTCCCGTGTTACGGTAATTACCGAGGATCGCTATCCAAATTTCAGTATTTGTGGTCTTCCATTTCTCATAAGTGGAGAAGTGTCTCATTGGGAGGCGTTAGCACACAGAACTATTGCGGAAATCGAAAAAGCCGGCATAGAGCTACTTATCGGTAAAAGGGTTGAGTCCATTGATCCTATCGCTAAAAATATTATCCTCGCTAAAGATGAACATGCCATTACGGAATATTCGTATGACCGGTTATTAATTGCTACCGGCGGTATGTCCGCGCGCCCGCTCATCAGTGGTACAGACAACGATGGTGTATTTTTTCTGCGCTGGATAGACGATGGGCGGAAAATACTCGGTTATTTGGCAAAGCAAAGTGTTAAAAAGGCAATAGTAATAGGTGGCGGATACATTGGGTTGGAAATGGCCGATGCTCTCAGCAGGCGCGGGATTGATGTCACGGTTGTGGAATATGCTCGTTCATTGCTGACAACAATGGACGAAGAGATGGGGCATCATATTCGGCAGGAGCTGGAACAAAAAGGTGTGCTCGTCAAGACCGGTATGCCCGTTAATGAAATATTACGAAGTAATGATGGAATTATCGTGATTAGCTCCAAAAGTGATAAGCTGCATGCCGATATGGTGATTATTGCGGCGGGCAGCAAGCCCAATACCGATCTTGCTCAAAAAGCTGGTATTGCACTTGGCACAACGGGGGCTATTTACGTTGATCGTCAATTGAATACAAATCAGCCGGATATTTTCGCCGCCGGTGATTGTGCGGAAGTATGGCACCGTATTTTGGAGAAAAATGTTTATTCCCCTTTGGGAACGACGGCGCACAAACAGGGCCGCGTGGCCGGGGAGAATATGGCTGGCGGATGCGCAAGTTACGAAGGGTCTCTGGGAACGCAGGTGGTTGCAGTGTTTGATTTGGTTATCGCACGGACCGGTCTGCGCGATAGCGAGGCAACCGCGGCTGGATTTGTGCCATTTACAGATCATTTAGAAACGTGGGATCACAAGGTCTATTACCCCTCTGCCCGTAGAATTATCATACGTATTACCGGTGACCGAAATACAGGAAAACTTCTTGGCGCTCAGATAGTTGGTCATAGGTCTTCTGAAATCGCCAAGCGCATTGATATATTTGCCACAGCTCTCTATCATGGTATGAAAGTTGAGGATATCGACAAATTGGATTTAAGTTACACGCCGCCCTTGAGCACACCTTGGGATCCTGTGCAAATGGCAGCCCACGCCTGGATCGACAAAGCTCGCAAGAAGTTCCTGTAGTCGAAGATAAAAGCTGTTGGAAAATATTTTTTAAACCGTGTTATGATCTGATAATCATGAGAAATCACGGAGGAAAGTTCATGAAAAGTGAGATTGCCCAGGCTATTGGACTTAAAATATAATCCGGTCGCTCTCATCTGCTCTGAGGAAATGCCTATGGATGCCATGCAGTTTGCCCCCGGAAAATGGGGTTGCGTGATGTGGCTGGTTGTTCACGTGGCCAAGGGCATACATCATGAACACAATTCGGAATCTTCTGTCATAAGATTCTTCATTATGTAATTTTCCACCAGCTTGTCTGCTTTTTTTCTGGAATATTTTCCCTCAAAAGTCCATCCGCGTAGGGCCAGGCTGGCTTGCAGGCAAAAGGTCATGCTTGCGGCAAAGAACGGGTCATTGACTTTAAAGGTGCCCTTTTTAATTCCGGTTTGTATATAGCCTGCCATCTGTTTAATCTGCCTCATTTCCTGCTGTTTAGCACGTTCCAGGTATTTGGGTGGAAGAAGATGCGATTCTCGATACATTAATTTGACTTCATCGCTAAATTCATGGATGTTCTTTTGAGTATTTCTTATACTCGTACGCATTTTCTCTTCCGGATCTTCAATGGCGTCGATTTCGGGGCCAAAGGATGATTCTTCCACAATCTGGTGGAAAACATCGAATACCAGACAAAGAATATCTTCCTTCTTTTTGATGTAATCATATAAATTACCCATGGCCAGACCAGTGGCTTTCGATATTTCGCGGATTGTTGTGTTTCCAGAACCTTTCTTAATAAAAAGTTTAGCCGCTTTCTTGGCGATCAGTAATTGTTTGCTCTTAACGAGATCTGTGTTTTTGATTCGACTGAATGTCATTAATGAGGTTTTTTTGCTTTCTCTATATTTTTTTGTTTTTTTCATAACATCTCTTTATTTGGCGCTCGCTTTTGAAGTATCGATATCTAGTAAAAACAAATAATTATTTACCTTAGGTGGAATTACATAACAATAAATAAGAATAAAATAAAGAAATATTTTCTCTTGCGTCGGGATTAGATGCATGATAGGCGTTTACACACATAGATAGCGAGCGCCCGCTCTTGTTTATCTTGAGTAAGCAAGAATTGTCGGCGTTAGATATATTAATAAAAGCCTAATATTTTATTGTAAAAAGTTCAGAAGAAAGATGACCAGCGGTTCGGTTGCTCCATGAATTTATGTGGCAAAGCGAAGGATAAGGGTTCAGCAAAAAGGCGAGAAAAGGAATAATAATGTCGAAATAAGCAGTGAATCTGCTGCTAATTATTTCTGGAATACTTCTTTAAAGGCTATCGAGAGGATAAAATTATGGCATGGGTTATTTCTGTTTTGACTGATATTCAACGATGCGTTTAGTTGTCGATTGTATATATGTTATCTGAAAAATGGTCATATCTAGGTTTGTTAGCAGTGTCCGGAAGGAAGCGTATAAAAAAAGGAGGTAGAATGAAATGAATCCGGTCGTGTCAACGTATATAGTCCAGGGGATTTACGGGATAACGTACGGGATGATATTATTTTTAATTGCGTCGGGATTGAACATCATATTTGGGATGATGGGAATATTAAACATGGCTCACGCGGCTTTTCTCATGCTGGCGGGGTATTTTTGCTACCAGGTCGTGCAGATAACAGGTAATTTTTGGATGGGACTTATTTTTGCACCAATTTTGGTGGCGGTTTTGGGTGTATTGATGGAGCAGCTGTTTCTGCGTCGGGTGTTAGGGAGTCATGTAGGGGAGTTGATTCTGACAATGGGGATTGCAAACGTGATTGTTGCGGGGATCAAAAAGATATGGGGGACAGAGAGCCTGCCATTGCAGATGCCGGATCTTTTAAGCGGGATGGTTAGTATTGCAGGGATGGGATACCCTGTGTACCGTTTGTTCGTAATTGGTTTGGCGCTAGCAGTGATGCTGTTCATGATGTTACTTTTGTATAGGACGCGTCTGGGGAAAGTCGTTCGTGCGGCGGTATCGGATCGGGAGATGGTCAATGCCTTGGGAATCAATATCAATCTGGTGTCAATGCTTGTGTTTGGAGTGGGGACGTGGATGGCGGGACTTGCGGGAGTGGTGATAGCCCCGATCCTGACAGTGTTTCCGGGACTTGCGGACCAAGTGGGTATGGACGCGTTCATTGTGGTGGTAACGGGTGGCTTCGGAAGCCTGCAGGGGGCGTTTATCGTTTCGATCATATTCGGGCTTTTGAGTTCCTACGGGGTGCAGTTTGTTTCGCAGTTTGCGCCAGTGCTGATAGTAGTCTTTATGGCCATTGTATTGGTGTTTCGTCCTAACGGGTTATTTGGTGCAAAGGAACGGTGATGATGAATAAGACGACAAGGATAATTTTATGGATGATAGGGATTCTGGTTTTGGTCTTAATCCCGAAGTTATTCGGGGTATATTACACGAACATGGTGGTGACTTTTGCGATCCTATCGGTGTTTGCGTTATCCCTTAACATGCTTTTAGGGTACACGGGGCTTTTGAGTTTTGGGCACGCGATGTTTTTCGGATTCGGGGGCTACGGGACAGCCCTGGCGCTGAAGCACATTGGGGGGCTTGGGTTACTGCCAGCGATCGGGATAGGCGTGCTGTCGGCGGTAGTTTTAGCGCTGATTTTGTGTCCGCTTGTGGTCCGAGTGAGCGGGACAGCGTTTGCAATGCTGCACTTAGCGTTCGGGCAGCTGATGTACGTTCTCGCGCTTAAGATGTACCGGGTGACAGGGGGCGAGGACGGGATCGCGAACTTTCCGGTTCCGGGGATTTTAACGGAGAGCCTGAAGAATTCGCCAGAGAATTTTTATTACATGGCGATGATAATTCTGTGTCTCTGCGCCTGGATGATGTGGTTTTTTACGAAGACGCCTTTCGGGCAGATTCAAGTGGGGATGAGGGACAATGCGAACCGAATCGATTACTTGGGGTATAAAGTTCCTCAGTCTAAAGCGGTGATTTACACCCTGTCGGCGATGTTTGCTGGGGTTGCTGGATCGATTTATGGGTTGTTTCTCAACCTGGTGTCGGCGGATGGATCACTAGGGATTGTGATGTCGTTTGTGCCGATTGTTTCGGTGATGATTGGAGGTGTAGGGAGCTTTTTTGGTCCCATTTTAGGTGTGGCAGTGTTCAAAATGGTAGACGAATTAATCCTGCGGTACACGGAAAGCACAGAACTGGTTATGGGGATCATCCTGATTGTGGTGATGATGTTCATGCCGATGGGTTTTATGGGCCTGATTAACCTGCTGAAGAAAAGAATAAAGGCGTGGTTTGTGGCTAGGGCTGAAATGGAGAAGGTGTCATGAATATACTGGAGACGAGAGATTTGCATCACAACTTCGGCCCGTTGAAGGTGCTGTTCGGGGTAGATCTGCAGGTGGAGCAAGGGGAGCGTCACGCGGTGATCGGCCCAAACGGGGCGGGGAAGACGACGTTGTTTAATACTATCACGGGGACGTACGTACCGACCTCGGGAAAGGTGTTATTCAAGGGAAAGGACATTACGGGTTACCCGCCGCACAAGCTAGCGCGGATAGGGATAGGGCGGTCGTTTCAGATAACGAGCACCTTTACGAACTTGATGGCGTTTCAGAACATCCGTCTGGCGATTTTGTCGAAAGACGGGATCCGATTTAACTTATTTCGCCGGGTGGACAGGATGAAGAGAGTGACCGAAGAAACAGAGGAGATGCTGAGGCGAATAAATCTGTACGAGGACCGGGACACGCCGGTTTCCGCTTTGTCTTATGGGAAATCGCGAGCTCTGGAGATCAGTATGGCGTTAGCGACAGATCCAGAAATGGTGTTACTCGACGAATTTTCGGCGGGTATGTCGAAGGAGGAGACACACGATGCGGTGGCGTTGATCCGTAAGTTGACAGAGGGGAAAACGGTGGTGATCATCGAGCACGACATGGACGTGGTCTTCAACCTTGCGGATCGGATCACGGTATTGCATTACGGAAAAATCCTGGCCACAGGAAAGCCGGAAGATATTCGGAACAACCAGGATGTGAAGGACGCCTATTTGGGGGATCTGGAAGTTTGAGATGTACTGAAGAGCCGATAAAGACTGAAAAAAGAGGTAACATGATATGTTATTGGAAGTGAAGGAATTGAACACCCATTACGGGCCAAGCCATGTGTTGCAGGGGATCAATTTGAGTATTGCCGAGGGCGAGCTAGTGGCGCTATTGGGCCGGAACGGAATGGGTAAGAGCACGACGCTGAAAAGCATAATGGGTATGGTTAAGCCGACGTCAGGTTCGGTGTTGTTTGAAGGGAAGGAGATCGCCGGTCTGTCTTCGTACAAGGTGGCACAGGCAGGAATTGGTTATGTTCCGGAGGAAAGAAGAATTTTTCCAGAGCTTTCGGTGCTGGACAACCTTATGTTGGGGATCAAGGGCGGGAAAATCTCAAATACGAACGATCCGAATGCGTGGACGGTCGAGCGGATCTTTCACCACTTTCCGAAGCTTAAAGAGCGGGCGCATCAACCTGGAGGCTTTCTTTCAGGGGGAGAGCAGCAAATGCTGTCCGTTGGGCGTTCGCTAATGGGAAATCCGAAACTGCTTTTGGTGGACGAGCCATCAGAAGGTTTGGCGCCGGTCATGGTGCAAGAAGTACGTAACGTTCTTGAACAGATCAACAAGGCTGGGGTGTCAGTGCTTCTGGTGGAGCATAACCTGAAGGTGGCCATGTCTCTGGCGCACCGGGTTTACCTAATGTCCAAAGCCTGCATCGGCTGTGAGGCGGATGTCGAGGAAGTCAGAAACAATCACGACCTCCGCGCCAGATATCTGGAAGTATGAAGGTATGGTGTCATGGCGCACCTCGATCACTAAGGAGACAATGTGGCAATTGAAAATAATAAAGTGATGAGCGTACATGGGGCAATAAGTAAATTTGTTCACGACGGAGATGAATTGGTCATAGGCAACTATACAGTCGGAACCTGCGCCGAACTGGTTTACGAAGTAGTCCGTCAGTGCCGTAAAGGGCTGACACTTTATTCACAATCCGGCATCTTTGACGTGGAAGTGCTTGTCGGAGCGGGATGTGCTGATAAGCTAGTCAGCACGTACGTGCTTCGCGCGGGAGGTAAGAAAGGCGGTTCGGCTGTGGAACGGGCGATGAACGCAGGAACGCTGCAAGTTGAGGACTACACGAACTTTCAATACAATGCGCGGCTGGTGGCCGGGATGCACGGTTTTTCCTACATTCAGGTCTTAGAAGGTGCGATCGCCACGGACATTTTTCGCAAACGTAGCTTCATGGGAGAAAACAAGTTCCGTATTATCAAATGCCCCTATACGGGGAAAGATCAGTTAACGGTTCCAGCGGCTAATCCCGATGTATGCATTGTTCATGTGCAGCGGGCAGATAAGTATGGCAACGCCCAGTATTGGGGCGCTCTGGGCAGCGTCGCCGCGGCGGCTCTGGCGAGCAAACGGATTGTGATTTCGTGCGAAGAAATCGTCGAGCATGATATCATACAGTCAAGTCCGCATCTGACCATTATTCCCGCCTACCGTGTAGATGCGGTCTGCGAAGTGCCTTGGGGAGCGAATCCCACCGAGGTATTGGGTTACTACAATATGGACCAGTTCATGTATGGTTTGTTTATGATGATGGATGGTACCGCCGCCGGATTGAAAACCTGGATGGATGAATGGGTTTACGGTTGTGAAAACCGGGTTGC
Organism: Syntrophaceae bacterium UBA4810; assembly: GCA_002402545.1. Classification (GTDB taxonomy): domain Bacteria; phylum Desulfobacterota; class Syntrophia; order Syntrophales; family Smithellaceae; genus UBA4810. Next base: position 42,392 of record DHGA01000043.1, read on the forward strand.
CTATATCGATCATTATGTTCAGAAGTTCGGCAGCAAAATTTTGGATGGAATCCGATGCAAACCTTTCTATTCAGCGCCAGCCAATTACGGATCCGCGTTTACGACACGTTGGGACAATGACGGGCGGGAACGGGCTATTGGCATGACGCTTTCGGAATTTGAACAGACCTTGAAGGAAAGAGGGAAGCTCTATGAGTAAACCATATACGCTCCAGGAACTGCTGGTAATCGCGGTTGCTAAAGAAATTCATGATCATGAAAATGTAATATTGGGCGTTGGGTTGCCCACGACGGCCGGCGCCCTCGCCAAGGCATTATATGCCCCGCACGCAACACTCATGATGGAATCCGGGATTATCGATTTCGAGCCGCTTTTACCTTTAAATCACATCGCCGACGCCCATTCTTGCCGGGGATTCTCCTACGCCACAGATTTGTTTTCCGCCTTTACCATGACCTACCGGGGATTTGTGGATGTCTGTTTTCTCGGTGTTGGGCAGGTGGATAAATACGGTAATCTCAACACGACCTGTATCGGCGACTATTACAAGCCGAAAATGCGCCTGCCTGGATCAGGCGGCGCATGTGATTTCATCTCTTACGCCAAAAGAACAGTTCTCACCATGTTAGGGGGCGAATTCGTGGAGAGGCTCGATTACTTCACTTCGCCCGGATATCTGGACGGAGGAAACAGCCGAGATCAATCAGGGCTTTTTCCGGTTGGCTCGGGGCCGACGATGCTGCTTACGACTAAAGGGGTTTTTCGTTTCGATCCCGTGACTAAAGAAATGTATCTGTCTCAGATCCACCCACGGATTACTGTCGAACAGGTCAGAAAAGACGTACCATGGAATTTGAAGATCGCCGATGACCTAAAGGAAAGCCCGCGCCCGACCGACGAAGAGATTGATTTTATCAGGCGTTTCGCACCAGCCATGTCCGCGGGGAGGGAACTGGCTATGGAATTGACTATCGCCAATTTAATGAAACAAGGTAAAGGAGGGTGATCTGCGATAGGAGTTCACCGCGTGGAAAAAATTAAGCTGAAAGGAAGGTAGAAAAAATGAGAAGAACAGGTAAAATTATTTTGATGGTTTTGATGAGCGTCCTGCTTATCAGCGTTTGTTCGCTGGTTCTGGCAGCGGAAGGCCAGAAAGCCTCAAAAGCCATGACCGCAAAGTCAAAGGTGGCGCCCGCGGCGAAAGCGGCTTTTGACGCGAACAAAATGGGCAACATGGCTGGATGGGATCCGGCTAACTGGGTGAACCCCAAAGGGGATTCGATACGCGTAGCGATCGTCTGGCCTCATTCTGGTCCGGCTGCGATTAACGGTCAGATGGCCTGGCTTTGCGCTACTTTTGTTGCTTACGACATCAATCGGCGTGGCGGTATTATGGTTGACGGCAAAAAGAAAAAGATCGCGCTATTCAAGGCGGACAGTCAGTCCAGGCCGGATATTGCCAAGGAAGTCTGCGAACGTATGGTTCTTCAGGAAAAGGTGCATGTTCTGATCGGAACATCAGGCAGCAACATTATGAAGATTATCAACCAAGTGGCCGACAAGTATAAAGTTATTTCTCTAAACATTGGAGCTCTGGCGGATGACCTTCAGGACGCAACCAATTTTTCCCGCTATGCCTTCATGACATCCGATTCGACAGAAGCGGTCGGCCGGGGCGTTGCTTATTTTTATGGTCAGATCCGTAAAAAAGAAAAAAAATTCTATATTCTTTGCCAGGATTATTCTTTCGGGCGTGAACTGGCTGAAGGTTTCAAGAAAGGCTTGAAAGAATACTATCCGGAAGCTGAGATTGTCGGCGAAGATTATCATAAACTTTTCATCACCGATTTTGCCCCTTACCTGACTAAAATCATGGCCTCCGGCGCCGATGTCATTTATACCGGCGACTGGTCTCCTGATGCGGCAAACCTGCTGAAACAATCTAGGCAGATGGGGATGACAATTCCATTCGCAAATCTTTTCATGGATGAGCCGAAAATGCTCGCGGAAATCGGTGTTGAGGGGACCAAGGGCTTGATGAACATTAAACATTTCGAGATAGCAGGCCCGGCCTTCGATAATCCAAATGTGAAGAAATACTACACCGCGTGGAACACCGAATGGAAAAAATTCAGAACGGTACCGTTCAACAGCGTCACTTTCACCTGGCCTTGGGGTACCTTTGGTTTCTGGACCCATCAGATGTACTGGTTCTTCAGCGTTATGGAAAGAGCTCGCAGCACTGATGCAGAAAAAATTATTTCCGTCTTTGAAGGTGACACTTATCAGTATGTCAACGGTCGCGTCGTGAAAATGCGCGCCTGCGATCATAAGGCCATTCAGGGATTCCGGATGTGCGAATTCGTAGAGCCGGAGCAGCAGAAGTTATCGATGAATATGCCGCCTTATTACTGGGCGCAAAACAGTTCGATGTGCGGACCGTCCTGGGATATTCCGGCGGAAAAAGTCATCCCTCTGATGGACCAGAATCTTGACCGCTGCAAAGGAAAGAGCGCAACGGAATAACTGAAAAATGACATAATGGGACCGGTTTATTACGGAATCCTGGAAGTATTACGAACGGGAGACTTCAACTTTGAAAAGGCGAGTCTCCCGTTTGTAATAAAGTATATATTATTTTTGGCTAGACCACTGATTGCTTCTTGATTATTTTCGACACAACAAGTAAATTCTTTCTACTTTATCGCCCTGATTTAAGCCGTTTTGCGTAGGTTTCTTATTCTAGGGTGGAAAAACAGGAATATGACAATGGAAAGCCAAATAGCTAAAGCTATTGGACTTAAATATAATCCGGTCGCTCTCATCTGGTCTGAGGAAATGCCTATGGGTGCCATGCAATTTGCCGAAGGCAAATGGGGTTGTGTCATGTGGCTGGTGGTTCATGCGGCAAAAGGGAAAACTGCTGTTGCCGATGTAAAAACATTTGGATGTATCGGAGGCGGTGTCGGCCTTGGTTTCGGCAATCAGTACAAAAACTTTCCCGGCGGTGAAGATGGTTTTTGTCATTTTCTCTCATCGGGTAATGCGAAAAGGGCAGGTGGCAGTGAACTGGCAAAAAAGATAAAACCTTTTTTGCGTGATGAGGCTTATGATAATTTTTTGCATGGTGAGCGTTACATCAAATCTCCGGCGTTGGTGGAAAAATTCATCAGAAACTTGCCAATTATGGAGATACCAAAGCCGTACGTTGTTTTCAAACCGCTGGATGATGTTGATGAGCAAAAGGAAACACCTCAGAACATAATCTTTTTTGTCAATCCGGATCAGTTAAGCGCGCTTATCGTGCTAGCCAATTATGACCGCGGAAGTAATGAAAATGTGATAATCCCTTATGCCGCCGGTTGCCAGACTATCGGCATTTATCCATATGAAGAAGCAGAGGCGGCAAAGCCTCGCGGTGTTGTGGGTCTGACCGATCTTTCAGCGCGCCTTTATGTCCGCAAGCAGCTGGGAGATGCTCACTACATGACCTTTGCCGCACCTTATGCGCTATTCGAAGAAATGGAAAAGAACGTTGCTGATTCATTTTTGAAGCGTCATACTTGGCAGAATTTGTTGTCTGATAATTAGTAATATTTAAGTTTGTCATTGCGGCGTTTATGCCGAAGCAATAGCCTTATCCCGCATAGTTGAGTTGTTATATATCCATTATTAATTAGTAATATTCCTGTAATAAAAAATCTTTATTAATAAACTCCATATAAAAAAGCAGAAAATATATTTAGTAATTCAACAGCTCAAAAGGTTACGATTGAGTGGACTTAATACAGGTAACTATTTTTTAGTAAAGGTAAAGATTAATAATTATATTGACGAAGGAGACAAATGTAAATGAAGAACGAAATTCTAACGCAACCGCCTGTGTCATCTAATAGGAAAATAATAATTGGCATAATATTGATAATGCTGCTTATGGTTGTCACCGCGGTCGCTGGCTTTTATTCTTTTTATAACGCGAATAATAAGGCAATAAGATATTTTCACACCTTAAAAGATATTAAAGACATAAAGGCGATATATCAGGAACAGATCAACATATGGCGTTCTATGGTTGCCAATAAAGAAGATGATCGGATATTACGGGATGCGTATTATAAATTTTCCAAAAAGGCCGACATTATACAGGACAAGTATTTCAATCTAAAAATGAAGTTTCTTGATGACAATGATAATCATAGCGCAGAAAAAATAGAAAAAATAAAATTATTTCATCAGAAAACATCGGAAAAGTACATCTCAGTTATTTTTGAAGCGCCTGCAGCCGTTCTGCCGTATGACCAGTCGGTACTGATGAGAGAGGATGAGGCCAAGATATTCGAAGATCTGGATTATATTTCAAAAGAAATTATGGGAATGGTTAGCGCGGAAATAGGTAAGATAACAAATTACTATTATTTTATGCTCGCCGCATTTGTGATGATTCTGACCATGCTTTCCGCTATTCTGATTGTTATTATGCTTAGCGCTAAAAAGAGGAAAACTGGTGTTTATAATCAGTAATATTATTTCATCAAATCTTTCCAGCCCTGTAATCATTATGCAATATATGTTTGCTAAATAATATGCATAATGAAAATTGGAGTAAAAAGTAAATGAGCAATAAGCCGCATATTGAATATCATGTCGTATCAGGCAGCAAAGAAAATCCGGGAAAACCTCAATTGCATAACATATTGAATATGTTGGGAATTAAATACGATTCCCTTGGTCTTGATATTTCATCCTTGCCTTTTGCGATGGGTGACACAACCGCAGGAAGTGAAGCGGAATTGCAGACAATTGTCAGGGGCAAGCCATCTGATGTTGATCTTCCGCAGGTAATCGCTGAGTCAAACTATTATGCAAACACACGAAGAAGAGCAAGAGCAGGTGACGCGCCGAAGAAAGTATTGGATAAATTAGATGATTATCTTCAAAAAAATATTGAGGGAATATGGGAAAACAGCTGGGTAAGGATTCCAGAAGATAAATTAAGTGAATACGCAAGAAGTATATTAGATGGTGATCTTCTGCTGGATAAAACACAAACTGAAAAAGGTAAGCGTACTGACGGGGAAAGCTTTTTCTGCAAGAATAATGGTCAAGATTTCGTCCGTGTTCCGGTAAGCTACCTGCTTAAATTGTCACTAGCGGAAATTATTTCCGCCCCGCATCTTGCTGAATCAATTATCAGAAGATCAGGCGTCAGGCTCATGCAGCAATTTCTTAATGATAATACTTCTCCGGAAATATCTTCTTTTTACGTAAGCACTCTGCCCGCGCATCACGGAATCGGCAAAAGCGCCGCGCAAGAGATGTCTGTGCGTTTTCTCTTGACGCAGCTTCTGGTAATGTATGCGAACAAAAAATTCTCTCTTCGCGATCACGGACAGGAAGCAATGATTTATTATTCGCCTCATCCGCCGATCAGGCAGAAGCTGCTGAGCGGTTGTATCTCTGACGCTTTTTATCGCGAATTGTTTATGAATCCTTGTCTTTCCGGTTGGGACAGGGGCCAGGACAAATATGAGTATATGCATTTATGTCATCGGGTGCTCAGCCGCAGCCAGTTTAACGCCGTTTTAAAGCTGCGGGAAGCGGGAATTGTTACCAATAATCTTGTTGCACTTCCTAATCTCTCAAACATTAGCCTGGCCAATAACGGCACGCACGTGAGTTTGGGCAGCATTAAACTAACCAGACTGCTGCAGAACCCAATGTCTGCCTATTCAAAATATCATGAAAAATATCTTGGTGATTTGATCGTCAAAATTGTGGAGCACTTTCTGCCGCTTTTTGTCGGTACATATAGCGCCGCTCCGTATCGGTTGGGTTTTAACGATTTTCACCCGGAAAAAGCTTTAGGATTTTTACCGCATGAGCTTGATTTCACGCACTTGCGCATGATCTGGCGCCGGTGGAAAAAGAAGGCAAAACTAAAAATATTAGGCAACAGCATTACTCCTTTTGGGCCGGAATGGCTTGATGATGTTATCAGCAATTTATTTTCATTAAAGGGGGATTTTGTCCCCGACTTTCGACTTGTTGATTATCTTGTTGCCTTGCTCAGCACGGATAAGAGTCCCGCGTTGAATGGTCAAATCAATAACAGCCAGCAATTAAAACATGATTTAGAGAACATGGGCGTTTTTGACAGAAAAATGTCATTATACCTTTTCGATAAACTGCGCGAATATGAAACTATGGGTTTTTCCGGGTTTGAAGGCCGTCATTACAGTCTTTTCCACAGCTTTGAGCACGATATGGGCAATGCCATTAACTTGCAGAACCTGATTTACTTATTAGCCTTTAAATACATTGCCACGGGGCAAGTCAGCCATGAAAATATACCTGATGATCCTTTCATCGAAAGCGAAAGGAGACAAATAGTATTTGGGGCCGCGATTGGCATACCGACTTTTTTTGTTCATAAAAAGACCGGTAATGATTTCATGCGGCGTATTTTGCAAAATACACAGAGAGTTCGCTCCAGCCGCCGTTACCCCGGATACACCCGCGTCTATAATAATGAATACAGAAGAGCTTTACTCAGAATAATCAGAGAAGACGCTGCAGATCTAATCGAAATGATGGATATGAAAGAAACTTTTGACGACTTGTCTCTGCGCTTGGAAGAACCACAAAATCATTCGGTCTGCGGGAAATTAACAAAAGGAATTATCGGCAGCGCTTCCCCGCGCAAGGCTCTGTCACTGAAAGCAGAGAAATTCAATGAAATGGCGGAAAGATATTACCGCGAAACGTTGCGTCGGGAACATATTGCTGAATCATTGTCATTGTTCAGGGCTCAAATCTCAAGCCTTAAGCTAACAGCTGAGATAGAGTATCAATTAAAAAATGTTATGAAGGTTGATTTAGATGTCGATATTTTTTTGGAAAATGCCGCCAAAGATATATCGGCAGAAGAAGTATCATTGGAGACCTTGGAAAGAATGGTTGCGATAATGCTGGTTTATATTTATGAGGCCACCAAGCTGAATCAGCGCTATAATGCAAAACAGCTAATGGATGATATTTGTGAAGCATCAATTCATTGAGCGCGAAACTCGTAAGATAAAAACAGAATATTTGTACGGCGATAAGGTGGTCCGCTTTTTATATTCTGGCATCAAGGAATCAGCGCCATGGCTGTTTCGTCAGCTCACGAGCGCCAAAATCACCTGGTTACTGAGTTACGCAAATTACAGGGGTTTCCTTGCCGCCAGAATGAAGGAATACCTGGATTTGCAAAGGAATCTGGGAATCAGCGCCGAGGAATGCCTTGAGCCATTGGAGTTATTGGATACGCCGCAAAGAATATTCGAAAGAAAAATACGTTACTGGCAGTGCCGGCCCCTGCCTAATGATCCCGCGGCTATTGTTTCTCCCGCCGATGCCAAAATGCTTTACGGTTCGCTGGCCGAGACTTCAAATATTTTTATCAAAGGTAAGTATTTTGATTACGAAGAGATGTTGGGCGGCAATAAAAAAACATGGCTCAGAGCTTTTGATCGAGGGGATTTCGCTGTGTTTCGCCTGACGCCGGAAAAATATCATTATAATCATAATCCTGTCGCAGGCAAAGTTCTTGATTTTTATAATATTTCGGGAAGTTATCACGCCTGCAATCCTAACGCCGTAGTGTCGCTGGTTACTCCTTATTCAAAAAATAAAAGGGTTGTTACAATAATTGATACAGACGTCAAGGGGGGTACCGGAGTTGGATTGGTGGCGATGATAGAAGTTGTCGCATTGATGATTGGAGATATCATGCAGTGCTACAGCAAAAAAGAGTATGAAAATCCTGTTTCTGTTGGCACAGGCATGTTTTTGGAAAAAGGTCAGCCCAAAAGTCTCTTCCGGCCCGGCAGCAGCACAGTTGTGCTTATGTTTCAAAAAGGGCGGGTGAGATTTGCCGATGACATTTATGCCAACATGTTTAACCCGTTGGCCGAAAGCATTTACGGTGTGGGATTCGGCAAATCGCTTGTGGAAACTGAGGTGATGGTCAGGTCATTTATAGCCAGCAGTATTAATAATTCATGATATTGATAGCCCGAGAGATTTAAGGGGGCGATGAATATGCAGCGAGAAAATATACAGTATATAAAATGCTTTTTGCAAAAAAAAATGCAGGAACTGCAAGATGTTGCCGGCAGCACGCTGCAAAGACTGAAAAACAATGGGGGAAAACATTCTGATGTATGCGATGAGGCGGCTTACGAATACAGCAAGTCTATAGAACTTGCCGTAAGGGGTAAAGAGATAAATATGATGCTTGATATTCAGGAAACACTAATGCGCATTGATCGAGGTCTTTACGGGATTTGTGATCACTGCAGTCAGAAAATACCGGAAGAAAGACTGAACAGCGCGCCGCTGAGCAAATTGTGTCTGCAATGCCAGATTGATTTCGAAAATCGCAATAGAATTGTGGGCAGGCGTTTTACACAAAAGGTAAATTTGAAGAATGCAAGTTGAAATATTTATTTTAATTGCTGTTGTTGTAGTTGCTGTATTATTTTTGTGGGCTTTTAAAAGACTGCCACGGGAAGAATGGCAGTTTATTTGTTCTTTTCCGTCAAATAAAACAGAAGGTGGGCGATGGCAAGGTTGGAATTTAACCTACTATGGTTTCTTCACTGCCTTGGCATTAGTCTGCGCGCTGTTAGTGTTTCTGGTAATGATGTTTTCTATGCAGATACCTTCAGCCGTCACTATTTTTATCATCGCGGCTGTGCTGGCTTTTTGCCTGCCTGCCGCCAGTCTGACTGCCAAAATTTTGGAAAAGAAAAAATATACCCTGTCCGTAGGCGGGACATTCTTTATCGGCATGCTGATTGCTCCCTGGATAATTTACGCAGCGGGTTTTTTTAGCAAAACATATTTTGCGAGTAACCTTTCCTTGCTCAGCGTAATGACCGCTTTGATTGTGGCATACAGCATCGGAGAAGGATTGGGCAGGCTGGCCTGTATAAGTTTTGGCTGCTGTTACGGCAAGAAGCTTGATCTTTGTCCTGCATTCGTCCAGAAAGTATTTAAAAATATTAATTTTACTTTTACCGGCAACTTGAAAAAGATTTCTTATGCGCATCAATGGGAAGGGCAGCAAGTTATCCCCATTCAGGCTCTTACGGCGGTTATTTATGTATTTTTTGGACTGCTTGGCATGTATCTATTTTTCCGTGGTTTTGTTGTATTACCTTTGGTGCTAAATCTTTTTGTAACTCAAATATGGCGTGTTCTTTCGGAATTTATGCGCGCTGATTACCGTGGCGAAGGGAAAATATCCGGCTACCAGATTATGGCTTCTCTGTCTATTCTCTATGGAGTATTTGTTGTTTATTTGTTCCAAGGAGAAAGCGCTATTATGCCGGACCTTACGCTGGGCATAAAATCACTGTGGAATCCACTTCTTATAATTTTTATGATTATTCTTTGGGTTACTACATTTATTTATACGGGGAAAAGTAAAGTAACAAATTCCGAGATAGAGCTGCTCATAATCAAAGAAAATATCTAGAAATAACATACACAGTCCCATTCCATCATAACTTGAATATAAATTATTGTTTGCTTAGGTGAGGTGTGTTAGTTACATCGCAACAAAGCAGGGGGTAGCACGTATTTGAAGTCGGGGAAATTTAATTATCTCAATTATCTTGATAGTTTAAATATTGATGTTATGCGTTTTGGTTTGGAGACGATTTCCGAACTTCTCTCGCGTCTGAATAACCCACAAAATACATACAAGACAATAATTGTAGCCGGCACTAACGGTAAAGGTTCGACCGCCACGATGATCGCTTCGATATTACAAAGTGCCGGGTATCGTGTCGGTCTTTACACATCACCGCACTTGGTGGATATCCGCGAGAGAATAGCGGTGAACGGAAAAATGATTTCCCGAGCGGATATTGATCGTATAATCGCCTATATAAAAAAAAAGAAAAATAATCCATTAACGTATTTCGAATTTCTTACCGCCGCCGCCTTTGTTTACTTTAAACAAAAAAAAGTTGACATTGCGGTTTTGGAAGTTGGTCTGGGAGGTCAGCTGGACGCGACAAATGTTTGCACTCCGTTGGTTTCGGTAATTACCAATATTTCGTTTGACCATATGGCGTATTTGGGAAAGACTCTTGAATCCATTGCAAAAGAAAAAGCAGGTATCATCAAAAAACGCGGAATTTGTGTGACTGCGGCAAAACAAAAAAAAGTACTAAAAATATTTAAAAATATCTGCCATGAGCGCAATGCTAAATTTTATCAAATGGGCATTGACTTTAAGATTATTAAAAACAAAGATAAAACTTTCGATTATCAGGGGATGTCGCGAAATTTAAAAAGGTTGTCCCTGGGGATGCCCGAAGAGCATCAAATGGAAAATGCGGCACTGGCAATAGCCGCCATCGGTATTGTCACTAAAAAAGGATTGCCGGTGAAAGAGCAGGCAATTCGCGATGGTTTGCAAAAAACAAAACTTGACGCGCGGATGGAAGTTCTGCAAAAATCTCCTCTCTTTATATTAGATGGAGCGCACAATCCTGGCGGAATTCGCGCTCTGTGCAAAACGCTAAAGAATGAGTACACACATCGTCGGCTAATATTGATTTTTGCATGTCTCAAAGATAAAAAATATTTTCAAATGCTACACACAATAGCGCCTTTGGCTTACAAAATAATACTGCCGCGCTTGACAACCGCGCGCGCGCAACATCCTGATAATATTAAAGAAATAGTAAATGAAATGCGTTATAAATCGCGAGTAGTTAATAGTGTTTATCAGGCAATGAAAATAGCGCGCTCGATCGCTTCGAAAGATGATTTAATTCTGGCCGCCGGGTCTCTTTACCTGGCCGCGGAAATAAAACAAACGTTTCCTAAAAATCACATCTTATGATAAGAGTCATTGAATTTAATACATATATCCGGGGTATTATACATTGATTAGTAAATTAAAAAATAAACTGGTTGTTGCCTGCTTTGCCTTCGGGATGCTGCTTTTTTCTTATATTAAGGTCTCCGCTGATGAAATAAAAGATGAAAAAGAATCAATAGAGATTGAAGCGGATAGCATGGATTATGATTATAACCTTGATACGTATCACGCTAAGGGGAAAGTTGTAATTAACTATAGCGATATCGTTCTAAACGCTGATGATGTGGAACTGGACAACAAGAGTAAAGTTGCGACTGCCCAGGGTAACGTTTTTCTAAAAATGGGCGAAGATTATCTTAAAGGAGATAAGATTGTCTTTAACATAGAAGAAAAAACAGGGGTTGCTTATGACGGGCAGGCTTATTATGCCCGGAATCATTTTTATGTAAGAGGCAATAAAATTGAAAAAACAGGAGAAGACACTTATTTTATCGAGCAGCCACGGGCGACAACCTGTGACGGTGATAGCCCGGACTGGGAAATCGCGGGATCGTCAATGAATGTGACCATCGAAGGTTACGGCTTGATGAAAAACGCCAGATTCCTTACCAAAGGACTGCCGGTTTTATACACTCCTTTTGTTCCTTTTCCCGCGAAGACAAAAAGACAATCAGGATTTCTGGTTCCCTATCTGTCATATTCCAAAAGCAAAGACGGTTTGGATATTGAGATTCCTTTCTTCTGGGCGATATCACCGCAGATGGACGCGACATTTTATCAGAGATATATTGAAAAGAGAGGTTACAAGCAGGGAGCGGAATTCAGATATTATCTGGGCGATCATTCTTTCGGTACCTGGTATGGAGATTTTATACACGACGGAAAAGATATTACTGAAAAAGTCGGTTCTCCGACAGGGCGTGACTGGGATGGTTCGCATGATCGCTGGTCTTATTATATTAATCATCAAACTAATTTTGATGAAGATTTCTATCTGCGGACGGATTTACGCAAAGTTTCCGATAAGTGGTATTTTAAAGATTTTTCCTCCCATAACTATTATCTGGAACATTACGCGCGAAATGAAGATGACCCTTTCAAAAAGGTGCCGTTTTACGGTGATAAATCATTGCGCTCACTGGAATCAACAGCGCGCATTTATAAAGGGTGGTCAAATTATAATCTGCTGGGCATGATCAGTTATACAGATGATTTTGCAGCGGCGAATAATGAGGCAACGCTGCAGAAATATCCGGAAGTAATTTTTACCGGTATCAAGCAGCCGCTGTTTTCCACGCCTCTTTATTACGAGATGAAAGGTACTTATGACTATTTTCACCGCGGAGAAGGGCAAAAAGGGCATTTATTCGATTTCAATCCCGCTGTTTCTCTTCCCATTAGTATTGGCAGATTCGCAAAAATCACGCCGCAATTTTCATTAAGAGAAACAGCCTGGGAGCGCGAAGACGATGAACTATTATTCGGCAAGGAGAAAAGAAGCGGAAATCATCTCACTTATACAGCTTCCGTAACCGCCAGCTCTCAGATATCGCGTGTTTTTGATATGAATATCTTTGACTGGGAAAAAGTTCAGCATGAAATTAAGCCGGAGATATCTTATGTTTATACACCTGACTTTAATCAGAATGATGTTCCTGACTATATGCCATTGGCCAATGAACAAAACGAGGTGATATGGGCTTTGACCAACACTTTGATGGCTAAAGTTAAACACAAAGTGAAAGATAAAGATAAAGGTAAAGATCAAAAACAAGATCAGGATACAGAACAGAATGCGGATATAAATATAGATAAGCAAGAAGCTTATAGCTATCTTGAATTTTTAAGATTAAAAGTATTTCAAACTTACGATATTAACGAGGCAAAAAGGAGTTTAGTGACTGCCGGTGATAAGCGGCGCCCTTTTTCAGAAATAGGAATCGAATTTGACTTAAAGCCTCACAAATACTTTTCATTTTCGGCGCGCAATAGATACGATGTCTACAACGGTTGGAGAGAAATGAATTATGATTTGAAGCTTGAAGATTGGCGCGGTGATATGCTGACCTTAGGCTACAGATATGAAATTAATAGAATTGAGCAAATTAATCTGGGCATCAAAGCGTTGATTACTAAAAACCTTATCGCTCATTATGAGTTAAGGCGCGATGAGTTGAATACTCGCAAAATGGAAAATACCATCGGTATCACGTATTACAGCCAGTGCTGGAGCCTGGGAGTTGACTACTCGGAAGATGATGATGATTCCAGAGTTATGGTCAGAATAGGGTTTACCGGTTTAGGCGGCTTAAGCATTAGATAAAATACTTATTGATATTAAAGAGTTAGCGACTTAAAGATGCTTCATCTATTTTCAGGGCGATTAATCTATAAGTAGCCAATAAATTCAATATTCTCCTTGACAATCCGGTGTAAATTGCATAAATTTCACCGTTCATTTACAAAATTACATGGTGGTTACAAAAATGAAGAAAACTTATGCGGCTAAAGCCGCCGCGATTAACAAAGATTGGTATGTTGTGGACGCGTCTAACAAAATACTGGGAAGATTAGCCAGTGAAGTGGCGCTTCGCCTGCGGGGTAAACATAAAGCTGTATATACTCCTCATGTCGACACAGGTGATTTTATTGTCGTGGTTAACGCGGAAAAGGTTAAGCTTACAGGGAAAAAACTGACTGATAAAATTTATTATTCGTATTCCGGTTATCCGGGAGGATTGACTGAGACTCCTGCTGGAAAAATGCTGGCGGAAAAACCGGAAAAAGTTATCCGCATGGCTGTGGCGGGAATGCTGCCGAAAAATAATTTGGGTAGAAGAATGCTCAAAAAACTCAAAGTTTATTCCGGCAATGCTCATCCCCATGAAGCACAGTGCCCGCGTGTTTTGTCTGTGTAACGAAAATAGATTATTTTGAAATATTGGAGAGGTTATGTCCGAACAAAGATATTATGCAACAGGTAAAAGAAAAAGCGCTATTGCCCGCGTTTATATGAAAACAGGCAGCGGCAATATCGTTGTCAACAAAAGAAATTATGATGAATATTTTACGCGCCCAAGTTTAAAAATGGTTATTAAGCAACCGTTAGAGATCACCGGCAAGAACGACCAATTTGATTTATACGTAAACGTGACAGGGGGAGGTGTCGCCGGTCAGGCGGGAGCGGTAAAACACGGCATATCGAAAGCNNNNGCCCGCGTTAAAGAAAGAAAGAAATACGGACAGCCGGGAGCAAGAAAAAGATTCCAATTCTCCAAGAGATAATGTTAAATACGGGGAGGCTTCTGGCCTCCCTTTTTTTTGGAGTATTATTCATGAAAAAAATAGCAATATACGGAGCCAGCGGTTACACCGGGCTGGAACTGACCAAAATTTTACTTACTCATCCTGAAGTCGATTTAACAATGGTTACCTCACGCCGTTTTGCCGGTCTGCCGGTAACGGAAGTATTTCCAGCGCTTGGCGGATTGACTTCATTAAAATATCAAAACGCGACACCCCAGGAAGTCGCTTCTGTCTGTGACATAGTATTCCTGGCGCTTCCTCATGGAGTTTCCATGGATATTGCGCCGGTATTTTTCTTGTCCGGAAAAAAAGTTATTGATTTGAGCGCTGATTATCGTCTACGGGATGTACAGGAATACGAATCCTGGTACGTTGCTCATAAAAGCAGTAATCTTTTGTCCGATGCGGTGTATGGACTTCCCGAACTTTATCGCCAGGAAATAAAAAAGGCAAGGCTTGTGGCCAATCCCGGTTGTTATCCTACCAGTATTATTTTGGGTTTGGCGCCTGCTCTGAAGAATAACTTTTTGGAAATATCCAGCATTATCGCTGATTCCGCTTCGGGTGTAAGCGGAGCCGGACGGGAACCGCAAATAGGTTCACTTTTTTGTGAAGTTGACGGCGGATTCAAAGCGTATAAAATAGGAAAACACCGCCACACTCCGGAAATCGAGCAGGAGCTTAGCGCGTTGGCAGGTCAAAAGCTTAATATTACTTTTACTCCTCATCTGCTGCCGGTAAAGCGTGGTATTTTAAGCACGATATATGCGACATTAAAAAAAGATTTATCTCTTGAACAGTTTTATGAAGCGTATTGTTCTTTTTACGAGGGGGAGAAATTCGTGCGCGTCTGTCCAATCGGCGAGTATCCCAACATTTCTTCGGTGTGCGGTTCAAATTATTGTGATATCGGAGTAACTATTGATAGGCGCACGAAAAGGGCGATCATTATATCGGCAATTGATAACCTGGTTAAAGGCGCGGCAGGACAAGCCGTGCAGAACATGAATATTATGTGTGGTTTCCACGAAGACACTGGTTTGCGCAGCGTCCCCCTGTATCCCTGATGAAAGATGCCCTAAAAGGATATGCCCCAGAAAATATATAACAGCGCAACACGGAAAAAGGAAATCTTAAAAACTGTCCAGGATGGCAAAGTAGGTATTTATGTCTGCGGCATAACTGCTTATGACGTTTGCCATATCGGCCATGCGCGGGGTGCGGTGTTTTTTGATGTTTTGGTAAGGCATTTGCTTTCGCGCGGCTATGAAGTCGTGTATGTTAAAAATTTTACCGATATTGACGATAAAATAATCGAGCGGGCCCAAAAAGAAAAAGTAAGCATTGCTGAAATATCTGAACGCTACATTGCGCTTCATGATGAGGATATGAAAGAGCTGAATGTTCAGACACCCACTCTGACGCCCAAAGCCACGCAGCATATACCGGATATGATCGAGCTTATAAGCATTCTGGTGGACAAAGGATATGCCTATTGCGCGGATGGTGACGTCTATTTTTCCATCGAAAAATTTTCATCATACGGCAAGCATTCCGGAAGAAATATAGAGGAAATGATTGCCGGTTCACGAGTAAACATTAACGATAAGAAAAAGAACCCGCTTGATTTTGCTCTCTGGAAAGCGAGTAAACCGGGGGAGCCATTTTGGGAAAGCCCATGGGGCAAGGGACGCCCAGGTTGGCATATAGAATGTTCGGCCATGAGCAGGCGTTATCTTGGTGATACTTTCGATATCCACGGCGGCGGAGAAGATTTGGTTTTTCCGCACCACGAAAATGAAATAGCGCAATCTCAGGCGGCGACGGGAAAACCTCCGGCCAACTACTGGATGCACAACGGTTTTGTCAGGATAAATTCCGAAAAAATGTCTAAGTCTCTGGGAAATGTTTTTTCCGTCAGAGAAATTATAAAGAGTTATCATCCGGAGGTTGTGCGCCTTTTTATTTTACAGAGTCATTACCGCAGCCCCATTGATTTTTCCGAAAGTTCCTTAGCCGAAACCAGATCCGCGCTGGTGCGCTGTTATTCAGCCCTTCAGCAACAAAAAGAGATGCTGAGTGATTTGTCTGGAGCGGATGCCTTAAACGAAAGTGATTTGTCAGAAACGGCAAAAAGTTATATTGAAAAATTAAAGGAACTGGAAATAAATTTTGGAGATTCCCTTGATGATGATTTTAACACCGCTCAGGCCTTGGGTTATGTTTTTGAAGCGGTGAGGCTGCTGAATAGTATTTTTGTCGCCAAAAAAGGAATTACGGCAAACGATAAAAGAAATATACTGCAGGTATCAAAGAAGCTGTTTGATCATTTTGGTTTCGTTTTGGGGATTTTTCAGCATGACCCGGATAATTATTTTATAACTGATAAAGAGAAGGAATTGTCCAAAAGAGGTCTGGATATAAATCAAATTGAAACACTGGTCGAAGAAAGAAAAACCGCGCGCCAGGCCAAAAATTGGGCAAGGGCGGATGAAATAAGAAATCAATTAGCCAGGATGAACGTAGTGTTAAAAGATACAAATAATACAACTACTTGGATAATCGAATAGTTAATTTTCTTCTTTCCCCGAGTGTTTAATCTCTACACTATTATATTCTCCATACAAGCAGGCTATTTTACGTATTACAGCGAAAATAATGGAAAATATCGTAAAAAGTGGTATAAATACATTAATATATCTTTAACTTAATGAGGAGCATTATGAACAAACTATCAATGAAAGTTTTCTTGGCGATTCTTGTCTGCGCGGGAATATTTTTTGTTCTGAATTTATATAATAACGGCAGTGTTTCAGCGCTAGACAAAAACGTCTATAAGGATATCAAAACGTTTAACGAAGTCTTTGACATGGTGAAAAAAAATTATGTTGAAGAAGTTGATTCCACGACTTTAATCCAGGGCGCGATTAACGGGATGATCAGGTCGCTTGATCCGCATAGCTCTTACATGACGCCCGAATTATATAAAGAGATGGAGGTGGAAACACAAGGGCAGTTTGGCGGTATTGGTATTGAAATAACCATTTTAAAAGATGTTCTGACGGTAGTGTCTCCTATTGAGGGAACTCCCGCTTTTGCGGCTGGCGTGAAGCCGGGGGATCAAATTATCAGAATTGACGGTAAGTCCACAAAAGATATTACGACAATAGAAGCGGTAAAGAAACTACGCGGGCCTAAAGACACTAAAGTGACGATTACCATTATGCGGGAAGGCATAACCAGTCCCCAAGACATTGTTCTGACGCGCGCGATTATTCAGGTAAAAAGCGTACGATATAAAATCTTTGAAGATGGTATCGCATATGTGCGTATTGCTTCTTTTCATGAAAGAACATCAGACGATGTGCGTAAAACGTTGCGCGATCTTAATGATAAAGTCCGCCCGATGAAAGGGCTCGTGCTGGATTTGAGGAATGATCCGGGTGGTCTGCTTCTTCAGGCGATTGAAGTTGCTGATATGTTTTTGTCATCAGGCGTGATTGTTTCTACGCGCGGCCGCACAAAAAATATGGAAACCAAGTCGGTAGCACGAAATGACATGAATGAGATTACTTGTCCGATAGTTGTTCTGGTCAATGAAGGCACGGCCAGCGCGGCGGAAATTGTCGCCGGGGCGCTGCAGGATAACGGCAGAGCTTTAGTTGTGGGAACGCAGACTTTCGGCAAGGCCTCCGTTCAAACAATTATCGCGCTCGAAGATGGTTCCGCCCTGAAGCTCACGACTGGCCGTTATTACACCCCGAACGGGAGATCCATACAGGCTGAAGGAATAACGCCGGATATAGTTGTTAAATACGCTATTCCGTCTGAAGAAACCGTGTCTGAATGGGAACGCGAGCGGTATACAAGAGAAAAAGATCTTAAAGGGCATATTAAACCTGAAAAGAAAGATAAAACAAAGGATGATAAAATTAAAAATAAAGAGATTGTCGATTCTGCTGACCTCGCCTTAGATAATCAACTTAAAACCGCGGTGGATATTTTAAAGGGCTGGGACATTATCAAGAACAATATTCGCGGTTAATGTTTATCAAGAAGGGTTATTCTCTTTGGCGAAAAAAAAATCAAAAAGTAATTATTTAAACGGATTATTGCTTGTCTTTATTGTCGTTTCCGTTGCGGCTATAGTTTACGTATTATCGGTACAGGAACAAAAGCCTCAAGCTGAAAAGGGAAAACAGGCTAAAAAGATAACCGAGCAAAAACAGGACCCCGCGCAAAAAAAGACGGAAAAGGTAATAGCACCGGAGAAGAAAAAGGAAAAGCAGGTAGTGGCAAAAATTGAAAAATCGCCGCTTCCGAAAAAGCAAGTAGCTATTATTATTGATGATATTGGTCATGATTTGGAGGCCGTGCATGCGTTGCTAAAGATTAACGCCGATATTACTTTTTCTATTTTGCCTTTTTTGACTCACTCACGAGAAGCGGCGGAGATTATTCGTCGGTCAAAAAAAGAAATTCTGCTGCATTTGCCGATGGAGCCCGTTTCATATCCTGCGGATAAACCGGGAGAGGGCGCTCTTTTTACCGACATGAATGATAAAGAATTGCTGCATCAGCTGGATAAAAATATTGATTCTGTCCCTTATGTTGTCGGAGTGAATAACCATATGGGCTCGAAATTTATGGTCGAAAAAGAGAAGCTGATATTGATATTCGGCAGGCTCAAGAAAAAAAATCTGTTTTTTATCGATTCGCGGACGGCTGTCAACAGCCAGGCGGTCGCTGCTTCAAAAGTTATTGGTTTGCCCCTCGCTGAAAGAAAAATATTTATAGATAATAATAGGGATTATAAAGAAATTTACAATAATCTAATGAGCGCGGCAAACTATAATAATGATTCTTCGCCATTGATTCTTATCGGTCATCCTTACCCGGAAACGATTCGGGCGATTAAGGATGCTGTAAAGGAATTGCAAAAAAAAGGAATAGTCATTGTTCCTGTTTCGCAAACGCTTAAAGCAAAACAGTCCGCGGGTATTTCATAATAGAATGTTGTTGGATGCCATTTAAAAGTAAATATGAATAAAAAAAGAAAAAATTTATTATTTATAGTTATTGTGCTTTCTCTTTGTGTGTCCGCGTGCAGCGTTGTGCAGCGGCATGTGCGTTTGCCTTCTGTGTCCATGGAAACTACGGCGTATAAGGCAGAAAACTCTTCTGCTGATGCAATGTATCACTATTCTGTTGGCGTTCTTTTGCGTCTGAACGGTGAGACGGAAAAAGCAATAGCCGAGTTGGAGAAAGCCATATCTGCCGATCCAAATTCTTCCTATCTCGTAGTAGAGCTTATCTCTCTTTACGCCGAGAAGGGAGATTTCAAAAAAGCGATTGCCTTGGGGGAAAAAGAGGTTGTCAAATCTCCGGATAATATGGATTTGCGCCTGGTCATGGGCGGACTTTATCTTAATACGCGTGATTACAAAAAAGCGATATCCGAACATGAAAAAGTAATCGAACTGGATCCGAAAAATGTCGTCGCCTATCTTTATTTATCAATAATATACGCCGCGGAAAACAATTT
>DHGA01000079.1:0-18241 GCA_002402545.1 Syntrophaceae bacterium UBA4810
ATACCGATAAATTTGAAAAATTCATGCTGACTCCCGTGAATGGAAAACATATCAAAGCGCCATTAATAAAAGAGTGTCTGGCGAATATCGAATGCAAAGTTGTCGATATCATCAAGAAGCACAATATCGTCGTCCTTGAAGGCGTAGCGGCGTACTTTGATAATTCACGAAAGGAGAAGAAACGAACTATTCACGCGGTTGGCGATGGAACTTTTATAGTGGATGGGCGTATGGTGGACCGAAAAAAAATGATGCGCTCAAAAATCCCGGCAGGGGTCTAATGTTATAACATATTTAAGGGGCCTATTTATTCCCGAACTTGTACTATTCCTGTTTAGCGGATCAAGTGATTCATTGCCAAGAAACTGCCAGAAGTAATTAAAGCAACGATTGATGATCTGGCCTGCCGCGGCATTCTGAAATTTAAAATCAAAGCGCTTCCATATTTTTAAAGAAACTTCGATTCTCGCTAACCTTTTGGCGGATAACCGGTAATATCTCTTATATCCTTAAACAAAGGCTTCAACCGGTCGTACATTTTCAGATAAACTCTTCTGTAAAGATTATCGTATGATCTATGATTTTCTTTAATTGGCTCAAAGACTCTGCCCGTCCTGGTCATTGCTTTGACAGCTGATGGAAAGTCCGGATAAAGTTTGAGCCCGACCGCCGCGTCGATGGCTGCGCCCAGCGCCGATGTTTCAAAAGTATGAGGACGTTCCGCCGCCATTCCGAAAACATCTGCCGTAATTTGCATGGCAACATCGCTCTGTGATCCGCCTCCGGATACTTTAAGTTTCGTTATCGGAATTTTCATTTTCCGCTGCGTCAGTTCTCCTCCCTCGCGCAATCCATAGACCAATCCCTCGAGAAGAGCGCGGTATAGATGCGCCCGGCTGTGAACATCGCCGAAACCGATGACCGATCCTTTCGCATACGGGTCGAGGTCTCTGCCCGGCATCCAGTAGGGTTGCAGCATTAGTCCCATGGAACCAGCGGGCACGTCCCGGATTAATGAATCAAAAAACTTTTCCGGTGCTTCATTGCTCTTTTCCGCCAGCATGCATTCCTGCAGACCGAATTCCTCCTTGAACCATCTGACCATCCAGAAACCGCGGAATATCGAGACCTCCGTATAATAAGCATTCGGCACGGAAGCGGGATACGGCGGAATCATCGGCTGCAGCTCAACATATTTGGGCGTCGCCACGTCAAACGTGGCGATCGTTCCGAAGCTAAGGCATCCGATTTCCGGTGTAAGGCAACCGGAACCGAGAATTTCACAGCCTTTATCCGATCCGGCCGCGAAAACCGGCAGGGATTCGGGGATTCCGGTTTCTGCGGATGCCTTCTTAGTAATCCGACCAAGAATTTCGGACGGATTAACCAGTACGGGCAGCTTTTCCTTTTCAACTTTGAAAATCCACCATTTAAAATCGTATTTCCCCGCCCATTGATAGGTTTTATTATTGAAGGGTAAATATCCGATATTGTTCCCTGTCGAATCCACGAACTCTCCGGTAAGCCGGTGCGTGAAAAATCCCGACAGGACCAGATATTTGTATGTCTTTTCCCAGATTTCCGGCTGCTGCTGGTAGATCCAGTTAGCCTCACATTCCTGTATGGCGCCTTCCACCGTCTTGAGCAGTCCTATTGTCTTCAACACCGGACGAAGTGATCCCGGCAGAATCTTGCGCGAATCGGCCTTGCGCTGGTCGAGCCAGGTAATCGCCGGCCTCAGTGGCCTGCCGTCTTTATCCACATTAATCATCGTGGCGCGCTGCGTGGTAAGCGTAACGCCCTTTATATCTTTTTTAAGATTTTCCTGTTGTTGCAGAAGTTGACAAGTGGTTTTGCAGAACACTTCCCAATAATAATCCGGGTGCTGTTCCGCCCAACCGGGATTGTCCGAAAAATATGGCTGAATCGGCGTTTTAACAATATGCAGTATGTTACCCCCTGTATCGATCAGAGCAGCTCTTATCGACTGCGTTCCCGCATCCACGGAAAGAATTAATTCCTTCGACTTTTGATTTCCCTGTGACATATGCACCTCTCTTTTTTTCGGTAAAGGTGAGTTATTGAGTGAACATCATTAATCCAACCCCAGTTGACCGCCCGGGTTCATAATACCGTTTGGATCAAAATGTTTTTTGAGCGTCCGCAAAACGTCCATTTGTTCTTTTCCCAGATGCGTTTTCATCCAGGGTCCAATCATGCGCCCCACACCGTGATGGTGACTCAGCGATCCGCCGCACTGCTGAATGCTGTCGATGATGCCCCGCTGGAATTTTCGGAATTCCTCGGGATCTTTCATATGCGCGATAAAAACGAAATAGAGATTGGTCCCCTGAGGATAAAAATGCGAGGCGTGCGTCATACACATGGTTCCGGGACGGCTCTTGACGTAAGCGCGCACCCCTTGGTGCAGCCGGTGGAGATTATCCCAGGTTACGGAAGCTTCGAGCGTGTCGATCACAATATCATAGTCGCCCAGATCCTCCCGCATATACGGTTCCGTGTAACGGGTGTGTTCCCATTTTTTTGTCGCGTAACCGGTCAATGATATGGCTTTGTGCTTTCGGGCAATCGCCTTGATTTTTCGCGCAACGAGTCTGGTGTAATCCCGATCACCTTCGACATTACCAAGACTCAAACATCGCCGCATGGGTTTGAAACCGCGCAGGTTTAGAAACTTATCCACAATATCCGGCATACCGTAGAGCTTCAATCCGCGGTCGGTCTCCTCCGGATCGGAAATACGGTAAATGGCCGGCTTGCCGAATTCCGACTGCATGATTTCGCGGCTGGCGTTGACAGCGGCGTCCCACGTTGGATACATGAAGCTGAACCGTTGACGATTTTGCGGCATATAGAGAAATATTTTCATGGTCACTTCCACCAGAATTCCGAAAGCGCCCTCTGATCCTTTCATGATGTCATTGACTTTAGGGCCGGTGGCGGTCGCCGGATAATCAAGCGTCTTGAACGTTCCGACGGGCGTGACATACTCCTGACTGAACACAATATCATAAGCGTCGCCGTAATACGTTGAGGCCTGTCCGGAGCCCAGTGTCACAATCCACCCGCCTACGGTGGAATACTCGAAAGACTGGGGAAAGTGTCCACAGGTGTAACGCTTTTTGCAACCGAATAGTTCCGGTGCTTTATTCAGCGCTTCCTCGTAGGCCGGACCGAACATGCCCGGCTGAACGCGGACGGTCTGGTTGAGTTCGTTGATTTCCAGAAGTTTGTTCATGTGCGTGCTGATCACAAGAGATACGCCGCCTCTCGCGGGCCGACAGCCCAAATTGACCGAAGATCCGGCGCTGAAAACCGTGACGGGAATTTTTTCCCGATTGCAATACGCCACCAAATCGCGCACATCGTTTTTATCCCGTGGATGGACCACCACATCCGCCACCTCACGGATAATCCCATGGCGTAAATCCATCATTTCTTCCGCGGTTTTGCCCGACGCGTATTTTACGCGGCTGTAATCGTCCAGCGCGGCATTTTCCTTTCCTACAATATTTTGGATGGATTCAATCTGCTGCGCTTTCAGGGCGACGGAACGCTTTAATGAAACCGGCTCCAGTCCTTCCTTGTTTTTCGACATGAAATCTTTATCGCTGAGATTAAAATCATGTTTGATCATTTCATACCACGCATCACTGGGATGCTTGAAACTGTTGGGATCACCGTATTTGAAAATCGACCTGTATGTGCCGTCCGGCGGAGCTTTTTCCGTCCAATCCGGACGGAATTTTTTCGAGCTCATTAATTTGTCCTCCTTATAGTTTTTCTATCATGATCATTCAGGTATTTTCAGCAACTTTACCGTGTCGGATATTTCTTTTTTGATTCTTTCCGGACTCCATTGCAGTTCTTTGGCGGCAACCCGGGCAACTTTGCGCAACACGTTCTCGCCGGGATTGCCGAGCGTGCCGATACCGGTCCGGCGCATGACGATATCCGCCAGCGTGCGGGCCATTTCATCGCGCACGGCGTAAACAACCTGGGCCATGATCTCGCCGTCTTCATTTAATGTCTCGGATAAGGCTTTGTCTTCATGCGCCAGTTTTATCAACTGCCTATATTCGGTGCCGTAATGTCTGACCAGATAATCCAGGGTGACCGCGTTCATTCCGTCGGCCTGGTTCCTGGCTTCCTCGATGAAGAGACTTAAATTCTTTATATCGCAACCGGCCAGATAATTTTTGTCGGTAACGCTCCTGCCCAGATCGCGACCCATCTTGGTGGCAACGATCTTAAGGCAATCCTCCGCCAGTTTACGGCTGGTTGTGTATTTCCCGCCTTCGACCGTAATCAGACCGTCAAGGCCGTCGTCTTTGTTGTCATATATTTCATATTTGCGGGAGGAGGAATACGTTTCGCTTGTTTCTTTTTCAACCAGCGGGCGCAAACCGCCATAGGTATACTTGACATCGGCGTAACTGAGCTTGCCGTCGCCGAAGGAACTGTTGACGTCGTCAATCAGTTCCATGATGCTTTCCCGGGTCACCCGATAATCGTCGGGATTTCCGTTGAAAGGCTTATCCGTCGTGCCGATCAGCGTGTGATTACGCCAGGGAATGAGAAAGAAATGGCGGCCGGCCGGCGTCATGGAACCGATCGTGTAATTGCCGGAAAGAAGCCGTTTGGATGTTATAATATGAATGCCCTCTGAACGGCGAAGCGTCGAACTGACGCTTCCTTCTGATTTGGCCAGACTCAGCACGATATCCGCCCACGGGCCGCCGCAGTTGATGGTAACTTCGCCGTAAACGTTGTGCATTTTACCGCTGAACAGGTCTTTCACTTTAACGCCCGTGATGTGTTTCCCGTTATCCAGAATGAAACCTTCCACCTTGCTGTAATTCGAAACCTTCGCTCTATGGGCCACGGCGGATTTGATAAAGGCCAGGGTAAGTCTTTCCGGAATAATGCTGACACAGTCGCAGAAAACGGATGCGCCGGTGAGCCCCTCGGCGCGCACGTGCGGCTCCTGCCGCAGAACTTCTTCGCTAGAAATGGTTTTGTGGTACGGGATTTTTTTGCAGGTATCCCAGGTAAAGTTTTTATCGTAGGACAGTGCGTCGTAGATGAGCATCCCGATTTTCGCGACCCATTTATTGTTTCTCAGCGGTTTTTTGTAATGGATCATCATCATCGGCCACGGATATACAAAATTAGGAGCGATATTCTCCAGCACTCTTCTCTCACGAAGCGATTCGCGCACTAGTCTGATTTCGCCGTTGACCAGGTAACGCAATCCGCCGTGAATCATTTTGGAAGTCGCCGCGGACGTGGCCCAGGAAAAATCTTTTTTTTCCAGGAGAGCCACTTTCAATCCCCGTGTGGCGGCTTCATAAGCCATTGACGCGCCGGTGATTCCGCCGCCGATGACAACAACGTCGAACTGTTCATTATTGTATTTTTCAATAAACCTTTCCATGATAATTACCCATTATGCTCTTGTTGCGCGTTTGGTAATCCCCGTTTCACGGCTTCTTCCGCGTAAATAAGCACCTCTCTCATGATTCTGCGGGCATCTTCCGGTTTTTGATTTTTTATCGCCTCATAGATGTCATGATGGAAGATATTGGAACGCTCGGCATTACGGCGATCATCGAAATACAGATGTCCGTAATCCCGAAATATCTGATTGAAAAAATTCAAACCTATGGTGCAAAGCAGATTGTGGGTTGACCTGGCAATCAACTGATGAACCCGGATATCTTTTTCCAGCATATCAAGGTTTGAGTCAAAAACGACCGCTTTTAATTCATCAAGATCTTCGGGCGTTCTTTTATCAGCGGCAATATAGGCGATTTGCGGAACGATATACCGGCGCGCCTCCAGAATGTTGATTACTGTTTCCCCGCTGCCATTGGTATTTAACGCGGATTTGATCAGATCGAAATTGCCGCTTTCGAGATAATTTTTCACATATAAGCCGTCGCCGTGACGGATTTCTACCAAGTCGAGATTTTCAAGTTTCCGCAAAGCTTCACGGACTGTGGCGCGGTTTACATCGAAGGTTTCCGCCAGTTCCCTTTCCGTGGGTAATTTCTCCCCGGGAGCTATGGTTCCGGACATAATTTTTTTTTGAATGATGAATACAATCTCTTCGTGGAGACGTGCTCGTAAAAGCGGTCGGGCAAAAACATTCTTTTTCGCCATAACTGAATCTCCTTCTCTTCCCGCTTTATTGGCTGGGTGGCTGAACCAATATCTTATTCTTTAATAATTGTCAAGGTTTTTGTCTATTTGCACATGAACATCATCTAAATATTTGCTCTTATGTTGAATTTATTTTTTTACCTTTAATTATATTTCGGTTCTACCATTAATCGTGCTTTGCTCATCTCGTTCTTCCGGCAATATTAACGTTTTGTTTTAATTATATGCTTATTATTGAGTTCTCAGGATAATATGACCAATATTTTCCTCAAGGCCATATAAATAACGCAGAGTGCAAAGTTGTCGACATCGTCAAGAAACACAATATCGTCGTCCTTGAAGGCGTAGCGGCGTACTTTGATAATTCACTAAAGGAGAAGCAAACTATTCACGCGGTTGGCGATGGAACTTTTATAGTGGATGGGCGTATGGTGGACCGAAAAAAAATGATGCACTAAATTTTTCGGCAGGGATCTATTTATTTCCGAGCCTGTACTATTCATGTTTCGCGGATCAACTGATTAATTACATAACTATAAGCTCAATTAAACAAATATTTAATTTTTTTGCCTATTGGGCTTTTAGTTCTTATTACCAGATCAAACCCAACGGCAACCTTCAAATTACGTTGCTTTTGTGAAGTATTTTGGCTTTTGATTTATTCCAGGATAAAGTATAATTGTTCAAAATATCGGGAAATGCCTATTTAGTATATTAATCGATGGTCAACGATAATGCGCTTCAGAGTTTAGCTTTGCATACGTAAATGCTGTTGAAAAAAAAGGAGAGTTATCATGCTGAAAACAAGTATTTGGGAAACATTTTTTGACGCGCACGCGCCGATCTATGATGAAAACGTATTCACAAAAAGCACTCTTAAAGAAGTCAACTTTTTGATCGAAGAATTCGCGCTCAAACCCGGCGCGGCGATTCTGGATGTTGGCTGCGGTACGGGAAGGCATTCCGTAGAGCTCGCCAGGCGCGGCTATAAAGTTACAGGGATTGATTTATCAGCCGAAATGCTCAAAGAAGCGCGTGAAAAAGCGAAAACCGCCGGCGTCGAGGTAAATTGGATTCGCGCGGATGCAACAGATTTCAAGCTGCCGGGCAAATTCGACGCGGCGATTTGTCTTTGCGAAGGTTCATTCGGTCTTCTGGGCCACCGGGATGATCCGATTAATCAGCCGCTTGCCATCCTTTCCAATATTTCCAAAAGTCTCAAAAAAAAGGCGAAAGCCATATTAACAGTGCTCAACGCCACTTTTATGATTCGCAGATTTACTAACCAGGATGTGGCCGAAGGACGTTTCAATTTGCTGACCATGGAGGAAGCCTCTGAATTGCCCCCGCGGGAAGGGATGCTTCCCATAAAAATGCGCGAACGAGCTTTCGTCCCCACGGAACTTACTTTACTTTGTCGCCTGGCGGGCTTGAACGTGCTCAACATCTGGGGCGGCACCGCGGGCAACTGGGGCAGAAGGAACATCGACCTGGACGAAATAGAGATGATGCTTGTGTTGCAAAAAATCTCCGATCCAAAAACACTGAAATAATTTCCGTAAATATCAGACAAACAGAAGGCATAGAGGAGGTATAAATGACAAAAGAACTTGACCGATACAGAAAGTATGGCGAGTTGATAGAAAAACTGATTCGCCCCGCAAGCTTTCCATTGGCAGTAAAACTGATTCAATCGGAAACAGAAATATTACCTGAATATAAAAGACCTTCCAGAGACATGGGCCTGCAGAATTTTGTCTGCCAGAATTTCAAAATGGCCCGCACCTACGGCTGGACCATCGCCGTCACTGAAGCGGATATCAACTGCAAACCCGTGCGCGCCTTATATGGATGGGATATACCGACGACGGAAGAAATAGATTGGGCTGAATCTTTCAGCGTTGGACTGTATGCAAAAGACGCTGCGATCGCGAAAACTTTCAGCCAGCATCTTTATTCACTGGATAAAAATATTACCGGGCTGATTATTTCTCCCCTAACGCGGACTAAAGTCGTGCCCGACACTGTATTGGTATACTGTATGCCCGCTCAGGCGATGCGGTTTGTTCAGGGCTACCTCTTCATGGAAGGAGGTGTGCTGGAATTTAGCGCGGCGGGAAGAGTTGGCTCCTGCCACGAGGGTGTGACAAAAACGATTAAAACCAATAAACCACAATATGTAACGCTGGGCAATGGCGACCGAATCTGGGGCGGAGCACATGATCACGAAGTAATGTTTGCCTGCCCTGCTAATAAGCTGGACATACTGATGGAGGGGCTAGAGAAAACGCACGCGGCCGGCCTGCGGTATCCGATACCTCAATACATGAATTACTCTCCCGGTTTTCAGGCAGAATTCGAAAAAGCAGCCGTCGACCGGGCGGGCGGCACTATCAAAAAAACATAAGTAATAAATTTTTATTTTTAAAATAGACGGCGCGTGATTCGAAGTAAATATTTCAGATAAATTAACTATGATATAATCAGCAATAAATATACAACCGTGATTAATGTCTTTTTCACATGTATACAACTTGTTGACAACTTGCATAATTAGTTTATAATAAAGTTGTCTACAAAAACGGCATAATATATGGACATTAAAACCTTAATACTCAATTCGATAAGGAAACGAGGGCATGTCAAAACTTCAGACATTGTCAAAAAGACCAAATATTCGAGAGCTTATGTACACAGGCATCTGAAAAATCTTGTCGAAGATCGTATTATCACCCTTGTTGGTAAATCCAATCAAGCACACTATATTTTAGCTTCAAAGAAAAGACTGATAAGCTCAAAGCCCCTAATAATTCATAGAATAATGACGAATCATGGGCTTGCTGAAGACAAGATTCTGCAAAAAGTAAAAGAACAAAGCGCAATTTTCCAAAACATTGCCGAGAACATTTCCTCAATCACCGATTACGCTTTCACGGAAATGCTCAATAACGCCATAGAACATTCTGCATCAGAAAAAATCGACATTGTAATTATGAAAACAGCCGATGATGTTCATTTTACCATAACCGATTGGGGCGTCGGTATACTTAACAATATAATGAATAAAAAGCGCCTTAACTCAGAAATGGAAGCTATACAGGATTTGCTCAAGGGAAAAGAAACTACATTGCCTGAGGCGCACAGCGGCGAAGGGATTTTTTTCACTTCAAAAATTGCTGACTCTTTGAAAATCAAAAGTTTCTCCAAAAAAATTGTTTTTGATAACGTTATGCAGGATATCTATGTAAAAGATGTAAGGTCGGTTAAAGGAACACGTGTGGATTTTTCTTTACGGCTCAATTCCCAAAAAACACTTTCCGACCTTTTCAGTAAATACACTGATGAATCTTTTGAATTCACCAAAACAGGCGTCAAGGTTAAACTGTATCATTATAATGTAGATTATGTCTCCAGGTCACAAGCCCGCAGAATTCTGGCGGGGCTTGAGAAATTTAAAACAATTGAACTCGATTTTAAGGATGTAAACACAGTAGGTCAGGCATTCGCGGATGAAATATTCAGAATTTGGCAGGGAAAGCACCCCAACGCTAAATTCATCATTAAAGATGCCAATGAAAACATCATGCTGATGATTAACAGGGCGCAAACATAGTTTACAGCATGTAGACAACTTGCGTATTTTATATTTATAATAGTTGTCAACAAGGCATGGTGAAAAACGGCGCGTGGTTTGACGTGAAAAACTCCGGCATGCGCCTGACAATGGGCGCCACGGCCGGATGTTTTTTAAAAGTCTTCTCCAGAAAATTGCGCGCGTTCTGGCGGTCCCATCCCGCGGGATGATGAAAACTGCTGTATAAAGACAGATCTCCTTTATAAAAATTTTCTGTTTGAAGATTCTGCGCCGTATCATTTGCCACCGGCAGATTAAAAATCGCCAGATTCAAAAAATTAATGCAGTCGCTGTGCGCCACGGTAAAATCCAGCGTTTTACGCGCGCTTACCTCAGTTTCCTGCGGCGTTCCGAAAAGCAGATAAACATACGCGGCAATTCCCGCTTTTTTGAGTGCATGCAGCGTCGCCGATGCATCGCCTAAATTTATTCCTTTGTTGAGTTTATTGAGCACTTCCTGATCGCCTGATTCGATTCCGAGCTTGAGTATCACGCAGCCGCTTTGTTTCAAAGACATACAAAAATCAGCGTCCGCGAGTTCCTTGCTTACGCGCGCGAAACCATACCAGGGCGCGCTCGGCGGCTTTTGGCTGAGGTTTTTCAGCAAGGCAGGCGAAAGCGCGTTATCCAAAAGATGCACCAAAGCCGGCTGATGTTTTTTTACGAGTAACGGCAATTCCTGATTTACCTGCGTCGCGGATAAAGGCAGATAAGGATTTTCTTCGGCGCGCTCCGGGCAAAAGGCGCACCCGCGCCAGTAACAGCCGCGCGAGGCGCTGTAAGGCAGGACAAATCCGGGAGAAAGATAAAATTGCGCGGGAAAATCATCGTAATCAGGCAACGAGTTTTTGTGCCCGTCCTCAACACCCAAAAGCTGTAGCAATTTTTCTTCACCAGCTCCAGCGATCATTTCATCAACAACGCCAGAAAATTTTTCAATGCCCGCGCCAAGCGCCGCCCAGGAAGTTACAAGCGAGCCGCCCAGAACAATTTTTATCCCCGGATTGATATTTTTGATAAACCCGATCATGGCGAAAGCGCAAAGCGCCTGGCTTAAATAATTTACGGAAAAACCGACAAATTCCGGTTCTTCCTTCATAACCGCCATCAGGCGGGCAGAGAAGTAAGGATAAAAAGGATTGTTATCCGGCATTCGCGCGGCTTGCAGTAAATCAGCGCTTCTTGCCGGCGCCAGCATATTATTGCTAAAATCAGAAAGCGTCAGATGCGCGCCATAGGGTTTCCCGGCCAGGTACAGAACACGGTTTACATCCTGCGCGGCGCGTGAATACCGGCTTTTGTTTTTATAAGTTTCGATATTTTGCAGCGCGGCGATGTTGGCCTTCAGATTTTTGCAGGCACGTTTGCTCCAGCGATCCGGCCATTCATTCTCCAGCGCGGTTTGTCCCAACAAAAAATGAATCCCTTCCATGTTGGCATCAATTATGCGGTAACTGACGCCATTGTCTTTCAGGCAGCCGGCCAATTTGGCAATACCCGCGGGCGGCTCGGAGAGCTTGACCAGCGGGGGATGAATTAAAATAATTTTTGTTTTCATGCTCTGTGACCGATCATTCCGGCGTATCCGGCATGCGCCGGAGTAAACAGCCGGAATTCAGATATTTAAAGAAATTATGAAAATACCGGACACCGGTTTACGCCGGTGTGACAATTTTATCGAAATTGCTCATTATTTCCTTAATATTTAATGTTGGCTTATACAAGATTTTTTTGTTTTCGCTTCTTGACAGCCGCGCGGCTTTGCGCAATAGTTACAGAGTTGAAATTATTTTTGGTGTTTAAAAATATCCGGGGGGGGTTATATGGATCCGAAAAAAAGAGGCTTAATTATCATCATCGCCGCCATCGTCTTACTGGCGCTTATTGTGGCAGTCTACTACTACGGTAAATATAATTCATTCAAGCGATCAAGTATAGAAATTACAAGCGCCTGGGCGCAGGTGGAAAATCAACTGCAGCGCCGTTATGATTTGATTCCCAATCTGGTGGAAACGGTAAAAGGCTACGCCAAGCAGGAAAGAGAAGTGCTGATTGAAGTCACTAACGCGCGCGCTAAAGTGGGCGGCGCGGGAAGCGTACCGGAGAAAATTGCCGCCAACAATCAACTTTCCAGCGCTTTGGGCAGACTTCTGGTGGTCATCGAAAAATATCCTGAACTGAAATCCAATGAAAATTTTCTGCGCCTGCAGGATGAGCTGGCCGGCACGGAAAACAGAATTGCCGTGGAAAGGATGAGATATAATCAGAAAGTAGAGACATATAATAAAGCCATCGCCATGGTGCCAGGTTCAATTATTGCCAGGCGCGAAGGATTCAAAGAAGAGCCGTTTTTTGAAGCCGTGAAGGAGGCGCAACCCGGCCCACCACAAGTAAAGTTTTAAAAATAAATATTTCCACAAATAAACAGCCCGGGGTTTTAATGACTGAGTCCTGGGCTGATTTGTATATAATGAGCTTGGTCATTCTTTTTTTGCTGTCATTGCGAACTCCGATTTATCGGAGCGAAGCAACCTCTGAGATCGCTTCGCTTCGCTCGCGATGATATAAAGAGGTCATTGCGAACCTCGCGTAAGCGAGGTGAAGCAATCTTATATTTCAGGGATTGCCCGGCAGGAATTACAGACGATGCAGTATCCGCCAGGCTCAAACTTCGTCCCATTGCAGGCTCTTAGCGATAATACGTTTCATTTGTCACTTATTATAATACGCTGTTTTCCATACGCCGTTTTCGCTGGTGATGCGCGAAGGGATGCTTGTAGCGGCCGGCCTTTTATATCCTTCAATGCTGTATTCAGGGTCATGCGGCAGTAAAATACAATTTCCGGATAACTGCGGCAGGATAGAATAAATTTCCTTATTTGCTGTCGCCGCGAAAAGTTCATCAATGCTTTTAAACGCGCAAAGTTCCTCAATCGTTTTTAGCGTGGGCGGCATCAGCATTATTTCTTTTCTGCAATGCATTTCCAGAGCCTTTTTCGGCGTAACCCACAAAGATTCGGTAAGCTCTGTCGCGTCGGCCACTGGCCTCTGTTCGGGCGGGAGTTTTGCCAGAAAAAAACGGGTATCAAAACGCATTTTTTCAAATTCCGGCGTGATCCAGTGCGCGTAGGGCACAAGAACATCGGGGAAAAATACAATGTCTTCTTCGCGGGCAATTTCACCAAGCGTTACTTCAGAAGCGTAGAGCCGACGGCGATGCTCAATATATCGCGTACGTATGTTTTTATCATGAAAAGAAACAAAATCACCGGAGACACTGCCGCCCAGAAGAATTCCCACTTCTTCAAACGTTTCTCTTATAGCGGCAATGAAAAAACCTAAAGCCTCTTGGTCAGGCAGTTCATTTTCCTGCAAAATTCTTGCCGGATTAAAATCAGGGCTCTTTTTAATATAGCTTCCCAACTCAGGAGAATTATCGTAGTTTTCCACCTGGCCGCCGGGAAAAACATAAGCACCCGCCATAAAGGATTGTTTGTGATGACGGCGCGCCAGAAATAACTTCCAGCCGGTGCTTTCGGAATGCCGCACCAAAATCACCGTGGCCGCTTTTTTAAAAACTTTTTTGTCCCCTGTTGAATACATTGTCTTCTCTCAATTAATTTATAGCGTTATTTCTTTTTAAAAGTAAACAGATAAAAAAAGGCGCTTTTCTTCAAAGGAAAAAGCGCCTTTCAGGCTGTTAAATTCGCAGTTGTAATTAAGCGGAAGGTTTCAAAACGAGTTTGAAATCTTCTGCGCCCGCTTCTTCGATTTTCACCGAATATTTTTTCGATTCGGCAAGCCTCGTTACGTTTTCTTTGGCCACATTGCTGTCTATCAGAACTGAAATCGTGGCTTTCGGATTTTCTTCCATGGCCTTTTTTGTTTTTACCACGGGTATCGGACAGCTCAATCCTTTAACATCTACTTCTATCATAATCTGCTTCCTTTCTTTTTATTCAAATTAATTATGGTTTAATACTTTGGGCATCGCGGCGATTATTTCGCTTATTTTTGTCGCCGGCGTCGCCTGTGCGTATTGACCGGCTTTTCTGTTAGCTTTGAGCGCCAAAACTGCCGCGTCAAGATGCGTAAAACCGGCATCAACAAAAGCGCCCACCATGCCGCTGATTGTATCCCCTGTTCCGCCGATGGCTTCAA
The DNA here is from genome assembly GCA_002402545.1 of Syntrophaceae bacterium UBA4810. GTDB lineage: Bacteria > Desulfobacterota > Syntrophia > Syntrophales > Smithellaceae > UBA4810. Next base: position 13,982 of record DHGA01000079.1, read on the forward strand.
GCGCGGGTAAGTCCGGCGCGCTGAGAGTAAATTTTACTTTTCCTTCCTGCACTACAAAGTCAGTCGCGCCTTTTATAATCACGGTTTTTGCCATGCTTTTCTGCCGGAAAGCCGCCACGATTAAATCATCAATATAAGCGATGTCCGCGCGGAAAAGATGATAACTAATGTAAGCCGGATGAATCGCGTCGGGGTCAGCCAAAAACTCGGTTTCTGAAAGATCGGGCGTAAAGATATCAAACTGACCCGCTAGTCCAGCCGCTTTGGCCGCGTACATGGAAGAGGCATCCGCCATCATCACCGGCTTTTTGGTGCTTTTTGCCGCTGCCGCGCAAACCTGTTTCATCAATCCCATCACCGGAAGTATGTAATGCAAAAGCAAAACGTCCACGTTTAATTTGGGAAGATTTTTTATCAGGTAATCATAAATGAGCCTGCTTCCCTTACCGCTGCCGGTATCACCGGCAAAAAGCGCGTGCGGCGCGGAGCTCCAGCAGTGTTTTGCGACAACGCAAGCCGCGCTGGCGAGCGCCGCCGTCCCCTGCGTGCATTGAACTTCCGTGTTGCCGACAAGTAATTTGCTGCCGTCGAACCTGGCTTCGCCCAAAAGGAGACCTGCATCCGCCTGAGGAATTGTTCCGCAAATGAGAAGCATTTTATTTTGCCTCCTTGCGGAAAATATCTAAAGCTTCCACAAAAGCCCGATCCAGCATCAGCGCGCAGAGTGTGTGACCATTGTCCTTGGGGCGCGCCACGTCCGTGATTTTTTTATCAACCATGCTCAGATGCAAAAATGGAATGTCGGGACAACCTCCGCCGGAGATATTCAAAATCACGCCGGTATTTTTATCGAAAGTCAGCTTCATGTTTCCTGCTTTGACCATGCAGGCATTGTCAAAATTTATAATTTTGACAATATCCAGAAGCTCGCCCGCGCCTTTGATGGGAAGAATTTCCACAAAGTGCGCGCCTTTTTGCGCAAGCACTCTTTCCACACCGGTCTTTTCCACAATATTGAATTCCACAGCCAAGTCACAGCCTTTGCGCAGCGCCGGCGGCGGCGCGACCAGTTTCACTTCAAATTCAACCGCCTTTAAAATTTTTTCCGCGGCGATTGCTTCATCCACGGCCTGAAAAAGAACAAGACCGCCGCCCTCAAATTTATTTTGTTTTTTACTGCCAAAAAACATCTTTTGTAATACCTCTCTCTGAAGACCGGCTTCAGAATCGAACTGAACAGCAAACATTGCATTGTTTGCCCAACGGGTTTGAAGCCCGCGGCCGGCGCCAGCCGACTCAGCCGGTCAAAAATTATTTTGCCCTCTGCAACATACTAAAACCGATAACCAGGCAAAACACCAAACCAATAACCACGGCAATCGGCCCGAAAGCGCTCACGCCCTGAGGAGAACTGGCCAAAGCAAAGTTATGAGCGACACCCGCGCCGACAATCATGCCTATAACGAAAACGCCCGCGTCCGCGTCACCTTCGCCGGAAAGAAACAGCTGTCTGCCAGGACAACCACCAGCCAGAGCGAAGGCAAAACCTGCTAGAGTCATGCCCAAAAAGTTCCATACATGGCTGGTATGAGCCACAGGCTGTCCTGTAAAACCGGGATTAAACTGGCCTAAAATGAAATTCATCACAAAAGCAAAAACAAGTAATGATGCCACGCCGCTAATGAGATGAAAATCTCTGGTCAGCATGACATCGCGAATCGCGCCCATGGTGCAGAAGCGGCTGCGCTGCGCGAGCGTACCGATTACCAAACCAGCGATCAGACTGACAAAAATGGGAGCGTACTGTGAGCCGGGGCCTTTTTCACTGAAAAAAATCGGGCCGCCTTCAGCAAATTGAACTTTGAAAACCAAAAGCAAAAATAACGCGACCATGAAACCGGGCATTATCCAACCGCTGGCCTTTGCCTGCGTATGAGAGCGCCCGAGGCTGAAACCTCTTTTGAGAAACTGGATGCCTATAAAAATTCCTGTGGCTAATCCCAGAAGTCCTAAAATGGCGTTCCCATCGCCGCCCGCGAGTCTCAAAAGAGCGCGCCAGGGGCAACCCAAAAATACCAGCGCGCCGATCATGGCAAACATTCCTAAAAAGAAACGGATTAACGGGGATGAACCGCCACGCGGCTTATATTCGCCGGCAAAAAGCGCCGCCGCAAATGCGCCCAGCACAAAACCCATAATTTCGGGGCGCAGATACTGCACAACTCCCGCGCGGTGCAATCCCAGCGCACCGGCGATATCGCGCTCAAAACAGGCAACGCAAATACCCATATTGGCGGGATTGCCGAAATACTGCAGCAGGGCCGCGATAATGCCGATGATACCGCCGACGATAATTATCCCTGCTTTTGAAGAAAAAATGTTTTTCATATAATAACCTCCCAAAAGATTTTGCTTTTTTTAACAGCAGACGCCCCTAAAAGCAAATTCATAAAAGTAATATTTGAAAAACATTTATTAATTTTAGTAATATAGCGCCTGTTTGTTAAACTATTGGTAATAATCAATATTCCCCACGGTTATATTTATCATGGCAGGTAATGCTCTTTTGTGGTACGAAGCAGCCATGAAAACAGACCATTTTAAGAATATAACTTTTCAGCAAATGGAGGCGCTGATTTCCCTTGTGGAAGAAGGAAGTTTCAGCCTTGCTGCCAGAAAAATGCATATCACTCAGCCGGCGCTCACCAAAAACATCAGAAACGCGGAAGATTATCTCGGCGCGCATCTGGTAAACAGAAGCAGCACCGGAATATCGCTCACGCCGGAAGGAAAAGTAATTTATGATTACGTGCGACGCATGATTAAACTGCGCGAGGAGGCAAAAGAAAAAATCGGCGCGCTGGGAGCAAATACCGGTGGGAATATTTATATCGGCGCCAGCACCATACCGGCCACCTATATATTGCCACGCGTATTGAGCGCGCTGCGCGGGCATCATCCGGATATCACCATGTATATCAAAACAGCGGACAGCGAAGACGTCATGAACATGGTTTTGGCTGGTGAAGTGGAAATGGGGATTATCGGCAAATGTCCTTCAAATAAAAAACTGGAAGCGCGGGAACTTTGGAAAGACCGTCTTGTTTTAGCCGTGCCCAAAAAACACAAATGGAGCAAAACCAAGTCTGTTGTGATGAAAGAATTATTTGCCGAACCTTTCATTGTACGAGAGAAAGGTTCCGCAACCAGAGATTTTATGGAAAATTATCTCAAAGAGGAAAAATCCGTAAATCTTTCCCAACTCAATATCTGCGCGGAACTGGGCAGTTCCGAAGCTATTAAAGAGGCGATCATCGCGGGACTCGGTGTCTCCATTCTTTCCATCCACGCGGTGGAGCGGGAGCTCGCGCAGGGACTGCTGATGGAAATTTCCATTCAGGGCTGCCGAATGGAGAGAAGTTTTTATTTAATTTACCGGCACAGCTTCGATTTCCGGGCGTTTCACAAAACATTCATAAACTTTCTCAGTAATTTTCCCCAAAATATTTAGAAAACATTATAAAATCCCGGATATAAATTATGCCTTTCGGATATATTTCTTATTCTTAAAATTCATTATTATCTTATTGGTGTTGGTGTTAAAATTTAAAAAATTTTAGGCAGAAATATTAAATAAAGGGAGGAAATCATGAAACACGGCGCAAGAAACAATATTACGGCGAAAGTTAAATCAGTCAAAAAAGGCGATGTTATGTCGCTGGTTAAATTCGATTCAATATCCGCGCAGGAAATGGCCTCGGTGCTTACCAGCGAATCTGTTGAAGAAATGAATCTCAAGGCCGGAGATCAGGTGCGGCTTGTCATCAAGGCGATTCATGTTTTGCCGGTAAAAGAATAAGCTATTTGCTTTTCAACACGGGAAAAACCAGTTTCCCGCCGTGTTCGCCGATAATTGATACCAGTGGCAGGCACAGGAAAATCAGCGCCGGAATAATTTTTTCCCAGCCGGATGGATTCTGCAGAATCGCAGGACTGATGATCAGCGCCGCGATGATAATGACATCAAAAACCAGAAGCACAACGGAAAAAATAGTTTTGCGGATAATTATGGGATTGGGCTTGCCTGAATAATTAACCAGCCAGGCGAGGATTCCCGTACCGACGGCCGCGGGCAAAGATAATGTCCCCAAAATATAAAGATAGAAAACAGCGTCAAGCAGCCCCTGCGCCGGATTGATCAGATAATACCAGGCCAGAAAAAGCGGGGCGATAATAAAAATCGCCATGGGAAAATGAACG
>DHGA01000079.1:18350-26664 GCA_002402545.1 Syntrophaceae bacterium UBA4810
GTCAGCGCCGGCCTGATGCCTGTTCATATGCACTCCGTTTTTCCAAAGGCGATTGCCCGTAACATCATATACCTTGCCGTCAACGGCAACCAGCGCCTCGCGGCCTTCTTTGCCGTCGTTTTTTGCCAGACTATCACGGTCAAATTCCATTTTGTTTTCCTCCTCGCATCATGTGCGGATATTGTACAACATTAAAAGTTTCGCGTCTTCAATTTTTGCCGGGGTTTTTGAAAAACACAGCGGCGGCGGCCGGAATGTAAAAACCCGCCAAAATAAGCGCGGCAAAAAAAGCAGTCTGCACATCATGATTATTTTGGATACCCTGAATCAGATAAGCGATAATTAATATAATGCCCGTCAGATTATGCGCGCGGATAGTAAGGAGATTTGCCGGCGCGAGCCGAAGCGGATTACTGAAAGTCCTTTTCAAAATGCCAAATGCCCGCAGAAACCAGGGCAGTGTGAAAAACGCCAGATATATCCAAAAACTTGCCACATTAAATATCGGGGCAAATAAGATAACCAAATAGGCAGCGGTCATAGACGCCGCGTAAAACCAAACCGCCTTTTTTGTTCCCCATAAAACCACGAGATTGTTTTTCCCTGCCGCGGCGTCATCTTTTCTGTCCGGTATTTCATTGATGATAATCATCGCGAACATCATCAGCCCCAGAGGCGATAAAACCCAAAACGCCTCCCATGATAAAGAAACCGCCTGCACGACATACGCTCCCAGGCCGATGGTAAAACTGAAATTAACCAGTTGGGAAATTTCTCCAAAGCCGCGGTAGCCGTAGCGTATCGGCGGCGCCGTGTAAAAATAGGAGCTGGCCATACCAAAAACGCCAAAGGCAAGCACCCACCAGGTTCGCGCCGCGCATAAATATAAACCGATGATGATGGTCAGCAAATATAATGATAAAAAAACAAACCGCATGTCTTGGGGTTTAATTTTCCCCGAAGTCAGAGTGCCGCTGCCGCCCGCGTAGGGATTTATTACTTTTTTATTTTTCTGATCCACAGCGGCGTGATAATCGAAATAATCGTCAGTCATATTCAGCGCTATGTGATTGAGCGTCACCCCCAGCACAACCAGAAAGAAAAACCACTGATAGATGATTCCGGTTTGCGTCCAGGCCACAACGCCGCCCAGAATAGCCGGCAGAAAACTTGAAGGGACAAAATGATAGCGGAAAGCCGTCCACCAAACCGGCAAAGATATCCGAGTTGGCACTGATTTGGGGCGCACATAATTATTGGGCGCGATTTTTGGCGGTTTTGTTTTATTCTTCATTAATCTTTTTGCTTTGATTTATCATTGTTAACATAAAGGAAATTTATATGTCAAAAAAATAGATTTATATTTAATTCGTTATAAATGACGCTCGTTAGGCGATAAAAGACTATCGCAATAAAACGTAAACAGGTGCGTGTTCTCGCGGTAAAAAATCAGCCATAATTGTCTTGACAATTTTCCCCAAGCACATATCCTAACTAATATAGTAGCATTCAAAAAAACATAACAACGCAAGAAATAACTGAAAGGAAAACAAATGGTTAAGTTATACAGATGCATAATTTGCGGTGACGCGTATATCGGCGAAAATCCGCCGGCAAACTGCCCCTTCTGCGGCGCGCATATTGAGTACATCAAAGAAGCCAAAGACGCGGTTGTAAACTTTGACGTGGAGTTAAGCGCGCGGGATAAGGCCAACGCCCAGCACGCCCTTGTGGTAGAAGTAAGCAACGCGACATTTTACGCCTGCGCGGCGGATAAAACGGATGATCCTGAAGGAAAGATTTTGTTCAAGGCTCTGGGCAAGATCGAAGCGGAACACGCCTCCGTTTGGAAGAAAATACTCAAGCTCAAATCCGTTCCGCAAGGCAACGAAACATGCCACTCTCAAAACGTCGAGAATCTGAAAGATTCACACGCCAGAGAAACCAGGGCAATAGATTTTTACAGAAAGTCCGCCGCGGAAGCGGATAGTTCAAGAATCAAACAGATATTTGAAGCGCTGGTGGACATAGAAACAGACCACCTGCATTTGTCTGAAGAAAGACTAAAATAAAACATATAAATCAAAGGAGAAAATTATGTCGAAAACTGAAGAGGCGTTAAAAGAAGCTTTTGCCGGTGAATCACAGGCGAACCGTAAATATCTTGCTTTCGCGGCCAAGGCGGACCAGGAAGGATTTCCACGGGCGGCAAAACTATTTCGGGCGGCGGCAGAAGCCGAAACAGTTCACGCCCACGCGCATTTGAAGGCGCTAAAGGGAATACGTTCCACCAGAGAAAACCTCCAGGAAGCTATCGCGGGGGAAACGCACGAATTCAAAAGCATGTATCCGGATATGATCGCGGCGGCCAAGGCGGAAGGTCACAAGGAAGCGGAGAGGTCTTTCACTTTTGCCAACGATGTGGAAAAAATTCATGCCGGTCTATATCAGCAGGTTCTTGATGAACTAGATAGCGCCAAAGAGGTTTACAGCTATTACGTGTGCCCCGTTTGCGGCTACACTGCCGAAAAAGAAGCGCCGGAGACATGCCCGGTATGCGGCGCCAAAGGCAAGATGTTTAAAAAAGTTGATTAAGAGCTTTAAAAAAGTTTCGTAAAAATAGCGCATTACAAAAAATATAAACCGCATCGAAATGTTTTCTTTGTTTCGATACATCCCCCAAAGGGGCGTGATTGATGACTCGCCCCTTTTTATTTTGATATGCTAGGCATAAAGTCCGGATTTCTCTTTTAAACAGTGTCATGGTCGAGACGATAGGTAAAAGCACCTCGGCATCAAATTACAAAATTTAAATATATCTTGGCAGTAAGCGCAAAGGTCGCCGTTAACAGCTTAATATATTATTGACACGAGAAAGCGTTTTTTCTATACTTCGTGGCCATAAGCGTGGCATTAGGCGGGCGTTTAGATTTTTGAATATTTTATGGCGTTACATGTTTAACTAAAACCAGGGGGTAGGTGTCAGCCAACTTTTCAAATTTGGAGTGTGTAAAATGATAAAATACTTTATTTATGCCGTAGTAATTCTGATAGTTTTATTTCTTATAGACGCTATGGGGCTATACGATGTCCCGTACATTGATCCTCCGAAGCTTTTTCCCGGGCAGGAGGAAATAATAAAACAACCAGATGCTTTAAAAGAATTCGACAAATAAATGAAAACTGGATGACTGGATGATCGGGGAGGCGTTTGCCTGATAGGATAAGCTTGTTGGTGCTATTTTTTAACTGTTCCGTCTGCGTTAAAGTCTAATTCTTTGAGTTTATTGATTATTTCTCCTATGGTCCATGTTGTTTTAGCCTCGATCTTCAGCTTCAGCGCCAAATCATTATACGCTTTTTTTTGTGCCTGCGGTGACAATTCTTTAAAATCCATCTCACCCAACCCAAAAAATTTGTTCAGTTTCTCTAGTCTTTTCTTTTATCCTATTTTACTTTAAAAACAAACATTTATGCAAGCGCTACTGTTTAAAAATATTAGACGCGGATAAAGGCTTCACGGTATCTTCATTTAGCCATATTAACCGCGGATTTCCCGGAACGGCAATAATTTGCTCTCCTGATAAACGCAAGTTCATGTTTTCTGTACATGAGTCTCCGGAATTTATCAAAGCGCTGCCGTATTTTAACTGATATTCCTCTCTTTTCTTTTTTAAAAAATTAAAGTAGGGTTTGCATGAACAAATCAACTATTATTTTTATTGCCGGTTATAAATGAAAAGTGGGTAATATGCCAAAAGACGAACGCAGAATAAACAAAAGGATGGCTTCTAACTTTGAAATTTCATATCTGCACGAAAGTGATTACCTCATATCTTTTACAAAAAATATTTCCGCGGACGGAATGTTTGTGGAGACAGAAAAACTGCCGGAATTAGGGTCAACTATAAAATTGGTTTTTACCATAGGCACTTTAAATAAAATAGAAACTAACGCCAAAGTAATGTGGCTAAATAAAGGCGCTTCGCCAAAAGACACCGGCATGGGCGTGAAATTCCTTAATCTGCCCGCTAAGGCCAAAGACGCGATACTAAAAGAAATTAATGTGGTCGCGGTTTTATAAAATCATTGTTTATTTTAATAATAATTCCTCTCTTTCCTGTTCTTAAATGTTTGCGCATACTGATTTCCAATTAAATAAAATTATTACTATGATTTACATTTTTTTATCCCATAACCAATTCCCGCGGAGGACAGCTTATGACTTTTACGGAAATTATTTCAATTAATACAAAAGGCTTCAGCGACATCATCGACATTACACCGCGCGTGCTTTCCTATATCGAGCAGGCGGGCATTTCCAGCGGGCTTATCACCCTTTTCTGCCCCGGCTCCACGGGAGCGCTCACCACCATTGAATATGAACCAGGCGTGTTGCGGGATTTGAAGGAAGCGCTGGAAAAAATCGCCCCGTCGGACATTCCCTATCATCACGATAAAAGATGGGGAGACGGCAACGGCTTTTCCCATGTCCGCGCCGCTTTGATGAAACCATCGCTTTCGATTCCGGTTGTTGACGGAAAGCCGACGCTGGGCACATGGCAGCAGATTGTGTTTATTGACTTTGATAACCGGGCCAGAAGCCGCGATATCGTCGTTCAGATCATCGGGGAGTAAAAGCGCGCATACGCGCTTTTACTGTTCATATCCGCCCTTTTTGTATTAGCAAAATCGCCTGCGGATTGATCGGGGATCAATCCCTACATAACACGACGGTCTTTTCATCATCTTTGTAGGGCGCGTTCCCCGAACGCGCCGCTTATATTATTAAAACGCATCGTAATTGATTTTAGAAAACGGATAATCTGTCCATTCATTGACAATCATTTTTCTGGCAGGATTACCGGCAATGTATTCGGCAATCGTTTTCAATGATTCATCTTTTCTGACAATATGTTCATAATAATTTTTCTGCCAGAGCGGTTTTATGCCGTGCATAAGCGATAAAATCCGGGCATTATATCTTTTAAAAGCGGCTATCCAATTGGCCAGTGATTTTCCATAACCTTCATTCAGCTTCAATAAAAGATGTAGATGATCAGGCATAATGCAATACGCAAATACCGTAACTTCTTGCGCCACCCGGCAACGATAATCAATTTCCTTTTCAATATACTGAACAATTGTTGGATTTTTGAAATATGCTGTCTTATTCCAGGTGCAGATAGTCACGAAATAGACATCATCTGTGTTGGAATAATCATACCCCGCAAGATGAATTTGTTTTCGTTTCGCCAGCATATTATTTTGTCTTCATTGTAGGGCGCGTCTCCCAAACGCGCCGTTAATTACGGATTGATCGGGGATCAATCCCTACACATCACTGCCTTGCGGACTGTTCTGCTTGCCCGGCGCATGCCGGGGGGAACAGTCCCTACTTCAGCAATGTTTATTTCTGCTTCTGTAAGTTCGTATAACCCGTAAACCACTTAATCGATTTGCCGACGGATTTATTAAGCCTTACATTGAATTATTTGAAATTAAATCGAATCGTCCCTTTGACTGTTTACTTGTTCGTATTGATGCCGATTTTTGTATAGAGAGGGCAATGCCCGCTCATTACGCTGGAAAACAGTGACCCGCTAACGATAAGCAGCAATCCCCAAATACCCGGAAGCATGCCCCAGAGGTAAGCGGCGATAATCAGAAGCGCAACGAGCGTCCTTATAATCTTGTCAAGAGTTCCAATATTTTTCATACAAACCTCCTCAAAATTTTAATTATTAAAAAGAACCGTCCCGGATTTTCAGAATACCGATTTCCCCCTAGTCGATTTGCCCCTCTTTGGAGAAAGGGAAGTTAATGCTTCCGAATACTGAACTGACATTGGCGTTTCCCTCTAGCTTATAAGGCAAGTCACGCTCTGCAAAAAGAACCTTCAGGATGCCCCTTAAGTCTTTATATTTTACATTAAGCGGAACCTGTATCCGCGTTGTGGATACTGATGGAATCAAAATTTCCTTTTCCAGGCGGCCGTTCCCGATTTCCTCATTTTTTAAGTAAATACTGCACTCAAATGATTTGAGTGTAAGATTAAAAAGATTTGGATTTTGCGCGTCGAGATCAAGTAGAAGATTAGACTCTGTAAAGGAGACGGGGCTGAGGATGACTTTGCGAAGAGCAAATGATGGCTTCTGCAGTAGCAACTGCGCGCAGGACATAAGACAAATAGAAAACGCGAACAGCAATAATATACCGCAACGAAATCTTACTTTTCGTGATTTGATTGCCGTGGATATTAATTTATTCTTCATTAATCTGGCTGACATTGTTAGCGAACATTAACAACCGTCTCTGATTATAATCATCATCAGATAACTAAGTATAAAATGCTTAGGGCAATGGCGTATTGTGCCGCGTAATACAGCGTATGATTAACTACAATAAACGGCTTGGAATCTTTGTTGTCATAATATGTCATTACCAGGACCAGGTCTGACAACAAAAACAAAATGGCTCCCGCGGCCAATAAAACCGTGCTGGTGGTATAGCCTTGAGTAATTGCCGCGTAGCAGGCCTGTGTCATCATATAAGACAAGGCGAACGAATAAGCATAAGTATCTATGGAATGTTCGGCGAAATTAAATTTGAGAATAAACTTGCTGACACACACTATGATAATTGCCAAAATTAAAGCTGCTGCTAAGGCCATCCAACTGAAGCCGAAATAAATCAGCAATGCCGCCAGATAGAATGCATGCCCTACAAAAAAAGCAACCATCCCGCCATGTTGATAAAGGGAGGATGATTTTTTGTACATTATCTTGAGGTCTAAAACAATATCGCCGATCAAGCCGCATATGAGCCCCATCATGATGAGCATAAAGAACATTGCAACCTCTGGGATTGAATTAACCATAAAAGACGCGAAAGCTACGGCGATGAATAAAAAACTGGTAACAGTTTTAAGCAATAGTGCCTTTGGGCTGCCTTTACGGTCTCTGGCAATAAGAAACATGGTTAACGCAATCGCGCCTAAGAACAAAACCAGATAAGGATATAAATTCATAATTATAATCTCCTTGTTTTTGTCAGGGTGACCATATATTAATATTCTTATTATTTATGTGTCAATATCTTTTCCACGAGTTTTTATTTCTCTAAATCAAAAAGCGGCGGAGAATAAATGATTGAGCCGTGAAAAATATTCCAACTTTTATGCCAGATAATTTATCACAAACCAGAAGTGCGAGAAGCTTCCCAAGATTACAAAAAGATGGAATATTTCATGCATGCCGAACGACCATTTTCTTTTCCTTGGAAACATAGTTTCAAGGCTGAAGAACAACACGCCGGAAGTATAAAAAAGCCCTCCTGCCAAAAGCCAGTAAAAGCCGGATAGCGGAACTGCTTTCAGAAGTGGATATAACGCGACAACAATAACCCAACCCATTAGAATATACATAAATACAGACACGCCATCTTTTAGCCCAATGCCGCAGGACTTAAGTACGATGCCGACAGCTGCTATTGTCCATACAACACCAAAGATGCTCCATCCCCAGGGGCCTCGAAGCACAGTAAGGCAAATAGGCGTATATGTTGCCGCGATAAGAACAAAGATCATTGAATGATCAATTCTCTGATAAACTTTCTTTGCTTTCGACCCAACATTAAAAAAATGATACAGCGTGCTCGAAGTATACAACAGTATCAAGGCCGCGCCGAATATTGAGAAACCGACTATATGCCAGACAGTTCCGTATAGCGTGGCAAATACTATCAGTATTACAAGCGCTGCCACTGAAAATAACGATGCGACCAGATGCGTGATACTGCTTACAGGTTCGTTTGATAATTTCAATTCTTTTTTCATCATAATCTTGCTACTTGCGCCATTGAGCTAAATGTTTGATTTTTATTTGGAAAAAATTACTTTTATGACATGACTATAGGATTTGCGGGCTAGTATGTCAAGGTAATCCTGGCTACAATAAACGAGGCGCGGAATATGTTTATATGCAGTGACATTCTGCAATTTTCTGCAGGGATAATATCTTTCTGACATCAGGGTGAAATTCCTGCTGATTATATCCGCGGCCATCGAACAAGCGCCATTTGCGCAACAAGCCCAATGATCTCAAAGAACAGCAGCCAGGGCATCACCAGTATGCCTTAACTATACCGGTGATGCCCTGTGACTCAAATTCTAAAGTGTTTTGAAATTCTTCAGGGCGCTGTTCATAATTTCCCTTGTATCCTGAATAACCTTTGTGCGCCAGGCTTCTGATGACGGATAATACATTTCCCGGAACATCTTTTTGACCTTTTCTCTGTCCGCTTCCGAGGCATA
>DHGA01000091.1 GCA_002402545.1 Syntrophaceae bacterium UBA4810
AAGTTTTGCAAAGATTATAAAGAGCAGATATAAAAAAGCAACACATATTTGGGGTGATTAGCCATGATGGGTTACCAACCTGATGTACAGCCAAAAATTTTTTATCATTTAATTAATCTGGACGAGCGCATTCCGGCCAATTCTGTTTTGCGGAAGATTAGCGGATTGATTGATTTTGACTTTATTTATCAGGAAGTCAAAGACTGCTACGGCGGGAAAGGGAATGTTTACGCGGCCTCCCCGATGTTCGCGTTTCAGAAAGATTTTACGTCGGATAATTACGAATACCGTAATTTAGAAAGATTCAGAAAAATGCTGGGCGGGCTGAAGCGCATCCAGAAGGGCATCGAATTCTACCGCCACCACATGTTCAGCATCTACGCCGTGCAGATTGTTTTAATTTTAATTGTGTTGATATTTTTGTTTTATAGGTGAATTTGTCGTTCCGATTGACTCACGGGAAATCATATATTTCAACGGACTGACACCACTTTTCATACGATGAGACGATATGGCTTTTTCGGCTTTTATTTAGAAACCTAAATCTTCTACATTTCTCAGTATATTATTTTTCTTTATCAACTAGTTTTATAGGAATTGGAACTTTTCCTAAGAAAAGCCCAATAAGACTTCTGCGTATAAATTCTTGGTCGCTCCATGTATCAGCGTGACCCTTGGGGAGATATGCGCCTCGCTTAAGGTGAACTTTGTCAAAATGATAGTTTAAAGATGTGCCCATTTCATATAGTAGATCAGTAAGTAATTCTTTAGACTTTTCAATGCATGTTTCCAACTTATCTTGGAATTTGGGATCATTTGCATCGGTGGGATAATTACCAAAATGATCAAGAAGAAGCTTCCATGCCTCAGTTACTTTTTTATTATCATAAAACTCAATATCTATCATATTTAGTGCTTCTACATGAGCAACAGAAATAGGAGTAGCTCTTGTTGCCATAAGAAGTTTAAACACCTTTACTTGCCTTTCTATCTTCATTTGCCGTCGTTCTATAAATTTCTGAATCTGAATGGCAATAATTGGGGCAAGAATTATTGCAACAACTACAACCCAATCACTAATGTTCATAGACTCCTCCTAATATAAGTCAACTTATATGAATACTTATAACATAACAACAATCTTTTATAACACCAAAACTTTTTAACAGTTCCGACCCAGATAAATTAACTTCTGTAAATTATATTATTATAAAATTACACATTGTTCTAATCCGTCATTTCGACAGCCAGCCTAAACCCTTGGCATGCAAACTTTGGATGTAGAGCCGGTCTTTGGTTTCCGTAACACTTGTTGCTTCCGGATACGCGCCTTTGGGGTCCTGCAAGTCAGCCACCACCGTGCCGTCTTCGGTAAAGGCAAAGACATGGCTGTATGGTTTAGGAACAGGCCAGAGCGCGCGCGGTAGGCGCATGCTGAGTTTACGTTTAAACGGGCTAGGCATCATTTTGTCCAAAGAAGGATTACGCGGCTTAACCAGCCCCGCCCATATTTTACCATCCAGGCCGCGCATTAGATTATCGGGATAACCGGGAAGATTTTCAAAAACTACTTTGGCCAGCTTGCTGTCACTGGCGATATCTAAATCACGCAGGTTCACTGAAATTTTCCAGATGCGGTATTTGCCTGTTTCAGCGACAAAAAGCCACTGTTCATCTTGGCTTAGCGCCACGCCGTTGGCAAAGCTAAAACCTTTTGCCACAACGCGGGTATTTTTTTTTGCCGGGTCATACTCCAGAATGCGTCCGGTTGAGGATTGTTCCATAATATCCAGAATGCTTGCATTAAACACGCCGCCCCAATCAGCAGGCGCGAAGCGCGTGGAGGCATCGCTGAAATAAAATTTACCGTTTTTGGCCACCACCACCGCGTCGGCGTAGCGGATAGTATCGCCATAGACTTTATCGGTAAGAATTGTCACCTGTTTATCGCGACTGATGGAAAGGAGCCCTTTAACGGCATCGGCGGCAATCATGTTGCCGCGCGCGTCAAAATCAAAACCCAAAACGCGACCGCCCGTGTTGATGAACGCTTCCTGCTTGCTGCCGTCGGGATTCATGCGCAGGATGTTGCCGCTGGCCACCGTTGTGTAAAGTTTTCCGTCTTTGCCGATAACAATATGCTCCGGGCCTTCTTCCGCGCCCAGATCGATTATCTTCAAAGCGGCAAGTTTTGTGTTGACCTCATGGGGGCCCACATAGCCCGGAGGCATCGGCGCGTCCCAGACCAGGGGTTTAATCGGCACAGGCCACATGATTAAATAGGCAATCAACGCGCAAACGACAATGACCACGACACTGATAAAAATTAACAGAGCTTTTTTCATAACCACCTCCTTGAAACTTTTCTTTTAAAAAGGGTTAATGCTGTATTTTTACAGCGGTATGTTATTGTGTTTTTTAACCACTCTTGTTTCTTTTTTATCTTTGAGCGCTTCCAAAAGCGAAATGACTCTGGTTCTGGTATCACGCGGCGCAATGATTTCATCAATGATGCCTAACGATGCCGCGAAATAAGGATTATTGAATTTATCTTCATAAGCGGCGACAAGCTCGGCACGTTTTGCCGCGGGTTCACTGGCTGCGGAAATTTCCGCGCGGTAGATGATGTTGCATGCTCCTTCCGCGCCCATGACGGCTATTTCCGCCGTAGGCCAGGCCATGACGTAATCCGCGCCCAACTGCTTCGAGCACATACCCAGATAAGCGCCGCCGTAAGCCTTGCGCGTAATGACGGTTAATTTGGGAACGGTCGCTTCCGAATAGGCGTGCAGAAGTTTCGCGCCGTGGCGGATAATGCCCGCCCATTCCTGATTGGTACCCGGCATGTAACCGGGAACATCGGTAAAGGTTAAAAGCGGAATATTGAAAGCGTCGCAAAAACGGATAAAGCGCGAGGCTTTGTCGGAGGCGTTGACATCCAAAACGCCGCCCATAAAACGCGGATTATTGGCAATCACGCCCACGGTTTGACCCATCACGCGGATGAAAGCCACAACCATGTTCTGCGCCCACATTTCCATCGGCTCGAACATTTCGCCGTTATCGGTAACGGATTTGATGATTTTTTTCATATCATAGGCGCGGTTGACTTTATCGGGTATTATGGTGTCCAATTCCGAGCAGACTCTATCCGCGCTGTCCGCGCAATCAGTTGCCGCAAGAGGGGTTTGACAGCTATCAGGAAGGAAAGAAAGCAATGATTTGATTTTTTCCAGACAGTCTTTGTCGTTTTCCGTGACAAAATGGCAGACGCCGCTTTTGGTGGCGTGCGCTACAGCGCCACCTAAATCATCGTGCGTTACTTCCTCGCCGATCACGGCTTTGATGACATCTGGGCCGGTGATATACATATAAGAACTTTTTTTGACCATGAAAACCCAGTCGGTCAGCGCCGGGGAATAAACCGCGCCGCCCGCGGTGGGGCCCATAATAGCGGTAATCTGCGGAATATAGCCGGAGGCGATGGTGTTGCGGTAAAAAATGCCACCGTAGCCTTCGAGCGCCGGAACTCCTTCCTGAATGCGCGCGCCGCCGGAATCATTTAGCGCCACAAAAGGCTTGCGCGCCGCCAGCGCCATATCCATAACCTTCCAGATTTTTTTGGCGTGCATTTCGCCCAGGCTGCCGCCGGAGCTCGTGAAATCCTGCGCCGCGGCAAAAACCACGCGGCCGTTTATTTTACCGAATCCGGTCACGACGCCATCGGATGGAATATCTTTTTTATCCAGGCCAAACAAAGTGGAGCGGTGCTTTACAAAAAGCTGTATTTCTTCGAAAGTACCTTTGTCGAATAAAAAATCCAGTCTTTCGCGCGCGGTCAATTTGCCGCCTTCATGATGTTTATTTACCTGTTTTTCACCGCCCATCATCTCGATGGCCTGGCTTTTTTTCTCGAAATCGGTGATTTTGTCTTTTGTTGTTTTTTGTGAATCGTCCGCCATACTTTCTCTCCGTTTCCATAATTAATTTAATAAAGATTATGCTTAAGTATTCAATGTTTAAAAGAAATATTTGCGACGAGATGAATCCTAGCTTTTTTGCCGGAAACTCGCAAGAAAAAATAAGAGCGATATATATGAAATAGCGAAAAGATATTGAAGTAAAAGTTCTGCTTTATTTTTTCGCGTAAAGCTAATAAATTCTTACGTGGTGAAATATGACGGACAAAAACATACGCAATTTTAAGATGGTTGTGGAATATGACGGCAGCGCTTACCGCGGCTGGCAGAGGCAAAAAAACGGCGTATCTATACAGCAGGTGCTGGAAGAAGCTATTAAAAAGATTACCGGCCAGAAAGTAGCAGTAATCGGTTCGGGACGCACGGATGCCGGAGTGCACGCGCTTAATCAGGTGGCGAGCTTCCGTTGCGCCACTAAGTTGCCCGTCAACAGTATCTACCGCGGCGTAAACAGCGTTTTGCCGGAAGATATAGTTGTCAAGGAAATAGAAGAAGTGCCTTTTGAGTTTCACGCCCAGCGCGATGTCAAAAGCAAAATTTACGTTTATAAGATTTGCAATCAGAAACTGCGCCCCGCGCTGGGGAGAAATTATTCCTGGTTTGTCCGATTTGATCTGGATTTACCAAAAATGTGTCAGGCGGCAAAAGTTTTAATCGGCACGCATGATTTTTCCTGCTTTTGCGCTACCGGTACGGATGTGAAGGACCGCGTGCGGACTATTAAAAATATCGAGATTAAAAACGAGCAAGAAGGGAATATCGAAATAATAGTGGAAGCCAAGGGCTTTTTGAAATATATGGTGCGAAATATCATCGGCACGCTGGTGGAAGTAGGGCGGGGGAAACGCGAACCGGAAGAAATGAAAAAAATCATCGATTCGCGCGATAGAAAAATAGCCGGAGCCACCGCGCCCGCGCATGGGCTTTTTTTGATGGAGGTTATATACTAAAAATGAAAATATTGTTACTGGGGCATAAAGGCATGCTCGGGAACGATCTTCTGAAAAAATTATCCGGTGAACACGAAGTCACCGGCATGGATAAAGAGGAAATTGATATTGTATCCGCCAAAGATTGTAAAAACGCCGTCGCGGAAGTTAATCCGGAAATTGTTATCAATGCCGCCGCTTTTACCAATGTTGACGGCTGTGAAACAGCGAGGGATGCCTGTTTTGCCGTTAACGCGGAAGCGGTCAAAAATATCTGCGAGGCGTGCCGCGGTAGAAATATCAAAATTATTCATTTCAGCACGGATTATGTTTTTGACGGCACGGCAACAAAGCCTTACGAAGAGAATGATAAATGCAATCCCATCAGCGCCTATGGAGCGTCAAAACTCGCGGGCGAGCGTTATCTGCAGACGCTTTCCGATAATTATCTGCTCATCCGCACTTCGTGGCTTTATGGTGTAAATGGGAAAAATTTTGTCCGGACTATTTTAGAAAAATCAAACGCCAAACAATTCATTCAGGATACAATGGCCAAAGCGGGTGCGACACAGGAACATCCCGCGATTCTTACGGTGGTTGATGACCAGGTCGGTTCTCCCACCTTCACCAAAGATTTGGCCGCGGCTGTGGATTTGCTCATTTCTCAAAATCAGAACGGCGTTTTTCATGTAACTAACCGCGGCCATTGCAGCTGGTATGAATTTGCCATAAGGATTTTGAAAGAAGCAGGCGTGGATAATGTGGAAGTAAAACCAATAAAAACCTCTCAACTGCAAAGTCCGGCTATGCGCCCCGCTTACAGCGTCCTGAGCATGCAGAAATTCATCTCGCTCACCGGTAAAACTCCGCAGCCCTGGCAGCTCGCCCTGCAGGAATATCTGAAAAATATCAAGAATATACAGTAGATAATTAGCCTATTTCCTTGCTCTTGTTTTAGCTACAGATCAACTATTTTCTATTGCAGCCTGATAATGTTTTTGTTACTTTCATAGCCAAAATACTTGGGTTTAAATCGTTTTCTAAACCTCTTTGTTTTTGGTCAACATTTAAAAAGGAGGGTTTTGTGAAATTAGGATACTTATTTGTCACGGCAGTAATTGGCGTAATGTTAATCTTTGCATCAACGGGCATTTGCCAGGAAAAGTTAACGGCTAATGAGTTGGTGGAAAAAACAGGCCAGGGTTCAATAAACTGGACAGCTGGTTATGTTGAAGCGGCAGGAATGGGTATAGCTTCGGATCAGACTGTGGCAAAAATCAACTCGCGCCCGGTAGCGCTACGCGCGGCTAAAGAAAACGCTTCCGGGTATCTTTTGGAAATGGTCAAAAACGTTCAGATAGATTCTGCAAGGAAAGTAAACGATTTTATGCTGGAAAGCGATGTTGTCGACGCGCAAATAAACGGTATTGTGCAACGCGCCGTGATTGCCGATCAGCTATACATGCCCGACGGTACGGTGGAAGTAAAGATAAGGGTGCCGATCTACGGAGAACTATCCAACATAATTCTGCCCGCGGCTTTTACCAAAATGAATTTAAAAAACGAAGCATCTTCCGCGTCCGCCGCGCCGCCTACTGTCACGTATTCGGGAATCGTCGTTGACGCTCGCGGCACAGGGATCAGGCCGGCGATGATACCGAAAATATTCGACGAAGCCGGTAAGGAAATTTACTCTTTGGCCAGCGTTGACATACGATACGCTGTCAGGCAGGGAATGAGCGGTTACGCCCGTGATCTGGAAGCCGCGCAAAAAAATGAAAGAGTAGCGGTAAATCCTTTAATCGTTAGAGCTATAAAATCAGCCGGTGCCGCCAAAACTGATTTGATAATCAGCAACGCGGATGCGGGGCGGATTAAAAACGCGGTGCAAAGTGAACTTTTGCTTAAACAGTGCCGTGTATTGATTGTTGCGGATTAAGCTAACTGAACAAAAATTAAAAGGCCGCGGTCATTGTCTGGAATGCCCGCGGCCTTTTTTAATTAAGTTTAATGTATAGAAAGTATTCGCAAAATATTATAAGGTTAACCACAAATTAATCGGGAGAATTATTAGTTGTCCAAGCGCATTGTTGTTTTACCCGCAGATATTGCCAGTAAAATCGCCGCCGGTGAAGTGGTGGAAAGGCCGGCTTCTATTGTCAAGGAACTGATGGAAAACTCCATTGATGCCGGAGCGGAAAGTATAAGCATCGAGCTCGAAAGAGGTGGCTGTGAATCGATAAAAATCACTGATGACGGCTCCGGCATTGACACGCAAGACGTGGCGCTGGTTTTTGAAAGACACGCGACAAGCAAAATCAACAAATTTGAGGATATTTACCAGGTTTCTTCTTTCGGTTTCCGCGGAGAAGCGATGCCGAGTATCGCTTCCGTGGCCAGGGTGGAATTGCTGACCAGGCTAAAGGGCAGCAAAGAAGGGACAAAAGCTATTGTGGAAGCGGGCAAGGTAAAAGAAATCACTCCCGCCGGCTGTCCGGAGGGCACGCAAATATTTATAAGTAATATTTTTGCTCATATTCCCGCGCGCAAAAAATTCCTGAAAAAAGAAGCCACGGAACAGAGTCTATGCATGGACGCGATAACAAGGCTCGCCCTGGCTTATCCGGAAATCCGTTTTCGGGCGCAGGTAAATTCAAAAGAAGTATTTGCCGCGCCAAAAACAGATGCTTTTAACCAGCGTATAGCGGCGGTGATGGGCATGGATTTTTCGGCAAGTTGCATACCGGTCAGCGGCGAAAAAGAAAACATAAAATTATCCGGGTTTGTTTCACATCCGGAATTTACCCGTTCCAATTCAAAAAATATTTACTTTTATGTCAACAGGCGTTTCATTCGCGATAATAGCTTGATTCACGCCGTATTGTCCGCTTATCGGCAGATTATTCCGCCGCGGCGCTATCCCGCTGGTGTTTTTTTCATTGAGTTGCCGACGCAGGATGTCGATGTAAATGTTCATCCGGCAAAGCTGGAAGTGCGTTTTAAAAATTCACGTGATGTCTATGACCTTGTTTCTCAGGCAATAGCGCGGCAGCTCGCGCAGGCGGCAAGCACAAAAGGCAGCTTTGTCTATCGTCTGTCGACAAAAAAAGACGAATCGGTTATTGGTCCAACGCGACGTCAACAAGATTATGCTGATAAGCCCGCCTCTTTGTTTCGCGGCCAGATGTTTCCAAGTGAAATTTTTAAAGAAACGCCGATAATTGCGGACGCGCAAAAGACGATAATGGCGCAGGATGCCGAAGATAAATCCGGCAAACAGATAACTTTTTCCGGGCTCAATTATTTGGGTCAATTCGCGGATACATATCTGGTGTTTTCCGGAGCAGAGGGCATGCTTTTAATCGATCAGCACGCGGCGCATGAAAGAATAATTCTGGAAAGATTAAAGAAAACAGGCCAGCAAAAAATAGTTTCCCAGCAGCTCCTGATGCCGGAAATAGTCAGCTTGCCGCCGCAGGAGATCGCGTTGTTTTCCGGATATCTTGAATTATTGTGTGAAATCGGGCTAGAAGCTGAAGTTTTCGGTAAAGACGCGCTGGTGATAAAGGCAATGCCCGCTATATTATCCGGCGCTCAAGCGAAAGAAATTATCATGGATATCGCTGATAAATTAAAAGACCAGAACCAGAGTTCTTCACTGCAGGAAAAAAAAGAAGAAATTTACGCTTCCCTGGCCTGCCACGCGGCGATCAAGGCGAATCAGATTCTTTCTTTTGATGAAGTTGCCAAGCTCTGCCGTGACTTGGAAGACACTCCTTTTAACACAACATGCCCGCATGGACGCCCCATCAGCATTAAATTCTCTTTGAGCGAAGTCGAAAGAATGTTCAAAAGAAAATAGCCAATGGAAAAAGTATCATTAGTAATTATTAATGCGCCGACCGCGACCGGCAAAACGGCTTTGGCTTTGGAGCTGGCCGCCAAATACGGCGGAGAAATCATTAACGCGGATTCCATGCAGGTTTACCGCTATCTGGATATCGGCACGGCAAAACCGACTTTGGAACAAAGGAGTCTGGTCAGGCATCATTTAATTGATGTTGTCAATCCGGATGAGGAATTCAACGCGGCGCTCTATGCTGATATGGCGCGTGAAGTCATCGCGAAATTGGCGCAGAAAAAAAAGAAAATATTTATTGTCGGCGGAACAGGGCTTTATATCCGCGCGCTCACCAAGGGAATTATAGAAACGCCGCCCGTCGATGAAAAAATCCGCGGTTATTATAAACAGCTTGGTCAAACCCATGGCAAAGAATATATCTATGATTTATTGAAGAAAAAGGACGAAGCGGCGGCGCTAAAAATTAATCCGCAAGATTCGGTCAGGGTAATCAGGGCGCTGGAGGTTTTGGAACAAACAGGGGAATCAATCACGGCAAAACAGGCCAGGCATTCTTTCGCGGACAGCCCCTACAATGCTTTAAAAATTGGTCTACAAATAGAACGGGAAGAAATTAAACAAAGAATTGCGCACAGAACGGCAAATATGCTTGCTATGGGATTAGTTGAAGAGGTTAAAGATATTTTGAATCGGGGATACAAAGAAAATATAAAATCACTGCAGTCACTGGGCTACAGGCAAATTATCAACTACCTGTCCGGCGATTACGATCTGGCCGAAGCGGAGCGCCTGATCAATCGCGATACTTGGCAATACGCGAAGCGTCAAATGACCTGGTTTGCCGCCGATAAAACAATACAGTGGTTTACCCCCGCGTCTTATAATACCATCGGAAGAGAAATAGAAAAATTTTGGCAGGAAAGCGGCCGCGTTTAGAACCCACGAATATTGCTTGACATATTCAGCATCTGAAGATAATTACGCATGTCTTTTTGTTGAGGAAAAGCGTCAGATTAAACAATGGCTTGTAACCTCTAATTTTGGGAAAAAGCCGGATTAAACAGCTGAAATAAAACAGGAAAATTAAAAGCATCAGATAAAAATTTTGTAAAATAATATAAAACAGGCGAGATAGAGGTAGTATCTCGCCTTGTATTTTTAGTGGTAAAATCCCGGGAAATTGTGGATAAAAAGGGGCGGTAAGCCCTTTTCGTTTGTTAAGGAGTGAAGATTGATAATGGGCAAAAAAGAATTAAATAAGACATTTGAGCCGGCAGACGCGGAAAGTAGAATATACGACTACTGGCTTAAGAAAAATCTTTTTCAGGCGCTTGATCAAAGCGATAAAGAGCCTTTCGCTATTGTTATTCCGCCGCCCAATGTGACGGGCATGCTGCACATGGGGCACGCGCTCAATAATACTCTGCAGGATATAATCATCCGTTTCAAAAGAATGCAGGGATTTAACACGCTATGGATGCCGGGCATGGATCATGCCGGAATCGCCACACAGAACGTTGTGGAGCAGGAACTGGCCAAAGAAGGATTATCGCGCCATGATTTGGGACGTGAAAAATTCATCGAACGAGTCTGGGAGTGGAAGGAAAAGTACGGCGGCGTTATTATCAATCAATTAAAGAGGCTGGGATGCTCCTGTGATTGGAAAAGAGAGCGTTTCACCATGGATGAAGGTCTGTCGCAGGCGGTGCGGGAAGTTTTTGTTAAGCTTCACGAGGAGGGACTGGTTTATCAGGGAGATTATATTGTCAATTGGTGCCCGCGCTGTCACACGGCGATTTCCGATCTGGAGGTTGAATTTGTCTCTGAAACCAGCTGTTTATGGCATATCGGATATCCGTTTGCCGAAGGTAAGGGTGAAATTATTGTGGCGACGACGCGTCCGGAAACGATGCTGGGTGACACGGCGGTCGCGGTCAACCCTAACGATAAAAGATACAAAGATAAAATAGGAAAATTTGTCATTCTGCCGCTGGTCAACAAAAAGATTCCCATTATCGCTGATGAGTATGTGGCGATGGACTTTGGTTCCGGAGCGCTGAAAATAACGCCGGGCTGTGATCCCAATGACTTCACTATCGGCCAGAAACATAACCTGGAAATTATCAACGTTATGGATGGCCGCGGATCGATAAACGAAAAAGGCGGGGCTTACAAAGGCCAGGACAGATATGAGGCTCGCAAGAACATCGTCGCTGATTTAGAAAAGGGAAAGTATCTCATAAAAACAGAACCTTACGAGCATAATATCGGCAAGTGTTACCGGTGTAAAACCGATATTGAGCCCATGGTTTCCAAACAGTGGTTTGTAAAAATTCAGCCTTTGGCCAAGCAGGCGGTTAAAGCCGTTGTTCAGGGCAAAACAAAACTTGTTCCTAAAACATGGGAAGCGACATATTTTGAATGGATGAATAATATCCGCGACTGGTGCATTTCGCGTCAGCTGTGGTGGGGGCATCGGATTCCTGTCTGGTATTGCGACGTATGTTCCGAAGTGATCGCTTCCAAAACAGATCCGGATAAATGTCCCAAATGCGGCGGTAAATCGCTGAAGCAGGATGAAGACGTGCTGGATACCTGGTTTAGTTCCGCGCTCTGGCCTTTTTCCACTTTGGGCTGGCCGAGAAAAACGAAAGCCTTAGAGACTTTTTACCCGACATCGCTTTTAATCACCGGTTTTGACATTCTGTTTTTTTGGGTCGCGCGCATGATGATGATGGGACTTTACGTGATGAAAGAGGTTCCTTTCAAGGATGTTTATCTGCACGCCTTGGTGCGCGATGAAAAAGGCGAAAAAATGAGCAAGTCCAGCGGCAACAGCATTGATCCGCTGGTGATGATCGACAAATATGGAACAGACGCTTTTCGTTTCACTCTGGCGGCCTACACGGCACAGGGCAGGGACGTGCGCATGTCACCCGAAAGGATCGAAGGTTACAAATTTTTCGTCAATAAAATATGGAACGCCGCCAAACTGGTATTGATGAATCTGGAAGATTATGACGAAAATTATGCCGGGAATCCTAGGAATGCGCTGCCCGATAAATGGATAAAAGCCAAGATGAACAAAGCGATTGAAGAAGTTACCCGTAGTCTCGAGGAATACCGCTTCAACGAAGCGGCGGCATCAATTTACGGTTTTATCTGGCATGAATTCTGTGACTGGTATCTGGAGCTTATTAAACCCGCGCTTTACGGCAAAAAGACTGCTCCACAGCGGAAAGCCGCGCAGAAAACAATGCAGGAAGTTTTTAAAACAATTCTTAAATTGCTTCATCCGTTTATGCCTTTTGTCACAGAAGAGCTCTGGCAGGTGTTAACCGGCAAGAATGAAGATTCCATAATGATCAGTGAATTCCCCAAGCCCGATAAGTCATTGAAAAGCGCAAAGGCGGAAAAGGAAATGCAGTTTATTATGGACATAATCACAAGTGTCCGCAATATCCGCGGAGAAATGCAGATTTCTCCTTCGCGTAAACTTGGAGTATTGATTTCTGTTCAGGACGAGTCATCAAAAAAAATCGTTGAAACAGGCAAGGGTTACATAATCAACATGGCCAATGCCGAGGAACTTAAAGTGGATGTGAATCTGGCGGAACCAAAAGGGGTAGCCACGGGCGTGGTCAATTCCACAAAAGTATTTGTTCCTCTTTTGGGGATTGTGGATATTGCCGGCGAGAAATTGCGTTTAGAGAAAGAATTGACCAAGGTTGAAAAGGATTTACAGCTTTCATCCAAGAAGTTGTCAAACCGTGACTTTATGGAAAAAGCGGCCCCGGCGGTAATTAAAAAAGAAGAAGAAAAACTATCGGAATTCAAAGAGCGCCACAGCGCTTTAGAAAACGCGTTAAAAAAATTGAATGAAATAAATATGTAGAGAATTTGCTCATGTTATACGTCAAAAAGTGAAAACATGAATTCAAAAGAAGTATCCGCGAAGATTAAAAAAGTTATCCTGGAAGCGCTCAAAGAAGATATTGGCGCTGGTGATATTACCACGCGGGCAATAGTCAGAAAGAATTTGCGCGGGCAAGCTGAAGCGATTGCGAAAGAAGAATTTCTGGTAGCGGGGATAGATGTTTTTAAGAAAACATTTCTTATTTTTGATAAACGTTTGAAATTCAGAGCATTAGTTGATGACGGGAAAAAAGTGCGCAAAGGTGAAATATTGGCACGTGTGGAAGGTTCTCTCGCTTCCATTTTGCAGGCGGAGCGTGTCGCGCTGAATTTATTTCAGCGGATGTGCGGTATTGCCACGCAGACAAACAAATATGTAAAAGCGGTTCACGGCACTAAAGCGAAAATTCTGGATACGCGCAAAACAGTTCCCGGGCTGCGCCTGCTGGATAAAATGGCCGTGAAAACGGGCGGAGGGTTTAACCATCGAATGGGACTTTATGACGCTGTGCTTATCAAGGACAATCACATAGCCGCGGCCGGCAGTATAACGAAGGCGGTAAAAGATCAGAAAAAAGCGCTGAACAAAAAAATCAAAATTGAAGTTGAAACAAAGAACCTGGATGAAGTTAAAGAAGCGCTGGAATCAGGAGCGGATATCATCATGCTCGACAACATGGGAATTGGCGAAATGAAAGAAGCGGTAAAGATTGTCGGCAAAAGAACGCTTTTGGAGGCATCCGGCAATGTTAATCTGAAAAGGGTGGCAAAAATCGCCGGAGTTGGCGTGGATTTAATTTCCGTAGGCGAAATTACGCATTCCGCGCGCGCGGCGGACATATCGCTGAAAATCAGAAACAAATTAGAATAAAAATATTTTGGAGTTTATATGGCTATTGAACAAACGTTGATTTTAGTAAAACCAGACGGTCTTATTAAGTCTCTTACCGGGAATGTAATTTCCAGATTATCTGAGGCAAAGTTAACCATTATGGGCGCCAAGGTGGTGCGCGTCAGCAGAGAACTTGCTATCAAACATTATGAGCACCTGCAGGACAAACCTTTTTTTGAGGAATTGATACAATACATTATGGGCGATGTTCATAAAACTTACCGGGTTTTGGCGCTGGTTTATCAGGGAGAAGACGCGATTACCAAAATAAGGGATGTTGTGGGGCATACTGATCCGGAACAAGCGAATCCCGTGTCCATCCGAGGCGCTTACGGGCGGGTTACAAGAGCGGGAGTGTTCGAAAATGTTGTTCACGCCTCGTCCAGCGCGGAAGACGCGGAAAAAGAAATAAAGCTTTGGTTTATGCCCGAAGAAATCGTTGAGGATTTATATCCGGTGAAGGAAATCACAATCAATGAGGTCAAGAAGTTAGTTTGGGCTTAATTTGTTTTTTGGCACTATAAAATAAATACAATAGACATTTTCATAACTAATCCATGGAATTATGCCTAAAGGAATTGAAGAAAGAATTGGCCGGAGAAATAATCGGCCATTCAATTCACCATTTTCAGGAGATTGGCTCAACAAATGATGAAGCTTTCAGTTTGGGCATGGAAGGCGCGCCGGAAGGCACGGTCGTTGTCGCCAATAGCCAAAGCGCGGGAAAAGGAAGGCTCCAGAGATCCTGGTTTTCTCCACCTCAGGCCAATATCTATACTTCAGTAATACTAAGACCGGAATTTAATCCTGCTGACGCGCCGCGGATAACAATCATGGCGGGATTGGCGGCGGCGCAAACGATAGAAACATACTGCCCGCGAAAGGCGCGCATAAAATGGCCCAACGACGTTTTGCTCGACGGCAAAAAAGTATGCGGGATACTCGCCCAAATGCAGACAAACGAGGATAAAATAGATTTTGTTATTCTGGGTATCGGTATAAACGTAAATATCTCGGCAGATGAATTCCCTGCCGAGATAAAAAATACAGCGACATCTATTGCCGCCCAGACGGCTGCTTTTCATTCGCGGCAGGATTTGCTAATAACTCTGTATAAAAATCTGTCAAAATGGTATAAAACTCTCACCTCAACCGGTTTCGAAATGATCAGGGAGGAATGGCTCAAAATGGCGTCCCTAATCGGATGTGAAACACAGGTGAAGTTTGGAAACGAAATAATAAAAGGAAAAGCGCTGGGAATAGATGAACGCGGCGCTTTGGTTATGTCGGATTCAAAAGGTAAAACGGTAAAAATATTGGCGGGCGATGCTTCAATACTGAAGGAGAATTAAAATGTTGCTGGTAATAGACGTGGGCAATACCAACACTGTTTTGGGTCTTTATGATGAAGATAAGCTGATTCATGACTGGCGGATTCGTACAGAGATTGATCACACAGTTGATGAATACGGCATGTTGATTTTCAATCTATACCAGTCCAGCAGAATCAAGACAGAAGAAATTAAGGAAATAAAAGATATTATTATCTCCTGTGTGGTGCCGCCGATGCTCAATATTCTGGAGCCTTTGTGCGTAAAATATTTTAATGTCAAACCGATGATTGTCGGTCCGGGCATAAAAACGGGAATGCCTATATATTATGATAATCCCAAAGAAGTTGGTGCCGATAGAATAGTTAACGCCGTAGCGGCCTATAATAAATACCATCGCGCGGTTATTGTCATTGATTTCGGGACGGCCACAACTTTTGATTATATATCACCCAAAGGTGAATACATGGGTGGCTGCATCGCTCCGGGAGTTTTGATTTCCAGCGAGGCATTGTTCAGCCGGGCGGCAAAGCTGCCGCGCGTGGAATTCAGCAAGCCCAAGTCGGTAATTACCAAAGATACCGTAAGCGCCATGCAGGCGGGGATTATGTTCGGTTACGCCGGATTGATAGACGGAATCGTTGAACGCATGAAAAAAGAGGCAAAAACCGATCCGCTGGTAATTGCCACAGGGGGATTGGCGGATGTAGTGGCGCCCGAAACAAAAAGCATTGAAAAAGTAGAACAGATGCTGACGTTGGAAGGGTTACGGATAATACACAACTTAAACAGCAAAATATAATTAACACTCCGATGAAACAACCGTTTCGCGGAAAGGAAAATAAAAATGCTTAACGTTGCCTTAACCGGCGGTATAGCTTGCGGTAAATCTACCGTGGCGAATATGTTTGTTCAAAAGGGCGCCCATTTAATTGATTTTGATATTCTGTCTCATGAGGTGCAAAAGCCGGGCAGGGCGGCCTGGGAAAAAGTTGTTGGTTATTTTGGTGAGAGTATCTTATTCCCGGATAAAAAAATCGACCGGATGAAGCTGGCCGCAATTGTTTTTTCCGACGAGCAAAAGATTGCCGCGCTTAACAAGATTGTTCATCCCTATGTTTTTCTGGAATGGCATGACCATTTGGAAAAAATCGCTTATAAAGAAAAAAACGCCATAATTATCGCGGCTGTACCGCTATTATTTGAAGTAAACAGTCAGCATCTTTTCGATGTAAATTTGCTCGTTTTTGCCTCTGAAGAACAGCAATTAAAGCGTCTGATCGGAAGAAATAAATTAAGCGAGGCGGAAGCGCAAAAGCGGATCAAGTCTCAAATGCCCATTGAGCAGAAAGCGGCTCTGGCCGATATTGTTATAGATAACAAAAACTCGCTTTCTGACACGCAAAAAAGAGTTGATGAGGTGTGGCAATTGCTCAAAGAAATGGAGCAAAATCCGGCAATGATTTCAAGAAACAAAAAAAGTTAAGAGATATAAAATATTTTTGGGGGAAATATGATTCACGCAAATGTTAAAACAGATTTCTGCGCGCAGGTTAAAAGTCCGTCAATCGACTCATCCACTTTCGTGCATCCGCTGGCCGCGGTTATCGGCAACGTGATTTTGGGTAAAAATATAATGGTATCACCTACCGCATCTGTGCGCGGCGATGAGGGACAGCCTATTTTTGTGGGTGATGATTCCAACATTCAGGATGGCGTAGTGATTCACGCGCTGGAGACCGAATTAGACGGTAAGCCAGTGGAAAAAAATCTTTTTGAAGTAAACGGAAAGAAATACGCTGTGTATATAGGCAAACGTGTTTCTTTAGCGCATCAGGTGCAGATTCACGGCCCATCAGTGGTCATGGATAACACATTTGTGGGAATGAAGGTACTGGTATTTAAATCTTTTGTGGGAAACAATTGTGTTATAGAACCGGCCGCTGTGGTGATGGGCGTGAAAATTCCGGATGGACGATACGTGGAAGCGGGAGCGGTAATAAGAAAGCAAGCCGATGCGGATAATCTACCCGTCATCACCGATGATTACCCGATGAAAGAAATGAATAAAGGAGTTATCCACGTCAATGTATCGCTGGCGCGCGAATATTTGAAGATGAAGATAAAATAAAAGCTTCCGATTAATTTATTTAAAGTAAATTTTATTGCGTCGGATTTGATGAAAAATGTAAATGTCAGATCAACAATTAATATTCTTACAAAGGAAAAGCACGCAAAACCGCTGCCTTTCGTGCGGAACATCTGAAAATATTAATAACAGAAAATATTGTTCAATCAGATGCCGTCAAAATTTGCGGCAGAGGCTGAACGCGAGAAACGGGCTGTTTCAGGCGCTCAATACTCGCTGGGCGGCTTTTTATTTTTCCGAAAAAATGATTTATCTCGATATTTGTACAGGTGGTTATAAAGATATTTATCATTTTTCATACAAACGCCTCGCGGGGCAAAGGCCTTCAGATGATTTTGGTAAATTGACAAATGAACTCGCGAGGGAGTGGTGGGCGGAAGAAAAGCGCTCGAAAAGAAAATATCTGGCTTCAAACCATGTTTTGAGTTTGGCGGTTAAATCTACAGCGGAAACTTCGGTGCGTCCAAAAGTTTTAAAAGCGTATACAGTTCAGGAAGCATCTTTATCCTGTCTGGGTATGAAAAAAAAGGATTTAGAATCAGCCGACTTAAAAAAAATTATTAAGAACTGTTACCGCCGGCAGGCAAAAATTCATCATCCAGATCTTGGCGGAGTTGCGGTAACGTTTCGAAAAATCAATAAAGCTTATCGGGAACTTCTTCAATGGGCGGACAATCCTCGTTTCAGCAAAAGGAAGGGATTTACGGATAAGTGGTTTTACGACGGCGAAAACGATAAATGGGTGCAGCCGATTCCCGTAAAAAAATGATCAGCACAGATAATAGCTAGAGGGGAAGTATCAGCTTTCAGGATTAAGTCTGATCTTTTCCAGTTCCTTCGGGGTGTTTATATTTAGAAATAATTTCCCGTTTTCATTAAAGGAATTAATTATTTCTTCAGTCACGGTTAAAACACGCATTCCTTTGTAGAAACCGGTGATTTTAAGTTTATCCGCTTCTAGGTTTCTTTTAATGGGAGCAAGACAATTTTTTGAATACATAGCGTATAAAGGTTGAAAACCGTCTGATAATTGAGGAACTACAATATCGTGTTTTTCCGCTTGTTGGGCAAGATATGAAATAAAGTCCTTATTCAAATAAGGCATATCGCAGGCGGTAACAAAAGAATAATAATAAGACGCGAAAAAAAGTCCGGAATAAATGCCTCCCAGCGCACCCTTATTTTTACATATATCCGTTACGATAACAGATGAAGAACGGTTAGTATAAGATAAAGGGTCATTGGTAACAATCAGTATTTCCGAAAATAATTCTTTAAACACGCTGAGAACTTTATCAATCAGGCGGATCCCGTTAATTTCCAGAAAAGCTTTGTTCACACCCATGCGTGAATTCTTGCCGCCGGCTAAAATAATTCCTGTCATGTTGTTTTCCATATTACGCGTTATCCGTCTATTTAGTCATCAATTTTAATATTCATAAAAGCGCGCCGATTTTTATCGGACAATTTTTCGGTCTATTGATATGGTTTGGCTTTCTTGCTGTTCTATCATTGAATGGGATTCGGCATCATTTTTAAAACGCAGAACGTTGAGCATAAATATTTCCAGCTTGCTCAGGACATTGGGAGGAAGCAGATTACCGTCGATTTCAATCGATATTGCGGGATATTTGTTCTCTCTTGCCCATGGTGTAAATAAACCTTCGATAACGCGGCCGATCAAACAGGCAAACGGAGAAATATTCACAATTCCGGAAAAACCATCCATCATGGCCGTGGCGGCCACGCCGCTGGAAATGCTGATTTCGGAGTAGAGCTCATCGCTGACAAAGTGTTTTTTCGTATTATTCATTATTTTTTTCATGTTATGCGGCGTATGGGGTATCAACCCGGTACGCTTCAGAATAGAGCTGACATCTTTTTCCACATTATGTTTGTAGAGATGTTCGATATTCCAGTCAATTAACTGCTTAAATTCCGGAGCGGTAACTCGTTTATACCATGGAATTAGCCTCAGTTTCTTTTTAAGCTCATGATGACGAACAAAATCACAGTAATAAATCCATTCGGCAACATTTGATACTTTGCTGATAATGCCGCGGCGGCTGAAATGCTGGACTAATTCATCCACGGCGAAATCGTCGCGTCTTACATAAATTTCTCCCACGATAAGCACTTTTGGGCATTCATCTATTGTTTTCTTAAGCGGAATCCGGGAAATAGCCGCGGATATTTCTCTTAATGTGGGTAGTATTTTGGTGATATCTTTTTCGGCGACAGAAATCATTTTGTGCCACAGTTCGTCATATATTTTCATGGCCTGAACTGGGTCGGTGGCGCATGTCCTGAGAGATGTTTCCACGTCTTTCATGTAGTCGCCGATAATCACCGCCCACCAGGCGTATTTGGAAAACTCAGGACCAAGTTCATTGTAAGAATTATCTGAATCCAGCGTGAACACAAGGACGTTCTCCATGCGCAGATCTTTGAAGAGATTTTCATAAAAAACAAAATACTGGCCTGTGCGGCAGGGGCCAGTTGTGGTGGGGACGAACAGAATATATGTTTCATCCTTGCGATATTTATCAGAAGAAAGATATTTTAGTGTGCTGCCCAAAACTAGATGTGAAGGCAGGCACTCTTTTCCGGAGGCGTGGTTGCGCGCCATTTGTAGTGTGTAAATATCAGGAACCGGCATTGTTTCCGCGTTGATACCAAGGCCGCGAATTGAGGCGCCAATCAATTCCGCAGACAATCTCCCCATGTTGGATAAAAGCAGCTTTACCCGCGGATTGCCTTTAATGGGGATTTTCTCGTCGGTAAAAACGTTTTTTATATGAATTTCTTCATCGGGATTGTTAATGAAACGCAAGCCGTTATCGTAGCGTTCCTCGCTGATTTCGCCTATTTTGGAGCGGTATCCTTCGATAATATCCAGGAAGGCTTCTA
Organism: Syntrophaceae bacterium UBA4810; assembly: GCA_002402545.1. GTDB lineage: Bacteria > Desulfobacterota > Syntrophia > Syntrophales > Smithellaceae > UBA4810. The sequence goes on from DHGA01000091.1 coordinate 19,969, forward strand.
TGCGCGTGTCCACGCCCGCGTCCGCCGTGTGCGAATCAAGTTCCAGAATAAGGAAAGGTTTGGTTACCATTATCCATTTGAGATAATGCAGCATAAACGAGTCAGGCGCGCAGGAAAAATTGGAAATATAAGTGACAAAAATATTATCTTCCTTTTTCAAAAGGACGCCCGCTTTCATATCCTGCTGACCGTAATACCAGTACATGTTAGGATAAATTGTTTCATCCATGAAAGGCAGGATATCAAAGGGGATGATCGTGTAGCCGCGTGTCGTGAATTTCCGGGGGATACCCATATTGGCATCGGCGGTAAAAGCGTTATACGGCCGTCCCAGAAGGGCGATGACCGGACGCTGCGATCGCCTCGCCTGCATTAACGCGTCATTTCCCAGTTCAGTAAATTTATTGAAGCACTCCATCTGTTTTTCGTAAGCCAGATAAAAAGCGTTTTTAGCTTCTTTCTCGTTTATGCCCAGAGTCAAGGTGGTTTCAACAAAAGATTCAGCGGCCTTTTCCTTGCCGTACATAAAACTGATAACAGGCGCCAAATATTTATTTTCGGCAATTTCCGGAAACGCTTTCTTTATGTAATAAGGCAGTGCCTGGGTTATGGGACAAAAATTAGCGGGAGCAGTCTGCTCATAACTTTCCATATCACGAAAATGCGGCAGGAAAATATAGTCCGGATTATGGTCGAAAATATCCTGAACGGCGCCGTGCGCTATTTCCGCGGGAAAGCAGTAGTTGCTTTCCACGCGTGCCACGCCTTCAGGTGATATGTTTTTAGAAACAATCGTTTCAATTCCCAGAATATGAAAAAACCATGAGTAGAGCGGCCATAATGTGTAGATGGAAAAACATCGGGGAATGCCGACAGTAAAATCTTTCTTTTTGGCAAAGCTATCCGGATCAGGCGCGCATTGCCTGAATAATATATCGTTGCGTTTTTCGATGTAGTCCAAAACATCACTTTCGTTGATGGTTTTTTTCTTTCTGATATTAGCGTATTTATTGCAGCGGCCGCCGAACATGTATTTATGGCCGTTTACGTTAAGCACTCTGATGGGGCAGAAATTGTCGCACGCTTTGCACTGAAATTCTTTTTCATAAACGATATCAGTGGCAAGAATGCTATCGATATTGTAAGAGTTTTTTTCGAGAAAACCTTCCTGTAATTTTTGTCTGGCCAAGATTCCCACGCCGAAGCAGCCCATAAGCTCGGGGTCCGGCGGAACTAGAATATCCTTATCCAGAAGCATGGCAAAGGCCAGAGGCACTGCTTTGTTTTTAGCCACGCCTCCCTGCAAAACGATATGCTTGCCTATTGTCCGGTTGCCGACGACACGATTGAGATAATTGGACACAATGGAGGTGACAATGCCGGCGGTGATATCTTCGCGCGAAGCGCCCTGCTGTATGGCGTTACGGATATCAGAATTGATGAAGGCGGAACAATGTTCTCCGAATTTTAATGGAGCGTCAGCAAAGAGAGCGATATCGCCGATTTCTTCGGCGCGGGAGATGTTTAAATCACCTTGCGCCGATTCTTCCAGAAAGGAGCCGGTTCCCGCTGAACAGGCCTCGTTCATGGCGTAATCTATCGGTACTTTATTTTTCAGGAAAACATATTTGGCGTCTTGTCCGCCGATTTCAAAAATAGTATCGATTTCTTCGCGGTAAAAAGTGGTGCCGACCGCGTGCGCGATGATTTCGTTATAAACAGCAGGCGTTTCCAGAAACACACCGAGGATTTCACGCGAAGAACCGGTAGTCGAGGAAAGAGTAATATTAATGGTTTCGTCACCGATGTCATTTTTAATCTGTTTTTTTATTTCACGAAGGCAATTTTTGAGAGCGGCTACCGGATCGCCGTGAGTCCGGCCGTAAAAGGAAGCGGTTACTTCGTTTGTTTCGATGTCAATCAGGCAAGCCTTGGTTGTGGTTGAACCTCCGTCCACGCCAAGTATGTACTCACGGCCGGCCACAACCTTGCCCTTCTGAGAGGGAAGATAAGTGACGCGTTTTTGTGCGGTTTTTAAATTTTTGAACCGTTTGAATTGTATTCGGCTTTCTTTAAAAAGCTGGTCAATTTCAGGCAAGACACTGCCGGTTTTTTGGGCGAGAAACGCTGCCCCGTAAGCTTCAAAAAAGGGCGCCTGAGGAGGAATAATTAATTCAACTTCCGGCAGTCTTTGCTGGATAAAACTAATAATGTGCTTATTTTGAGTAACGCCGCCGACAAGCAAAACCTTGCCTGTGTGTATTCTGGCTCTTTTTAGGAAATCAATTACTTTGATGGCCATGACATCGCTCAGCGAAAGCACTATATCGCCTTTTGTCGCTTCTCCTTTATTAAGGCGGTGGGTGCAGTCGCTTTTCATAAATACGGAGCAGCGGGAAGATAGTTTGAAAACACGGCAATGATCATCAAGGGAATTTACATCAGCAAGTTTCATGTTCATGCGGGCGAGCTGCTGCTTGAAGAATTCTCCGGTGCCGGAAGCGCACTTGTTTCCCGAAAAGCTGTTGATTATTTTTTTATCTTTGTCGATTGTGTAAACTACAAGATCCTCTCCACCCAGAGAAACCACCGCGTCAACATTGTAATTCAGGTGTTTTAGCGCCTCTTCGACGCAGAGAGGTTCAATGACACTGTTGACGTTTAAAAGTCGCCGGCCTTCAGTTCCCGTAACTAGAGAAGTGATGTTCTCCGGCAAGGGATAAGATGACAGCATCTTTTTTAATGTAAAAAGAAAATTACCTTCGTGAGGCTCAACTTTGCTAAATAATAAATTATTGTCTTCGAGTATTGTAATTTTTACGTTCGAAGAGCCGATATTAATTCCCAAACTGCGCATAATAACCTCAGATATTTAAAAAAATCAGGTGCTAGATATTACGATTAGGCCGCGGCGTCAAGTGTCAGATAATATCGTAAATAATAAAAAACAGCCGAAAGCAGGAACTTGCGGCTGTTTCGTTGTATATCAAATTATATTTAAATCGCTTAATTTTGCAGATTAATGCGCTTCTTCTTCTGCTCCCGCTATGTACATCATCGCCAGCAATACAAACACAAGCGTCTGTACAAGATAAACGAAAAGCTTCAGCGCCATAATCGGTAGTGGTACAAGCATGGGAACCAGAATAAGCAATATAATCAATACCAGGTCACCGCCCTTTATGTTTCCGAATAGACGAAATGATAATGAAATTGGCCTTGAGAGATGGCTGACAATTTCAATGACGAACATTAAAGGCGCAAGCCAAATTACCGGACCCATAAACTGTTTGAGATATTTAAACCCGTGCTTTTTAACTCCGACTACATGAGTGGATAAAAAGACAACAAGCGCCAAAGCCAGGGTTGTATTAATGTCGGACGTGGGAGATTTAAAGCCGGGAAACGCGCCCATGAGATTGGATAAAAATATGAACAAGCCCAAGGTGGCGATAAGCGGAAAATATTTACGGCCTTTTGGCCCCATTACTTCATTGAGTAACGCATCAAAGCCGCCGATGATAACCTCCATAAAATTCTGCAACCTGCCCGGATATACCTGAAGCCCTCTGGTGGCCAGAAAAGCCAAAACGATAAGAATGGCAGCCAGGAGAAAAGTATAAGCGACATGCGCGGGAATGTAAGGATTTTCCAAAAAATATATCGGATGCATTTTTATAAACTCTCCTTAATTAAGTTTTTTTTTGAATATGTAATGATAACCGTAAAAACGACGGTTAGAACAACAACAGAAAGGCCGATGAGCAGGCCGATGATATTTACCACTTCTTTTGAAATTAAAAGATATAACACGATAGCGGTAAGCAGCAGACGGATAAAATATTTAAAAACAACATTGCCTCTAACGCTGCCCCCGGTTTTATAAAACGCGCCGCGCAGAGAGCGGCCCATCCAGTAAAAATTTATAATGCTGATTAAACCGCCCAGCAATACTCCCAGGGCGAATTTAAAGGTGCCGAAAATTAATGAAGGAATGAAGACAACAGCGAGGAAAATCCAGGTGTAAATCTCAATTTTTCTTTGGAGCGGGTCTTTGGCGATGAGGTTCACGTTTTAAACTCTTAATTATAGGTTCATCATCAGTAAAATATCTTTGTATCAGAACATGCAAGTTACGAAAACCGGCGACAATTCCTATTAACAGAAAAATAAAAGTAAATAAGTTGCCGGTATCGAATTTTTTATCTAAATAAACGCCAAGAGCGAGACACGCAAAAATCGCTAAAACCATCGCAATGCCGACGCTGCTGGCATATGCCATTTGAATAGCTGTTTTTTTTGTATCTTCATCCATCAGGACGAAAGCTCCTTAACACTCAAAATATATTATGTCAATAAAAAAATGACCGGCGTTCAGTTATTATTGTAACTACCTGTTATTTATATACCATTTAATTGTTTTTTGTAATCCCGCTGCCAGATCCGTTTTCGCTTTAAAGCCGAATTCTTCCCATGCTTTTGAAACGTCCAGCCTTCGGCGGGGTTGACCGTCCGGTTTACTTTTATTCCAAATGATATTTCCTTTAAAGCCGCTTAATTTTACGATTAGCCCGGCAAGCTCTTTAATGGAAATTTCAAACCCCGCGCCGATATTTACCGGTTCGCTTTTGTTATATTTTTCCGTTGCCAGGTAAATAGCTTCAGCAGCGTCTTCCACATAAAAAAATTCTCTCGTGGCGGCGCCGCTTCCCCAAACTTCGATGGAACTTTCATTTTTATCAATGGCATCAAAACATTTTTTAATTAGCGCGGGAATGACATGCGATGAGCGCGGATCGAAATTGTCGCCCGGGCCGTAGAGATTGACCGGCAACAGAAATATGGAATTGAAACCATATTGCTGCCGGTAGGACTGTGACTGCACCAGCATCATTTTTTTGGCGAGCCCGTAAGGCGCGTTTGTTTCTTCAGGATAACCAACCCAGAGATCATCTTCCTTAAAAGGAACGGGAGTGAATTTAGGATAAGCGCAAATCGTCCCCAAAGCGATAAATTTTTCAATGCCGCGTAAATAAGCTTCGTGCATTAATTGCGCGCCCATAACCAGATTATCGTAAAACAGTTCCGCCGGTTTTTCCTGATTAAAGCCGATTCCCCCGACTTTCGCGGCCAGATGAATGACAATATGCGGTTGCAAAGTATTATACATACGCCGGATGTCTTCAATTCCCGTAAGGTTGAATTCCGGCAAATCGGCGATGGAGATATTTTCACAGCCGTGCTCTGATAATTTCCTGATCAGATGGGTGCCGAGGAATCCTTTTCCTCCGGTAACAGTAATGCGTTTTCCTTGCAGCAAAATAAAACTCCTTGTTGATCTTTAAGATAAACGTCCGCCATTGGAGCAGGTAAATCCGGCATCGACAAGAGTTTTTTCTTTTCGGGCAATTTCCATGTCGGTTGCGATCATCATATTTATCAGTTCGTCAAAAGTCACTTTTGGCTGCCAGCCCAGTATTTTCTTTGCCTTGGAGGAATCTCCGAGAAGAACATCAACTTCGGTAGGCCGGAAGTATCGCGGATCGACCGCCACATATTTTTTGTAATCCAAATCAAGCTTGGCGAATACTTTTTCGGCAAAATCGCGGACGGAGTGTGTTTCGCCGGTAGCGATAACAAAGTCGTCAGGTTTTTCCTGCTGGAGCATCAGCCACATGGCTTCGACAAAATCACCGGCATAACCCCAGTCACGTTTGGCCTCAAGGTTCCCCAGATAAAGTTTTTCTTTTAAACCTAATTTAATTTGTGTGGCGGCACGGGTTATTTTCCGTGTGACAAATGTTTCTCCGCGGCGGGGTGATTCATGATTGAACAATATTCCGTTAGTCGCAAAAAGATTGTAAGCGTCGCGGTAATTTTGCACGATATAGTAAGCGTAAACTTTTGCCGCCGCGTAAGGGCTGCGCGGCTGAAACATCGTTTTTTCGCTTTGCGGCGGCTCCGCGGTGCCGAACATTTCGCTCGACGAAGCCTGATAGAATTTCGTTTTGATACCGGTTTTTCTTATCGCCTCAAGAATTCTCAGCGTTCCTAAACCAGTAATATCACCTGTGTATTCCGGCATATCAAAGCTTACCCGCACGTGGCTTTGCGCACCCAGATGATAGATTTCATCAGGAGCAATGGAGTGAAGCAAATCCATCAATTGTCCCGAAACACTGAGATCGCCGTAGTGAAGGAATAATTTTGTGTTAGGTTCATGAACGTCACGGTAAAGATGGTCGATACGGTCAGTATTAAAAGTGCTGGAACGCCTTATCAGGCCGTGAACTTCATATCCCTTGCTCAAAAGCAGCTCGGCTAAATATGATCCGTCCTGTCCGGTAATGCCCGTAAGAAAAGCTTTTTTCATTTTTGCCTCCAGATGGCGAAAAAATGATCGAAATTTATGAAAGAATCAATACAGTAACGAGTTATTATTGTCAATTAAGAGCTTATATATTTTTTAACGCGAGTTTGCAGGCATCCAACGTACAAGAAATATCTTTGTTAGTATGAGCGAAAGAAACAAATAAAGCTTCAAATTGTGAAGGGGCCAGCCACACACCTTGCTTTAACATGCCGTGAAAAAAGCGGGCAAACATTTTTGTGTCGGATTTTTGCGCTGTGGCTAAATCAAAGACCGGGCCTTCCTGAAAAAAAATCGTGAACATGGAATGATAACGATTGATGCAGACGCAGAAGCCTTTCTCCTTAAAAATATTTTGAATCTCAGAGCATAAATACTCGGTTTTTTCATCCACAGCTTTAAAATCAGCCTTTTTTTCTTTGAGTAATTTAAGAGCTGTCAGGCCGGCATTCATCGCCAGAGGATTTCCCGAAAGTGTTCCCGCCTGATATACATCGCCCAGCGGTGCAAGGTGCCTCATAATTTCTTTTCTGCCGCCGATCGCGCCTACAGGCAGGCCGGCGCCGATGATTTTTCCCAAGCAGGTCAAATCCGGTTTTATTTTTAATAAATTTTGCACACCGCCGAAAGTAAATCTAAATCCCGTGATTACTTCATCAAAAATTAAGATAATATTTTCCTTTGCCGTAAGTTCGCGAAGCGTTTTTAAAAATCCGTCGCGTGGAGGCACTACACCCATGTTGCCGGCAACCGGTTCCACAATGATCGCCGCAAGCTGTGCGCCGTGGATTTCTATTGCTTTTTGCAGGGATTCTAAATCATTATAGGGAAGACTTAAGGTTAGCTGCGCGGTTTCTTCCGGTATTCCCGGAGAACCGGGTATGCCCAAGGTGGTAACCCCGGAGCCCGCCTTAATCAGCATAGAGTCGGCATGACCATGATAACAGCCGCTGAATTTAGCGATTATTTTTTTTCCCGTGAAGCCGCGAGCCAGGCGGATGGCTGTCATTGCCGCTTCCGTGCCGGAACTCGTCATGCGAACCTGTTCAATAGAAGGAATTGCCTCGCAGATTAATTGCGCCATTTCTGTTTCTGCTTCGGTAGGGGCGCCGAAGCTTGTGCCGCTGGTGGCCGACTGTCTTATCGCAGAAATAATTTTAGGATGAGCGTGGCCTAAAATCATCGGGCCCCATGATAATACATAATCAATATATTCTTTTCCAGAGAGGTCGTATATTTTGGAGCCTTTAGCTTTCTGGACAAAAATAGGAGAACCGCTGACCGCGTGCCAGGCGCGCACGGGGCTGTTCACGCCTCCGGAGATAAATTTTTTCGCGTTGGCGAAAGCGCGGTCATTTTTTTTAGACATTAGAAATACTCCGGAGAAGTTTTTTTGTATTCTTCAATGCTCTTCAAAATTAAAAAATCATTGATTTTTGACGATGCTGATAATTCGCGCACCAGCGAATCAATATCTTCGGTTTGACTGTGAATCATCGTGAAAAGGTTATATTTATTTCTAAAGGAAGGGTTTCTTTCGTAGCAATGAGAAATAAAGGGGAAAGAAGAAAAAAAAGTGCCAACCTTTTCCGCTTGCTGTGCCGGAACAGACCATACAATCAGCGCGTTTGTTTTATAGCCCGCTTTATTGTGGCGCAGGATCGCTCCGAATTTACGAATCAAGCCGTCACGGGAAAGCTTTTTTATTGACTGGATAACATCGGCTTCCGATCTTTTCAGTTTTTGCGCGATGTTTTCGAAGGGGCGGCTTACCGCGTCAATATCTTTTTGTATTAATTGGGCTAATTGCATTTCTTTATTGTTCATTTATGAACTATTATCTTGACTTATAGATAAAATCAAGAAATGTGTTCATGTTAAATAATCCTTGACAATTATTAGAAGTATTATTACAAATCATCATGACTATCGGTCAAAAAAGCCGTAATTTTAAAGAAAGGAGGTTAATTACTTAGAAGTTTTTGTTGGAAATAAAAAATGATTAATTTAAGTTTAAGGAGAATTAAAATGAAAAAAAGTTTCTTTTACACGATGATGGTAATGCTGTTGGTAGTTTTTTGCGCTCCCTTTGCTTACGCGGCTCCGGAAGCCGGGGCATCTGTTGATTACACAAAAGCTATCGTGATTGGTCTTTCGGTTATTGCCGCGGGTTTAGCGATAGGTTTGGGCACCATAGGCACCGGCCTGGGCATGGGTAACGGCCTCAACGGAGCGACCAACGCGGTGGGACGCAATCCTGAAGCTCAGGGCAAAGTTCTTCTGACCATGATCGTTGGTCTGGCGATGATTGAATCACTGGCCATTTACGCGCTGGTTGTTTCGATGATTTTGCTTTTCGTGAATCCGTTTTTGAAGGTCATCGGCGGTTAATCAGTCTAAAAAATGTAATAATAAAACAGGGAGGGGAAGCGTGCATCGACTTTCACTCCCTTTTTTTATGAGACTCGAATTTCGAAAGCGCAGCGGAACGAAATTCGCAAGTCGAATTAATCCCGCGAGCGATGCTTAGCGGGATCCCGATTTTAAAATATCATGATTTTTTGATGCGGCAGTTTAAGTTTGATATTTGTTGTCAAGCTATTTCTAATCGTCGATAACTACTTTGCCGCGGAGGACTTTTGTTTTTGAACGCTTGTGTTTAGAGGCAAGAACTTTTTCCTTTGCTTTTTTGCTTCTTTTCCTTTTTTGACGCCGGATTTTTTCCCTTATTTTCTTTTTTTCTTCTACGAAGCCTTTTTGTTTTGCCTCAATTTTATCGAGCAATAACCTTCGCGCGAGGAATCTGTTCAGACTTTGAGAACGCTCGCGCTGACATTTTACAGAAAGGCCGGTGGGAAGATGAACCAGTTGAACCTGAGAAGAACTTTTGTTTACTTTTTGCCCGCCGGGGCCGGAAGAGCGGATAAAAGATTCGGAAAAATCTTTTTCGGAAACACCGAGTTTAGCCATTCTATCGGCCAAGGCGTTTACTTTTTCAGCGGATACGGGCATTTTAAAATAATTTACGGAATGGAATAAATTTCTTCGTCAATTAGAGAAATCCAGTTTTGTGTCAGAATTTCCCTGGCTTCTTCAATCTTATCCACGCCAAGAATGACGATGGTTTCCTTGCCGATGCGGTTGATGGTGGTGTAAAGATAATGAATATTGATTTCACCTTTAGACAATGGTTTCAATATCGCGTTCATGCCGCCGGCGTGCAGCGGTACTTCCGCGGCGAGCACCGGCGTTACTTCAAAATTAAAATTAAAACTTTTTAAAACCGCGGCGGCGCGGTCGGGATCGTTGACCACCAGGCGCACCGTGCTGTCTTCCGCGGAAGACAGCACGGTGCGCCTGGTGGTCAACGATCCCGACCGCGCCGCCGCGGTTTTAAAAAGTTTTAACTTTA
>DHGA01000077.1:0-13490 GCA_002402545.1 Syntrophaceae bacterium UBA4810
GACAAAATCGCTCCGATCTTGATGGTAGGCGCGGCAAAAACTGTGCCCGCGAACAACACAATAACCAGTGAAATAAAACACATTCTAAAAATATTTTTTATCATAACCCCCTCCTTGTAATGACATTATTTATTGGAAAATAAACAAAAACCTTTGAGATTTTCAGCTGTTTCTAAATCATAGATAAAAATTTGTGTCAAACAAAAAAGTTAAAATATTAATGATATAGGCAAGCTAATTTATTAAGAAGTTTTATGGTTTATGAAACAACAGGAATTCTAAAGGTGAATGTTGTTCCTTTTCCCTCCTTGCTTTCAAACGATATATCGCCTTTGTGCTCCTGGATTATTTAACAAGAAATGCCCAAACCCAATCCGGTTCCTTTGCCTACTTCCTTGGTTTGGTTCATTTTAATTTAAGCTTCTTCCAACTCCGGGATTGCTTGATTCTCCATTGTTACTTCTGTTACTTCGCTTGTAATTAACGGCGCCTCTTCCACTGCCCGCAATTTGCTCTGTATTGTTCGCGATTTGCGCTGCGCGTCGTCCACTGTGTTGGCCGCCTGCTCCAGTCTTTTACGCACCGCGTCCAGTGATTCACCGAATTTACCGAACGCCGTTTTCACTTCACCCAAAACTTTCCATACTTCTGTTGATCGTTTCTGTATCGCGAGAGTACGGAACCCCATCTGCAGGCTGCTTAAAAAAGCAGAAATCGTTGTGGGACCGGTTATAGTTATTTTGTGATCACGTTGAATTTTTTCAAAAAGGCCGGGAATGCGCAGAACTTCGGCAAAAAGACCTTCAAAAGGCAAAAACATTATGGCAAAGTCCGTGGTATTGGGAGGATCGATATATTTAGCATTGATATCCTTAGCGAATCTTTCAATCTTCGCTTTGAGGCTTTTCGTGTAAGTCTCGATTTCACCAATATCACCCTTTTCATAAGCATCGATTAAAGACATGTAATCTTCTGTCGGAAACTTCGCGTCAATAGGAAGCCAGAGAAAACTGCCTGAATCATCTTTACTGGGAATTTTTACCGCGAATTCAACATGGTCAGAGCTTTTTTCTTTTGTTTTGACGTTCTTGTCATATTGAGCGGGTGTCAAAAGCTGCTCGAGAATGGCGCCAAGCTGGCCTTCACCTAATACCCCTTTTGTCTTAACGTTTAGTAAAACTTTTTTCAGATCACCAACCCCGCTGGCCAGGCTCTGCATTTCGCCCAGGCCTTTTTGTACCTGCTCCAGCCGCTCGCTTACCAGCTTGAAAGCTTCCCCCAACCTGTTTTCCAAAGTAGTATGAAGTTTTTCGTCGACTGTTTTGCGCATCTCTTCAAGCTGATGGGCATTATCTTCTTGAATATTTTTCAGTTTGGCATCCACAACAAGGCGCACGGCTTCCATCTTTTGTTCTACAGAATCTCCAAATCCTTTAAGCGAAATGGATAATTCTCCTCTTTGCTCCCGGGATTGCGTTTGCGCCTCAGCGCGAAACTTCACGATTTCATCGCGCACAGATTGCTCGGTTCGTTCCTGCAAATTTTTCAGAACGTCAATTTTGCCCTCAAGCGATGCATTTTTTGAAAATCCCCGCGTTAACTGCCATATTAGCAATACAACAATAATAATCAAAAGTGCTGTCGCGATGTAGAAGAATATCTCCATTAACTTTGCCCTACATGTATTATTAGTAATTAAAAAATAATTTTCTTAGCCGCGGCGGTTTTAGACTTGAATATTAGAACACTCTGCGAAAATCTTTGTCTTTGATTATTGTCGTAAAAGCCGCGTCCACTAATCGATAAGAACGCCTTTCTAATTCAGGAACTTTATCCGTTCCCGCGGGCGCCATTTTCACGGTGAATTCTTTATCTAATTTTGTTTCACCATTTTTGAAGACCAGCGCTTTGAATTTAAATTCCTGATCCGTCATTGACGTAAGTATCAGCTGAAATTCCGCAACACCTTTGGGCGCTCTGTAAGTACCGGGTCCGGGCGCGCCCCACCAATAACGGCCGTGATAGTATCGGTCATCGGTTTGATAATCAACCACGCTAACGCCAACATGGCGAAAAGCTTTTTGAAAACAATACCAGTAATAGCTTTCCAGTGTCGCGTTTCCTTCATACATATATTTGTTATCCGCGCTGAGATAGCCCCACGATTTGGTGTTTGCCGCCTGATTTTGAAAGGAAGAAAGAACCACTTTCTTTCCGCGCAGGTAACTGTAATCGGCGGCTTTAAAAGAAGGAGAATATTTATCATAGCTCATGCTGACTTTTGTGCCGCCGGTAGTGGCGCAACCCGCGAGAAAACAAATGGCAAGGATTAAAAGACAGATTTTACACATAATACTTGTTGTTTTCATGATTTAGGTACCTCCTTTTGTTTGTTTATGAAATACCATATAAACAATTAAAGTTATTAATTTCTTACAAATATAACGGTCAAAAGACAGGCGTGTCAAGCAAAATGACCAGCACGTAAGCATTTGATAAATTAACTAAATATACTGATAACTGACTGGGCATATTGAAAGTTGCATAATTCAACTCTTTTGGGTATAAGCCGAACATCTGTTTTTATTTTTACACAGACGCAAACATTCAGAAAGTTCAAGGAAAATCATGGCCGACAGAATAGAAGTGGGATTTATTAAAGACATTCGCGACGCGCTGGGCGAAAAGACGAAAAAACGCATTGGCGAAAATCTGAATCTCCCGGTTGCTCAGGTGGCCACCGTCGAGGTCTATACGGTTGACGGCGGTCTGACAGTCGCTGAACTTCGCGAGGCGGCAGCAGGCCCCCTTTCCGACCCGGTGATTCAGGAATACGCCATCAACCGGCCGATGGCTCGCAATTTCGATTGGCTCATCGAAGTGGGGTTTCGCCCCGGCGTCACCGACAACGTCGGCAAAACGGCGCGCGAAGCGATTTCGCTATTGCTGGGCGAACGACTGGGCGCGCGCAAAATCAGCGTTTACACCTCCCGCCAGTATCTGATTTCCGGGTCCATCACCAAAATCGATGCGGAGCGGATCGCTTCGGATCTTCTGGCCAATGACTTAATTGAACGCCATCAGGTGGTGGGCAAGGATAAATTTGACTTTACAAACGGTCTGCCCGCGGTTGTGCCTCAGGTAACGGGAAAAAACGAACCGCGTGTAGAGCAAATCAATCTCACCAACCTCGACGCGAGCGCGCTTCTGAAAATCAGCTCCGAAAAGCTGCTCGCGCTCAACCTCGAAGAGATGCAGGCGATCGCCAAATACTATGCCGATCCTTCCGTCGTCAAAGCCCGCCAAAAAATGGGGCTTGACGAAAACACGACCGACGTGGAGATCGAATGTCTCGCGCAGACCTGGTCGGAGCACTGCAAGCATAAAATTTTCAACAGCCGCATCGAATATAACGATGGGCGTACAAAAAAGATCATTAACTCGCTTTTTAAAACCTATATCAAGGGCTCGACGGCGAAAATCCGCAAGGCCAAAGGCAAGAAAGACTTCTGCCTGTCCGTGTTTGTCGATAACGCGGGCATCATCAAGTTCAATGACAAGTCTAATCTGGTTTTCAAAGTGGAGACGCACAACTCTCCCTCGGCGCTCGATCCCTACGGCGGCGCGCTCACCGGTATCGTCGGCGTGAACCGCGACCCGTTCGGCACGGGGATTGGCGCAAAGCTCATCTTCAACACGGATGTGTTTTGCTTTGCCTCGCCCTTCCATAAAAAGAAACTGCCGCCCCGTATTCTCCATCCGCGGCGCATCTACGATGGCGTGCGCGAAGGCGTGGAACACGGCGGTAACAAAAGCGGCATTCCAACGGTGAACGGCAGCATCGTGTTTGACGAGAGGTTTTTAGGCAAGCCCCTGGTCTATTGCGGAACGGCCGGCATCATGCCCGCGCGCTTAAACGGCAAACCCACGCACGGGAAGGAAATTAAACCCGGCGATGTCATCATCATGACGGGCGGCCGCATCGGAAAAGACGGCATTCACGGCGCGACGTTTTCCTCCGAAGAGCTTCACGCAGGCTCGCCGGTGACAGCCGTGCAGATTGGCGACCCGATCACGCAAAAGAAAATGACGGACTTTCTGCTCAAAGCCCGCAACGCCGGGCTTTATCGTGCGCTGACCGATAACGGTGCGGGCGGGCTTTCCTCGTCGGTGGGAGAAATGGCCACCTACTCGGGCGGCTGCGAGATGGATCTGTCGCTTGCGCCCTTGAAATATGCGGGCCTTCAACCCTGGGAGATTCTGGTGTCCGAGGCGCAGGAGCGCATGTCGCTGGCGGTCGATCCGAAAAAAGTGGACAAGTTTCTGGAACTCGCGTGCAAGATGGACGTGGAAGCCACGGTGCTGGGCAAATTCACGAAGTCCGGCAAGTTCCACATCCGTTACGGCAAAAAAACCGTGGCGTATCTCGACATGGCGTTTTTACACGAGGGTGTCCCGCAGATGAAGCTGCGAGCGACTTGGAAAGCGTCCAGGCATCGGGAACCGACCTTTCCCGTGCCGGCCCATTTGGGCAAGGCGCTGTCCAAAATGCTTTCGCGCCTCAATATCTGTTCGAAGGAATCGGTGGTTCGCCAGTACGATCATGAAGTCCAGGGCGGCTCGGTGGTGAAACCACTCGTCGGCGTTGCAAACGACGGGCCGTCGGACGCGGGCATTGTACGCCCCGTGCTCGATTCGATGGAAGGCGTCGTCGTGGCGCACGGCATCTGCCCGCGCTACAGTGATATTGACGCGTATCACATGACCGCCTGCGCGATTGACGAAGCGGTGCGAAACGCCGTGGCCGTGGGTGTGGATTTGGATCACCTGGCGGGGCTCGATAATTTCTGCTGGTGCGATCCGGTCAAGTCACCTAAAACGCCCGATGGCGAGTTCAAGCTCGCGCAGCTGGTGCGCTCGAATATGGCCATCTTTGATATTACCACCGCCTACGGCGTGCCGTGCATTTCCGGCAAGGACAGCATGAAAAACGATTATTCCATAGGCAAGACAAAAATCTCCGTTCCGCCGACACTTTTATATTCGGTGATTGGCAAAATATCCGATGTGCGCAAAGCCGTCACGATGGATGCCAAGCGCCCGCAGGATCTGGTTTACATTCTGGGCGAAACGCGCGACGAACTGGGTGGCTCCGAGTGGTTCGCGCAAAACGGCGCCATCGGCAACAATGTCCCGCAGGTGGACGCGAAAAACGCGATGAGGTTCTACCGCGCTTTAAACAAAGCGATCCGGGCGGGGCTTGTCGCCTCGTGCCACGACTGCTCGGACGGGGGCTTAGGAATAGCACTCGCGGAAACCGCGTTTGCCGGAGGCCTGGGCCTCAACATCGATTTGAAGGACGTCCCTTACCGCGGCAAGAAGCGCGATGATTTCGTTTTATTCTCCGAAACGGCCAGCCGCTTTGTCGTGACAATCCATCCCAGAGACAAAACAAAATTTGAAAAGCTGATGGCGGACCATGTCGTGCGCGAAATCGGATTTGTGTCGAATGACGGGCTACTTCAAATAAGCGGACTTTCCGGCAAAACCATCATTAAAGAAAAAATCGGCAAACTCAAAGACGCGTGGCAAGCGCCGCTTAATTTCTAGACAGGACAAAAAAATGGCAAATCAGGTCAAAGCGATTATTCTTACCGGCAACGGCACGAACTGCGAAATGGAAATGGCGCACGCCTGCAAACTGGCGGGCGCGGACCGATACGACATCGTCCATATCAGTGAACTGCTCCACGGCGAAAAAAGACTCTCGGATTACAACTTCCTGAATCTCCCCGGCGGGTTTTTAGACGGAGACGACCTAGGCTCGGCCAAAGCAGGCGCTAATCGCTTCCTGCACGCGACCATTTCCGGCGCCAATGAAATGCTCATTGAAGAACTCCTGAAATTCATCAACGGCGGCGGACTGATCCTTGGTGTCTGTAATGGGTTTCAACTGATGGTGAAGCTGGGGCTTTTACCCGCGCTTGACGGCAACTACACTAAGCAGACCACGACGCTCACGTTCAACAATTCAGGCCGTTTTGAAGACCGCTGGGTGTATCTCAAGGCCAACGAGCAAAGCCCCTGCGTCTTTACGCGCGGCTTCGATGTCGTGTACTATCCCGTGCGCCACGGAGAAGGCAATTTCATTCCGGAAAGCCTCGCGGTTTCGGAAGAGATCGAAAGGAAAAATCTGGTCGTCTTTCGTTACGCCACACCGGAGGGGAAACTCACGATGGAATATCCGGCCAATCCCAACGGTTCGACTAATGCCATCGCCGGAATCTGCAACGAAACGGGTCGGCTTTTCGGCCTAATGCCGCATCCCGAAGCGTTTTTGCACCGGACCAACCACCCGCGCTGGACGCGGGAAGATCTTCCCGAAGAAGGCCAGGGGCTGGCAATCTTTAGGAATGCTGTTAATTTTATCCGGGGATCTGAATTCTAGTTTTCTTTTTTTCCGATTAAATCAATGACCGTAATTTCCGGCGAGGCGAAAACGCGTACGGGCGGCCCCCATGTACCGGTACCACGGCTGACGTAGAGAAGTTTGTTCGGCGCCAGTTCATGCAGGCCGTAAATTTTCGGAAAATATAATTTCACGATAAACCCAAACGGATAAAGCTGACCGCCATGCGTGTGGCCGGAAAGCTGCATATTGAAATTATTTTCCTTATCAACATGTGGTTGATGTTTTAACAATAGAACAAAAGTATCACGTTCTTTAGACAAAGCTTCCAGAAAAGTTTCGCTGTTTTTTGTTTCTCCACGCTTCCTGCCGGTGATGTCGTCTTCACCAAATATTGTTATTCCGGCTACCTCAACAAATTCATCGCGTAAAATTTTAAAACCCGCGGCTTCGGTAAACTCGATCGAGCGTTTCAGTCCCGCGTAATATTCATGATTGCCCAACACGGCATATTTGCCATACTTTGCAGGCATTTGCGCGAAGCGTTCGGCGTCATTCATGATATTATCCAGTTCGCCGTCGAGCAGATCACCGGTGGAAACAAAAATATCAGGCCCAGCTTCACGGACACGCTCAAGAATGGAATCAATACGATTTTCGCGAATGATAATTCCCACGTGAACATCAGAGATTTGAACAATACGGAGTTTACCCTCGCCGGGCAGAGCATGTTTAGTTTCGATTTCCAGATGTTTAACTCTTATCCGCTGCGCGTCAATGTATCCGTAAATCACCAGAGAAGCGGATAGAAAAACGGATGTAGCAAAAAATATTGTCTTAAGCTGAAAAGAACCTGAACCGAATATTTTATGGGCAAGCCGTACAATATCGAGAGATAAACTTATAAAGAAGAATAAAAAAACAAAAGCCATCCACACATAACCGATGCAGGCCACAGCGCGCGCTAGCTGCTCATAACGAAGCGATTCGAGTACGCGCACCAGCACCGGCGCGGCAATCAAAAGCACAAGGATAAAAAGGATAGCCGCCTGCAAAAGACCCGCAAATTGAAAAATGTTTTTTGCCCGGAAAAAGAAATAGAAATTAATGCTTCCGTAAAGACAAAAAAAGACTAAAAGAAAGATAATCATTCCCAGTTTCATATTGCTCACTTTCTATAAGTTAAAGGAAAACCTCTGTTAAGTCAATCTTTGTGGTAATTTAACCATTATGTAAAACTTGACAAGGTGTCCGCCATAAGATAAATAGCTCATCTCTTTAGGGAGTTGAGCGCCGATGTAGCTCAGCCGGCAGAGCAACTGATTCGTAATCAGTAGGTCGCCAGTTCGATTCTGGCCATCGGCTCCAGACACAAATTATTTGCGATACTGATTCCACACGTTAATCACAAGGCAAATTTTTTATGGTCGATGTTCTTGTCCGCAAAGCCTCCTATAACTATCATGAGCTCAAATCAATTTTTTTTGAAATGATTGATGCGCTCGCCGGCGAAAAAATCAAAAGCGGCTGCCGTGTTCTGATTAAACCAAATTTGCTTTCCGCGGCGTCGCCCGAAAATGCCATTTTAACGCACCCCCTGATAATCAAAGCCGCCGTGGAATACGTTCTGGAAAAAAACGCGCGCCCGCAGGTTTCCGATTCCCCCGCTATCGGCTCATTTGCCCGTATCATAAAAATGAATGAACTCGATAAAGCGCTGGCGGGGCTTGATGTTGTCTTCTCTCCTTTTAAAGATACCGTGATGACGGACATCGGGAAGCCTTACGGCAAAATCGAAATCGCACGGGACGTTTTGGAAGCGGATGTCATTATAAATCTTCCCAAGCTCAAAACGCACACACAAATGCTTTTGACTTTAGCGGTGAAAAACATGTTCGGCTGTATTGTCGGATTTAAAAAATCGCAATGGCATATGCGCGCGGGAAGCGATACAGGCGCTTTTGCCCGCCTGCTGATCGCCATTCATCAAACCGTAAAGCCCACCGTGTCCATTTTGGATGGAATACTTGCGTTGGAGGGCGAAGGCCCGGGCAGAGAAGGAAAACCCCGACAAATAGGCGTTCTGATGGGAAGCGACGACAGTTTCGCGCTGGACATGGCCGTATGCCAAATGCTGGGCATCAGTTACACAAGCGCGCCTATTTTAAAAAACGCCGAAGCCATGGGATTACTTCCCACCTTTAAAGTAACGGGTGACATGCCTCGGATTACTGATTTTCAGCTACCGCCATCTTCCGGCCTCATCTGGGGGCCCCGTTTTCTGCACAACTTCATGCGCCGCCACACGATGGCCCTCCCCGCATGTGATGAATCTTTGTGCGAGATGTGCTCACAGTGCTGGACATTGTGTCCGGCAAAGGCCCTTGAACCGCTTGCCGAAAAAATAAAATTTGATTATAAAAAGTGCATCCGCTGTTATTGCTGTATCGAAATCTGCCCATACGGCGCCCTGCACGCGCAGGAAACCATCGGCGGAAAAATAACCAGAAAACTGATGGATAAATTTTCTTGAGGCACAAATATTATTTTGGAACCGGATTTTACAAAATATTCACTGGCGCTTATCGAAAACGATAAGATTGTCTTTTCTTCGCGAGAAAGCGGGCTGAGACCGCTTTGGGAATGCTTAAAAAAATTCCACAGATCAAAAAGAAGCTTTATCCTGTTCGATAAATTAATCGGACTGGCCGCGGCAAAGCTTATTGTCCACGCGCGAATAATCTCGCGTATTGAAACGACTTTGGTCTCCGAACCCGCGAAAATATTCCTGAAGAAAAACGACATCCCCATAAATGCTGTCCAGATAGTCCCCAATATACTCACCAAAGACCGTAGAACAACATGCCCCGGTGAAATAATCGCTTTAAACATTTCCGACACTGATGAGTTTTTAACAAAAATAGAGGGAATGCTGAACCGTCAATAAGATCATTTTTTATCAGCGTGGTATTTTTCAAATAGAAAAACTACGGTTTTTTATCCTTTTGTCCCGGTTTCCATTGCGGACACAAAGGAGATGATCCCGGCTGATATTCGCGGCAAACCTGAGGCCTTGTCTCATATATGGAGCATAAATACTTTTTCCCTTCACTGTAGAGAAAAGGGCATTCACGAGGATAATCGCCGGTATCCACGGAAATCATTCTATCTCCCGCCCAGAGAAGATGGCGGTGTGCGATAATTTCCAGAATATCCTGCCTGCCTTCGGCGCGCCAGCGCTCAAAATCTTCTTTGTGCGCGTAAGCGGTCAAATCAACAAAACAGCATTTGCCGCAGCATAAACAAGTAAGCGGCCCACTCATAACTACCATCTTTCTGGTTTCTAAAAATACTTCTAACTTCTCCGTACAATCCGGTCAAGCTGGGCCAGCGCGTCTTCTATTGTGCCGGTATTGAGCACATAGACGTCTGCCAGCGCGATGCAAATTGCTACGCCATATTCAATTTCTCTTTGATCGCGGAGATCAAAATGCGAAGCCGAATCATCTTCGCGGCCTCTTTTTTTAATCCGTTCCAGGCGCGCCAACCGGGGAGCGACAACGGCTATCACCGTGCAGTCTGTCTGAGAACGAATCCATTCTACCTCCGGCCACGAGCGGATACCTTCCAGAAAAACCACATCGCTCTTGGTTTTCAAGGCTTCCGCCACCGCCAGGCGCGTTACACCCAATCCGTCTTTCCCACGCATCTCGGTCGATATCTTTGCCGACATTTCCGGATCGCCGCTTGCGCCTCTTTTTCGTATTTCCGCCCGCACAAAATCACCGGTGGAAAATATAGGGATTATATGTTCCTGCGCGTATTGCGCGGCAATATTCTTTCCTACCGCCGGCATGCCGGTTATAATAAATAATTTCATATTTCATTCCCTATTATGAATTAAGAATCTGCAATCAGATTTAATACTGGAAGTAATTAACTTTTTTATAACGTTTTGTAAAGGTGTCTTTGTCCATTAAACGTTTGGCAAATGCTACGCGGTAGCGGTCACTTCCCCGGTCCGTGTTGTTCGGCGTAAAATGCTATGTGCCATTCAACAGAGCATTTGCTTTTTTGGGATAGATAAGGCTGTTGTAGAACGGCCGCGCGTAAGAATAATAGGGAGCAACTGTGTCACCATCGGCACCGAAAAGAAACTGGTGTAGGTATTCCACGGCGTCATCGGAACACCGACACGTAAAGATGAATCATTCGCGGAAGTAATCAAAGTTCCGCCGCCGCCAAAACCCAATACCCAACTGCTCACGCTGCTGGACGATACCGAGAAAGGACCGTAACCGTTGAGCAGGGTGGAAGTGGGGTTAGTCCCGATTTCTACCGTATGAGCCAAGCTGATAGTCATCAGCATAGTAAATAATAATGCAATAAAGTTTTTACAACTCTTCTCATAAAACCTTCCCTCCTTTAAAAAATTGAATTTTAAAAAAACTACTTCTTACCGCTTACCGCAACTTCAATAAGATTCACCGGAAACATCCCCAAAGGAATAAGCGAATGAATCTATATTAAGCTAGTTACACCCTACATAAGCCATGCCAAGTTTTCGTTGTTTTGAAAAAATATTATTTATGATATTAGAGCATAGGGAAGGCAGAATAAAGCCGTCAAAGCTACAAAGTGTGACATGCCTCACTTTTGTGGCCGTGGCAGCAATGGGCGTGTACCACTTTATGCCTTCTAATGAGTCCGGCTTTAATGATTTTTATAATAAAAAAATGATCTTGAGAGAACTGATAACCACTCAATTTAAATGTAATTATCCAAAAATATATTTATTTTCTTTCAATTACCAACAGCATATATCGCTTGTTCGCGGCAAAGATCATCGGGTCTGTTTTGTCGGTATTCTTTTTGATTTTAGCTTCTATTTCGGGAATGGCGCCTTCTAACGCATAGTGTATTCCTGGCGCCTTCGCCTGCAGTTTTTCGATAATAAAATCCTTTATCGGAAATCCTATTTTTGTCGTCAGCATATCAACATAGGAAATTGTAGGTAAAACGTTGGGGGTAATATCTTTCTGATAATTTATTCTAAAGCCATTTTCATCCAATTTTTTAGTAAACAGCTCCCAGTTGTGACCGCCTTTACCCTCTTTTTCTTTTATCTTGAAATAATCGCACACGATCCATTTTCCGCCGCTCTGGAGTATTTTATCGATAATGGGCAAAGCCTGATCGAGCTTCAGATACTGTAATGATTCTGATGTAATGACCGTGCCAAAATAGTTAGTATAATTATCCGCCTTGATATCTTCAAAGCGGCACTCCAGCAGCATTGTATCCGCGTATTTTTCTCTGATATGTTTAGCCTGGTTTTTATCCGGGGTAAGGGCAACTGCTTTAATGCCCTTTTGCGTCATTAAAGCAATCAGACCTCCCATGCCGCAGCCTATATCCAGCGCCGGTTGAGAAGTGTCGGCGATAAGATTTACAAGCTGCCAGCCATAATTTTCCTGCGCCTGATAAATATCGTTTAGCGATATATCTTCCGGCTTTTTATTAGCATCTTCAAAATAACCGTAATGCAGGAAATCTCCGGTCAGCAACTTGGAATATAATTTCAACTGAGCGTCATCAAACGCCCTGTCTTTCTTTTTCCTGCCCAGCTGTAACTGTATGATGCGATATAGATGCTTTGGATAAAAGAGTCTTTTCAATATGGGGAAAATGATGTTTTTACTCACGCTGATTAACTGTCCTTTCTGGAAAATTAATTTGACATATAGTTTTATATCTTCATTAAACATTAAAGCGGAAGTTGATGATATCGCCGTCCTGGACGATGTATTCTTTTCCCTCCAGGCGTAAAAGTCCGGCCGCTTTTACCTGAGCGGCAGATGAACCATGAGCGATAAATTCATCATAGCGCATAACTTCGGCTTTAATAAAACCGCGTTCAAAATCGTTGTGAATGGTGCCCGCGGCTTTGGGTGCTTTGGTATTTACGGGAATCACCCACGCTTTTACTTCATCTTCACCAACAGTGAAAAAAGAAATGCGTCCCAATAACGAAAAAGCGGCGCGGATAATACGACCGAAAGCGGGCTCGGCAATTCCCATAGAGGCAAGAAATTCTTTTTGCTCAGCGGCATCAAGCCCGGTTAGTTCCGCTTCGATTTTACAACAGATGCCCACAACCGGCTCATCTAATTTTGCCTCTTTAGCAAAATCTTCGGCAAAAGAAATATTATCCTCGGCCACGTTGACCACCACCAATTCCGGCTTGATCGTCCAGAAAGAAAAACTGCGCAGCAAAAATTCTTCCGCTGGTGTCAGGCCCACTGTGCGCAGCGGTTTCCCCGCTTCCAAACAATCTTTCAAGCGCGGCAGAATTTCATTTTGCGCTACATCCTGCGCGGGAATCGCTTTTTTGGGCAATTTTGCCGTGCGCTCCATTTTTTTTTCGATGATGATTAAATCAGATAAAATCAGTTCGTCTTCAAGTTTGCGGTAGGCGTCGAGCGCCAGAGAAACATCCGGCAGGGAAAAACCGTCCACAACATGCAAAATACCATCGGCGCCGCTTAAATGCTGGCGGATGGATTCCCACGGTTTTTCTCCCATTACATGAACATCGACAAAGGGAATCTTGGCCGGAGTTACCTTTGCCGGTTTGTAGATTTCGACAAGCTTATCAAAACGCTCATCCGGCACGGAAGCCTGTCCGCGCAGCACAGCTTCATTGTGCTGACTGCCTTTTGTTCCTGTCATTATTTCAAACAAGGTGCTCTTCCCGCTTTGGGGAAGGCCCAGAATTCCCATTTCCATAATTGATTATCTTCCTTTTATCGTAACGTCGCAAAAGGCTCTGGAGGCAAGGCGCGCGAACCCGATGGAGTGAGGCGTATTTGCGGATACGCCGCAACGACTGAGGGTGAAGCGCAACGAAGCATACAGACCTTTTCCGGCGTTATGACTTGAATTCTTTTTCGATGCGGCTCATCGCTTCCCGTAGCCGGTCATCCGGCACAGTCAAAGAAAAACGCACAAAGCCTTCTCCATATTGGCCATAGGCAGTTCCGGCGGCAACAACTACCGCGGTTTTGTCAAATAAACGATT
>DHGA01000077.1:13533-13668 GCA_002402545.1 Syntrophaceae bacterium UBA4810
TAAAACAAGCTCGCGGCGGCGTGCATAGATTCCTAACATCTTATCCACAAAACCCGCCTCGTTTTTCAGCGCCGCGATTCCCGCGTATTGTATGGCGTTGAAGACACCTGAATCGGTATTTTCTTTGACTTTGCT
>DHGA01000070.1:0-27095 GCA_002402545.1 Syntrophaceae bacterium UBA4810
TGCCGCACATTTCCGCCACGGAACCATCGGAATTAAAAAACTGCCACTTAAAATCCGCGATCTTTGAAGGCTCAATCAAAAGCAGCCCGTCGGCACCCACGGAAATTTTCCGCTGACAAACATTGCGGGCAAACGAAGNNCGCTGCCGCTCATTTTGTAAAATTCAATTTTGCCTTTGGATTTTGCCATCAGGTCTCTATGATTATATAATCGATGTCTTTCGTGTGTTTGAGGGTGCGGGTGACGCGCGATACTTCTTCCGTTGCTGTGATTCCCTTCATCACCTTTTGAATGCCGTCTTGCTGCAGGGTAATCAGAGTTATTATTTTCATAATACACATCTTATAATTTAACTTTTCTTTCCCGCGTTCTCCAGCCACTTCATATAGCGGGCACAAATATCATCCACCGGCTCCAGACAAAGAATCTTCAAATACGCCTTAATAAAACCTTTGAGAAAAGCAATTGCCGGCAGGCGATTTGTTTTATCTTCCTCGATATAAGTAAGATAATCCAAACGCACTCTGGTTTCCTGCGCGATTTCTTCCAAGGGAATGCCCAATTCATTTCTTATGCTTTTCAGATCTGTTCCGCTGATCTCCGGCCGCGATAATATTTCACTAATCTTCTTATTGCCTTCCACGTTTTCGCGTAAAATAGTTTTGTTAGTTTTTTTCGGCATGATTTTCACGCCGGTCTGCCTCTTGACATCGTAAATACACGCCGGTCTTTTTAGAGGAGTCCTGCCCTCTACCTGAGGCAGCAAACCGGCCTGCCCGAGTTCTTTGTCATATTTTTTTCTTTCC
Source organism: Syntrophaceae bacterium UBA4810 (assembly GCA_002402545.1). Classification (GTDB taxonomy): domain Bacteria; phylum Desulfobacterota; class Syntrophia; order Syntrophales; family Smithellaceae; genus UBA4810. Next base: position 807 of record DHGA01000070.1, read on the forward strand.
TGCGCGTTGATGAGCGTGAGATAAGCTCTCTCCAGATGATTAAGAATTTTTTTTCTTTCATCGTTAGAAAACAAGGAATAACTAACCATGGAGTCCGCGCCGTAAATCTGCAAAGCGGCGTTATAAGCGTGCCGGATTTCAAAAAATGCCGCGACAGGACTGATATCCAGCATTTCATAATAATTAAGTTTGGCAAAATCCTTCTGCATCAAGAACCTCAATAAAAACTAAAAAGCTTGCTCCCATGAAAACGCATTTAAGAATAACGAAGCATCAACTGCTGGTTACCGGATTTAGCGATATTTTTGCTCAACTCGCGCAAATCATAAGCGGTACGTGTATAAGGATAACGCTCCAAAAAAGAAACCCGCTGACAAATGGCGTCATGAACACGATCGTCATGAGTGACATTACCGGCAAATTCTATATGGAATCCCAAGTGCTTCTCAATAATTTTGCATATCTGCGAACCGAGAACAATATTATCATGTTTGCGCAACTGGTTCAGGACAAGCTTGAATTTAAAGGAATTGAAATCACTTTCCAAAATTTCCCCTTTTTCCGGATGCGCTAGCTTTATCACCTGAATGATGCAATCCGGCTTGTTGAAAGAACCTTCGCCAAACTGCGTCTCTACTTCTCTTTCCAGCGTTTTAAACTCAGTCGCAGTAAAATACTGGCGGATACGGCGGAAATAAATAGAGCGCACCAGCCGGTAAACATTTTCAATGGATGTCGGCTCCGGCGTGGTTACAAAAATACTGTTTTGTGAAATTAAAAAGAAATCAAGTGTGTTAAAGGAAGTTCCCGCGCCCAAATCCAGCAATATCCAGTCATAGTCAAGCCGGGCAATAGCGCGGACAGTTTTTATTTTCTGCTCATAAGGTAGATTGGCAATATCCAGGCTGTCGTGAGCGCCGCTGATAATAAATAAATTATTAATGGGTGTTTCTAAGACAATATCTTCCAGAAGAGTAATTTTTTTACGAATGAAATCAGAAAAACTTTTTTCGGGATATGGAACGCCCAACAGGGTATGTAAATTTGCCGAACCTAAATCAAGATCAACCAACAGGGTTTTTTTGCCCATTGCGGCCAGAAGGCGTCCCAGGGAACTGGTGAGAAAACTTTTTCCCGATCCTCCCTTGCCTCCACCTATTGGCCAGATTTGCGCCATATACCGTCCGCCGCTTTTATTTTTTATATGCCATACATGATAAATTACTAATATTCAAGCATTATGTTGGTTTTTCCTATGGATAATTCCTTGACATCTTCATCTTTTGCTCATAAAAAATCATATTATTATTTTTGAATGGTCTTGTCTTAAATGATTACTGACGAACCAAAAATAAAAGTCGCGCTTCTTCAAGGCTGCAGACAAACCGCCATAACTCTTCACGGCCAATTTCTTCTTGCCGGAAGTTTCGCGCTGACCGGGAAAATTATATCTGAGGCTTCCGGAACATGCGTCTGCCTCAAAAATGAGGATGGCGCTCAAGTTGTCAGAGAAAAAGAAATTCTTCTTGCCGGAAAGAAGCAGTCAACCTTCACCCTGCCTCAGGTAAAAATCGGCATTGATTTCCACTGGCAGCAAAACCAGGAGCAAACTTTTCAAGGCGACATTATTTTAACAGCAAACAAAGGTCATTCTTTCGATTTGATCAACATCGTCACTCTTGAGGACTATCTGGCATCAGTTATTTCTTCAGAGATGTCCGCTGAAGCTTCGGTTGAATTTCTTAAAGCACAGGCGATTACCGCCCGCAGCTGGCTTATGGCGATGCTCGAAAAAAAGAAGGCCGCGAAACCACCTCGCAAAACAAAAAATGAAAATGAAATAATCACCTGGCAGGATGTTAACGATCACGAAGGATTCGACGTCTGCGCCGATGACCACTGCCAGCGCTATCAGGGAATAACAAAAATAATCTCTGATAACGTGAAAACAGCTACCGAAGAAACACGGGGAGTGTTTCTCGTTAGCGCTGATAGAATCTGTGACGCGCGCTACTATAAATGCTGCGGCGGGCAGACAGAAATATTTTCCACGGCATGGGAGAACATATCGATTCCTTACCTGCAAAGCGTGACTTGTGACAGCATGCCCCGTGAGCCAATAAACTCGGAACAAGAAGCGCGCGAATGGTTAACCGCAAAGCCTCCCGCCTTCTGCAACACCAGGGATAAAAAATTATTAAAAAAAATATTGCCTTCTTTCGACCGGCAGACATCCGATTTCTTCCGCTGGCAGGTTATTTATAAACGCGCGGAGCTTGAGGAAATAATAAAAAGAAAATCCGGCATCGACTTCGGCCGCCTGCGGAATATTGAACCACTGGCGCGCGGGCCTTCCGGAAGAATCTATAAATTAAAAATTGAGGGTTCGAAAAAAACAATTATTGTCGGCAAGGAATTGGAAATCCGCCGCTGGTTATCGCCCACGCATTTGCTCAGCAGCGCGTTTGTCGTTTCCATAAAAAAAGATGGCGACGGAGCAATTACAGAAATTATTATCGATGGCGGCGGATGGGGACATGGCGTGGGACTTTGTCAGATCGGCGCGGCCGTCATGGCGGAAAAAGGATTAAACGCGGCAGAAATTCTTTCGCACTATTTCCCCGGCGCGAATATCCAAAAATTATACTAAAGGATACTTATGCGGCTCTTCTCCCGAAAAACAACAGCTCCGGAAAATGCCCGTCCCTGGCTTTGGGTTCCTTCGCTTTATTTGGCGGAAGGCATTCCCTACATGATTGCCATGACCGTCAGCGTGGTGCTATATAAAAATCTGGGGCTTACCAACACGCAAATCGCCCTTTACACCAGCTGGCTTTACCTGCCGTGGGTGATCAAGCCGCTGTGGAGTCCTTTTGTTGATTTATTCCGGATAAAAAGATTCTGGATAGTTGCCATGCAGCTGGCAATTGGCGGTTCTTTCGCCTGTGTCGCGCTGACTTTACCCGCGAACGATTTTGTCCGCTACACGCTGGCAATGTTCTGGATTATGGCTTTTTCTTCGGCCACGCATGATATCGCCGCCGACGGTTATTACATGCTGGCTTTAGACACGCCGCAGCAGGCCGCTTTTATCGGCGTGCGGACAATTTTCTACCGCATCGCCACTATCGCTTCAAAGGGCGGCCTCGTAATACTTGCCGGCGTTTTGCAAAATAAAGGTTATCCGGTCGCTTCCGCCTGGTCGATAACCTTCATTATCGCGGCGGCTTTTTTTCTCGCCCTTTGCATTTATCATTTTTTTGTTCTGCCTTATCCCGCGGCGGATAAAAGCGCGCCTTTTGATAAAGGCCGAGGTTTTCTCGCTGAATATTTTCGTATTATCACTTTATTTTTCCGGCGCAAAGATATTCTCATCATTATCTGTTTCTTTTTATTCTACCGCTTTGCCGAAGCGCAATTAGTAAAAATGGTCGCTCCTTTTCTGCTCGATTCTCCCGAAAAGGGCGGATTAGGTTTGACTACCGCCAATGTCGGTTTTATTTACGGCACTGTAGGCGTGGTAGCGCTCATGCTGGGCGGGCTTTTGGGCGGCTATGTCATTTATAAAAAAGGGCTCAGGTTTTGGCTCTGGCCGATGGTTGTATCCATGCACCTGCCGGATTTGATTTTTGTTTATCTTTCACATACTCTGCCGCAAAATATTTTGCTGATTGGCTCCGCGGTGGCGCTGGAACAGTTTGGTTACGGCTTCGGCTTTACTGCCTATACTATGTATATGATAATGGTGGCCCAGGGTGAATACAAAACTGTCTTTTACGCCGTGGGCACGGGGATTATGGCGCTGGGGATGATGCTGCCGGCGATGTCCAGCGGCTGGATTCAGGAAATGCTGGGCTATAAAAATTTCTTCATCTGGATTATGATTACCACAATTCCCGGATTCATCGTCACGGCATTGGTGAAAATTGATCCGGAGTATGGGAAAAAGATGGGCAAAGAGCCAAGAAAATAGGAGCATTTTGTCCCCCTTCTAGAGGGGGTGTCGCGAAGCGACGGGGGAGGAGCATGATGTAGGTACTGCTCCCCGAGCAGTCCGAAAAAATGTAAGCGGCGCGTTCAGGGAACGCGCCCTACAAAATATTGTAATGAAAGCATAAAATATGCAAAATATATTAATTAGAACCGCTTTTATCTTAGGCGCGGGGCTGGGAACAAGACTGCGGCCGCTCACGGAAAACACGCCCAAGCCTCTTCTTAAAATCGGCGGTAAGCCGATTATCACTTACGCGATGGCACATCTGCGCGCTGTCGGCATAAAGCATTTTATCGTCAACACGCATCACTGCGCCGAAAATTATACTAAAGCATTTCCCCAAAATAATTACCAAGGCATTCCGATAATATTTCGTCACGAACCGTTTTTGCTCGATACCGCGGGTGGCATCAAAAACATTGAAGACCTTATTGCCGAAGATGAGCGCATCATCATTTACAACGGTGACATAATTACCAACATGCCGATTGAACTGCTNNTGCTTATTAGAAAACATTTTGAATTAAAAACATCCGTCACGCTGGCTTTGCGGTCTAGTGGCCCATTACTCAACGTCAATATTGATGATGAAGGTTATGTCTGTGACATGCGGAATATACTGAAAAATCAGGGCGTAAAAAGTTGTCTTTTTGCTGGTATTTATATTGTGGAAAAATCTTTTCTGAAACGATTGACAGCAGGAAAAATAGAATCGATTGTTTTACCACTAGTGAAAATGATTGCGGAAAATCCGCGCTCCGTCGGCGGTGTTATAATTGACGATGGCTGTTGGTATGATGTGGGGACGGTTGCTGAATATAATAAATTAAGCAAAACAGGAATTGGAAACTAGCGGCGCGTTTGGGAAACTCGCCCTACTTCTTAGGGTAGGGACTGTTCCCCGAACAGTCCGAACCAAGGCTTATAATACTGGATTGCCCGGTCAAGCCGGGTAATGACAAATGACAGGAACATATGCAAAAAGAAATTCAAATATTTTTAATTGAAAATCTGGGGAATGCCGATTTTAATCTGGAGCCGATAAACAAAGGCGGCTCCAACCGCGTTTTTTTCCGTGTAAGTCTTCCGGATAAAACCAGCTTTGTTTTTATGCATTACGGCGATGAAATGGCGGAAAACGCTTACTGGGCGCGCGTTAACAAATTCATGGCTTCGCTTGATATAAACGTGCCGCGAGTTATCGCGCAGGATAACAAACAGCATTTTATATTAATGGATGATCTGGGCGGAATCGATTTATGGTCACACAGATTTGATCCGTGGGAAAAAAGGCGCGATTATTATTTCCAGGCACTTTCCCAAATTCAGCGGCTGCATTCATTTGATTTGAAATCAATCCCCATTGATTTGCAATTATCCGAAAGTTACGGCCCGCGTCTCTATAAGTGGGAGCATGATTATTTTTTGGAAAATTTTGTTTTCGATGTCTGCAAAATAAAACTTTCTTCATCGGACACCTCAAATCTGAACAAAGAACTGGGCACGCTTTCCGCCCGCCTGCAAGAAATTGAACCATGCCTTATCCATCGCGATTTTCAATCGCAGAATATCATGATTAAAAACAATCAGCCGGTATTTATCGATTTTCAGGGAATGCGCTGCGGCAATTTCTTCTATGATTTAGGCTCACTCATTTGCGACCCTTACGTCAATTTCACGGACGAAGAAAGAAACGAATTGATTTCATTTTACCACCAGTTAATTACTAAACCGGTCAGCATTGATGAATTTACGGCGCGTTTCTGGGAAGCTTCGGCGCAAAGACTTACGCAGGCGCTCGGCGCTTACGGCTTTTTGGGGCTTAAAAAAAATAAGCCGGATTTTTTAAAACATATTCACGTGGGCATTAGGAATCTTTTTATGGCCGCATCGCTTGGTGGCAACTTACCAAATCTGAGCGAACTTGCGCAACAATGCATAAACGTTTTGGATAATCGGCAAAGATAAATCCTTTAAAAAGCAAACAACGCTCGCCGAATTAATTAAGATATTACTTTTCGCTGATGGTTTCTGAAATCTTGAAGCCGAAATGCCTGCCGCCCTCTTCGGTATAACCTAAAACCTTATCCCCCTTGGCCAGTTTGACAACCGATATCGGCTCTCCGGAAGGTTTGGTCAGACGGATAGTTTCCGCGTTTTGAAGAATAAGCGATACTTCTTTGTTCCCGGCATCGGCAATAATATTGAGCATCGGTCTTTTCTCAATTTTTAATCTGCCGACGGTGGAAGCAAAAGTTTCTCCTTTTTGGTTTGTGATAAGAACATCATCTCCTGTTTTGAGTTCATCCAGATATTTTGTCTTGCCGTTAGGCATTAATATATATGCGTGAACAGCACCGGCATTGACCCGGAATGGTCTTGGTTCAACGTAAGGGTTTTCGACACTTTCCGAATGAACCAGAAAAAAAGCGTTGCTGTAATTTCCAATCAGCATTCCTTCACCCAGTTTCATATCGGTGATGGTATCAATACAGACACGGTCTCCCATGGAAACTTTTTGTATATCCTTAATAATGAATTCCTGCAGCGCGAGTTGCGAACCGATTCCCTTGGCGTACTTCACAATCTCTTTGACAACAGCCGGCTGATCCGTGCGGATAAGAATTCCCCAGACTCCCTTTTCGAGAATCGTTAAGGCAACTTTCGCATCCTCCACGGATGAAACGGGAAAAACCACCTTCGCTCCCTGGGCAATAATATTTTCCAGAGGAATAATCGTCCAGTCCTGACTATCGACAATCGCCATTTCTTTGGACAAAGAAGCGACGCGTTCCTCATCCTTTTTATTTTTGATGGTAATTTCTAGAACGTCTTTTCCTAATTTCAGTTCAGCTTCTTTTGAATCGGCAATAACGGATATGAGCCCCAACGCTTTGACTTTCGCCACGTCGGCCGACTCAACGAGCACCGCGTCAACGCCGCTTTCAATGGCCGTTGTCACCATCTCTTTTTTCCAGTTACGGCAATCCAGCCATACGGTTTTCATTACTTCCCCTTACCTTCCAGGATTGCCGCCGCGGCTTCAACGCTCGCGTCTTCGTGAATAATCGATTTGATGGCTTTAATCATCCGTGTGGGATCATCATGCTGAAAAACATTTCTGCCAATGGAAACACCGCCGCCGCCGGCCGCGATTGCATTTTTAATATTTTTCAGAACATCAATATCGCTTTTGGCCTTTTCGCCGCCGGCAATCAAAACCGGCACGCCGCATCCTTCAACCACGCTGCGGAAACTTTCCGCGTCGCCTGTATAATTTACTTTAACCATATCCGCGCCCAGTTCCGCCGCGACGCGCGCGGAATGCTTTACCACCGCCACATCGCTTTCGCTTTTGATATTTTTACCGCGCGTGTACATCATAGCCAAAAGCGGCATTCCCCATGCCTGGCAATATTTTGATACTTCACCGAAGTCTTTAAGCATGTCCTTTTCATCATCGGCGCCGATATTGACGTGAATGGATACTCCATCAGCTCCCAGTTTTATGGCTTCTTCAACAGTGCATACAAGTACCTTGGAATTCGGATCGGGGCTGAGCGACGTGCTGGCGGAAAGATGAACGATTAACCCGACATCCTTGCCCTGGCCGCGATGGCCGAGGCGGACAATTCCTTTGTGAATTACAATAGCGTTAGCGCCTCCATCAACAACCTTGCCGATAGATGTTTTCATATCTTCCAGGCCGGGTATGGGCCCCGCCGAAACACCATGATCCATGGGAACAATCAACGTCCGGCCGTTTTCCCGGTTCATGATGCGTTCCATCCTAATCTGTTTGCCGATCATTTTCTGCCTCCTTAAAGACACTATAATTTATGAAAAAAGCGAAACTAAGTTTTGTTATTTTGCAGAGATACAAAGCTATGTCAAGATTATTTTTGAATAAATAATGCCGTAAAATATCTATTTTATTTCCATTTATCGGATGTTTCCGGATCCCACGAGGCGGGAGTAATGGAACAATTTTCATCCACCGCGTTGATGGCAGCCATGTCGGCGGCGGAAATTTCAAAATCGAAAATATCCGCGTTTTCGATAATTCTTTCTTTACGAACGGATTTTGGAATAACCACTATTTCATTTTGCAACGCCCAGCGCAGCATAACCTGCGCCGCCGTTTTGCCGTATTTTTTGCCAATAGCCACCATGCGCTCATCACTCAATCTTTTACCCCGGCTCATCGTGCTGTATGATTCAACCACAATGCCGCGCTTCTTACAGTATTCAACCAGTGCGCAGCGCTGAATAAAGGGGCTTATCTCAACCTGGTTAACGACGGGAACAACGTCTGTCTGCGCCAAAAGTTCATCGAGGTGGCGAATCATAAAATTGCTGACGCCGATGGCTCTGGCCTTGCCTTTTTCCTGTAATTTAATCAACGCGCGCCAGGTTTCATTGCGCAGTCCCGGCACAGGCCAGTGAATCAAATACAAATCCACATAGTCCATTTTTAAACGTTCCAGACTTTCGTCGCAGGCTCGGAGTGTCGATTCATAGCCCTGGTCGTCATTCCATACCTTGGTTGTTACAAAAATTTCTTCCCGCGGCACACCGCTTTCTTTAATGGCCTGCCCCACATCTTCTTCATTATTATAAATGCGCGCCGTATCGATATGGCGATATCCCGCCGTGAGCGCCCAGCGGACGGCATCCTGCGTGATCTTTCCCGCTTCAGAAAGAAAAGTACCCAGGCCGAACCACGGCATGGTTGTTTTATTATTGAGAACGGCTGTTGATTTCAGATTGTATTTCATGATGCTTCTCCTATTATTTATTCTTTAGAAGTAGAAATGTCGCCGAAACGCGGCAGATGTTTTTCCCTTTATCATCCGTCACCAGGCAATCGCCAATAACAAGGCTGCGGCCTTTTTTAAAAACTGTGGCCTGCGCGATAAGTTCGCCTTCGCTTACGGCCGACAGAAAATTGCTTTTGAGCTCCACGGTAGTTAATCCTTCATTCGGCGAAAGCTGCGTCATCATGGCGTGCGCGATGGCCTCATCACCTAGCGCTACAACCATCCCGCCCTGCATAATTTTCGCCCCCTGCATGTATTCCGGGCGCACCTTCATGCGAAATTCCGCAAAGCCGTCTTTTAAATCCGTAAGCTTTATATCCAAAAAATCCAAAAAGGGATTAAGCCCCTTTTCACCTTTTTTTAGTCTTTCCAGATATTCACGGTAATTGTTCATTCGTTTTTCTCCATGGCGGCATTTTGATTAATGCATATTAACTCTTCGTTGCGCGATATTTAACCAATATAATTATAATTTTTCAAACTATTTTCTGATGATTGCGGACATGCTTTAAAAGAAATAATAATGAGATTGACTAAAGCTGTTCTTTTTTATAGGAATTTATAGTTAGGTGATGGAGTTCACCTTATAACCGCTTATATAGCTGATAACTCCTGCAGGATATTGACTACAGGAGTTACTTATGAAAAAACCCTTACAAACAACAAACATCCCCCAAGTAAAAGATATTAAAGATATAATTGATGCCGTTCAAAATGTTTCAGAGAAATTTGGACTGGCTTCCCTGGAGCGTCAACTGGAGGCAACGCAAACGCTGCTGTCTCAAAATCCGCCTATTGATGTGGCCGTTTTAGGACAATTCAAGGCGGGTAAGAGCTCTTTTCTCAACAGCCTTTTGGGGCAAAACGTTTTACCAGTGGGCGTAATCCCCGTGACCACAGCGATCACCCGCCTGGAATATGGAGAAAAAGAGCGGGTAACCGTTCGGCATTTTGACGGAACTACAATTTCCGTACCGCTTGCTAATATTGCCGCTTACACGTCGGAAGCCCAAAATCCCGACAACAAAAAAAATGTGGCGATCGTCGATATCGAACTTTCCTCGCTGAAAAAATACGCCGAACTGCGTCTGGTGGACACGCCAGGTCTAGGAAGCGTTTATAAGTATCACCAGTCCACCGCCCAAAACTGGCTTCCTGAGGTGGGTACAGCTCTTCTGGCAATAAGCGCGGACAGGCCTTTGTCCGAACATGACCTTACGCTTCTTTCCGAATTAACCGCTCATACACCCAACGTCATTATTCTCCTGACTAAAGCCGATCTTCTTTCCGCCGGGCAGCAAAATGAAGTGATAAATTTTTTCCGGCAGACCCTGCAGAAAGAACTTCACCAAGAATTGCCGGTCTATCTTTACTCCACCAAAACCGATACGGCTCGCTACCAAGAAATCATCGAGCGCGAGATACTGAAAATAAGCGCGAATCGTGATTTTGAATTCCTGCGGATTCTGCGCCACAAAACAAAGTTTCTCGTAAAAAGCACTATGGGCTATCTGAACGTCGCCCTGAACAGCTCTTTACAGGCGGATCAGCAAAAAGAAAAACTGCGCGCGCAAATAATCAACGAAAAAGTCAATGAAACAATTATCCGCGAAGAACTGATGATAATCGCGCGGGAAAATCAGCAGCAGACCAGGCCGCTTATCCAAACTTATCTGGAACAGTTTGCGGGGCCGCTGGCACAAAAAGCCAGAACCAGACTGGCGAGGGAACTTCCCGGCTGGAAAGGAAATCTCTGGAAGCTGACCCGGCGTTACGAGGATTGGGTTTCTCAAATAATGTCGGAGGAAATGAGCAATCTTTCCAAAACAGAGCATCATAATTTTTACGGCACATTAAAAAAGGCGCATGCCAGTTTTTCACGCTCCATTGAAGTTTTTCGTCAATTGCTAAGTGCCAACATCGAGCAGGTGCTGGGCGCCAAATTGGCCGATGTGGAATGGGAAATCGAGCCGCCGCAGCCTGACCAGCCAGACATTGCTTTTACCAAATCCTTCGATATTCACCTTGATTTAATTTGGTTTTTGATTCCCATGTTTATTTTCCGCAAGCTTTTTGAGCGCCATTTTATAAAAGGCCTGCACAGAGAAGTAGAAATTAATATATCAAGGCTAGCCTACCAGTGGGAAAAACGAATAAATTATGCTATAGACTCTATGCGCAATCAGGCCATAACCTACGTGCAGAAGGAAATTACCACCATTGAAGGATTGCTTTCGCAAACCAAAGGAAAAACAGAAGAAATTCGCCACTTAACAGTTCTGCTGCAGAATTTATCCGATAATTTGGCGGCATGACATAAAATTTATTCTGAAAGGACAATATTATGAAAAGAAGAATCAAAGAAATTCGCGCCATGGAAATTTTGGATTCGCGCGGCAATCCGACGGTCAAAGCAACCATCACACTGGATAACGGCATTACGGCTTCGGCCTCGTGCCCATCCGGCGCTTCCACCGGTGAAAATGAAGCCGTGGAACTGCGCGACGGAGATAAAAAACGTTACGGAGGCAAAGGCACGCTCAAAGCAGTAGATAACGTCAACAAAAAAATTGCTCCTAAAATAATCGGCATGGATCCTACCTGTCAGGCGCAGATTGATAAAATTATGATTGATCTGGACGGCACACCAATAAAAAGTAAATTAGGCGCCAATGCTATCGTGGCTGTTTCCATGGCAGTGGCACGCGCGGCTTCGTTGGCGGTCAAACTTCCTCTTTACGCCTACCTTGGGGGCCCCGGTGCCACGCGTATTCCCGTCCCGATGATGAACATTCTTAACGGCGGCAAGCACGCGGACAACAGTGTTGATTTGCAGGAATTCATGATTATGCCTATCGGCGCTCCAACTTTTGCCGAAGCCCTGCGTTACGGCGCGGAAACTTTTCACTCCCTGAAATCGATATTGAGCAAAAAAGGTTACGCAACTAATGTGGGAGATGAAGGCGGCTTTGCCCCCAACCTGAAAAGCAACGATGAAGCCTGTGAGGTGATCATTGAGGCTATCGAAAAAGCCAGGTATAAACCGGGCAAGGATATCGCTATCGCGCTCGATCCCGCGGCCAGTTCTTTTTATGAAGACGGAAAATATAATCTGGCTAAATCTGGTCAGGGAAAAAAATCAACAGAAGAAATGGTCGGCTTTTATAAAAACTGGATAAAAAGATATCCTATCGTTTCCATTGAAGACGGCCTGGCGGAAAACGACTGGGCGGGATTTAAAAAGCAAACTGCCGAACAGGGTAGCCAGATTCAGGTTGTCGGCGATGACCTATTTGTAACCAATACAAAATATATCGCCCGCGGCATCAAAGAAAAAGCGGCCAATGCCGTATTAATCAAACTCAACCAGATCGGTTCCGTTACGGAGACTATTGAAGCTATCAAAATGTGCCGCCAGGCGGGATGGGGATTTGTCATTTCTCATCGTTCCGGAGAAACAGAAGACGCTTTTATCGCCGACTTCGCCGTGGCCATGGGCGGCGGACAGCTTAAAACCGGTTCGGCCTGCCGCAGTGAACGCATCGCCAAATACAACAGATTAATGGAAATCGAAGACGAGCTCGGCAGCGCTTCTGTCTTTTCTAATCCGCTGGCAAAATGATTTTCTTCCGCTATGACTTTTATGAACGAGCAGGTTTTAAATCCTGCTCGTTTATTGTTTGAGGACTTATTATGACAAATCCGGAAAATTGTGTTTTTTGCGACATCGTGGCCGGCAAAACGTCCGCCTATAAAATTTATGAAGATGAATTGTCCATGTGCATTCTCGATATTCACCCTTACACCAAAGGGCATTGCCTGGTTATCTCCAAAAGGCATGTTCCCTGGTGGCATGAGCTGACGGATGAAGAAAACACAAGTTTGTTCAAAATAGCCAAAATTGTTTCCAATAAGATGATGGAAAAATTCAAACCGGATTTTATTTTCCTTTACGCCCGCGGCCGCAGAATCCCCCACACGCACCTTTTCTTGATACCTACTTACAGCGGCGACGTTCTGGATAAATTTTTCAACGCGTTGGAAAATTTTCAGGAATCCCCGCAAATGCTGGCAGGGCTCAAAACACCCGAGCAGATGGAAGAAGCAACGCGACTGCTCAAATTTTAAGATACAATATTTTTTTCTGTAAATTTTATTGACAAGTTAATTATTATTTGATTAATGGCGCTTGCCGTAAAGATTTAGTTTCTTGCGCGCGGGTGATGGAGTTCACCTCTAATCGCAGATACTGCTAATGACTCCTGCTTAATTCAACAAAAGGAGTCATTTTATGGAAAGTATCTATTTGCTTGCCGCTTTTTGGTTTTTCGCCGCCGTTTTATCAACCATCCTTGCTAATCGTCTGAAAATTTCCATCGCCTTGATGGAAATAATTGTAGGCGCAATTATTGGATACGCGGCTTACCATTTTAACCTAATAGAAGACCTTTCTTTAAACGCTGATTGGATGAAATTATTAACCGGTGTCGGGGCAATTATGCTGACCTTCCTCGCCGGCGCGGAATTAAACCCTGACACGATGAAATCAAAAATAAAAGAGGTTTCCATTATTGGATTAATTGGTTTTTCTGCCCCTTTTATCGGATGTTCGCTTATCGCTTATTATTTGATTGGATGGAGTCTGCAAGCGAGTTTGCTATGCGGCATTGCTCTTTCCACAACATCAATGGCGGTAGTTTACGCGGTAATGCTCGAATATGGATTTAACACAACAGAATTCGGCAAAGGCGTTTTAGGGGCATGCTTTATCAACGACCTGGGAACAGTCATCGCGCTCGGCTTGATATTCGCTCCGTTCACATACAAAACTATTATATTTATCGGTGCAATAATCATACTGAGCATTTTTTTGCGCCCAATGACTAATTACATAATTAAACGCTTCGCGTATAAAACAGCGGCAATTCGGGCAAAATGGGTGATTTTTATATTGCTGACTATGGGGCTTTTAGCATTATGGTCGGGCAGCGAACCTGTTTTGCCCGCGTATATCATCGGCATGGTTCTGGCCAGAACGATGGAAAAAGACGGCCATTTTGTCCGAAGATTGCGCACTCTGACCGTCGGCTTTTTAACGCCTCTGTACTTTCTGCGGGCCGGCGCCCTTGTTTCTCTCCCCGCGCTTATTGCCGCTCCTGTCTTTTTTATTTTGCTGTTTGCCGGTAAAGTAATATCAAAAATATTCGGTTTATACCCGGCTATCCGTAATTTCAGGGATGATAAAAGAGAAAAATGGTATTACACGCTGCTCATGTCCACCGGCCTGACTTTTGGAACTATCTCGGCATTGTATGGTTTAAATAATAATATTATTTCTCAGGAACAGTATTCTCTCATAGTCGGTGCCGTGATTGCCAGCGCGGTGATACCGACGCTGATCGCCAATAAATATTTTCTGCCGAAACATTTGTTGGAAAAACCGCTTCTTGACGATCAGGTACCAGACGAAAAAGACATTATTAATAAGCTGTAGTTACAATAATTATCGTTTTATTACATGCACGGCGGTGGCTTTAAAAGACACAGCCAGCGTGCTTCCTTCACGGATGTTCATTTCATCAAAAGAAGGCATCGTGATATAGGCGGAAAGTATAAAACCACAATCCAGAGTGAGTTTGTAAAAATAAGCCTGACGAAGAACCTTGATAACTTTGCCTTTAAAGACATTGCGCGCGCTGATTTTTCCGGGCATGGTTTTGGAAACGGTAATATTTTCCGGCCGCAGGCAGCAGCAGACCTTTTGACCTGTTTTGAATTCTCCCGCTGCCTCGATGATATTGCCGTTGACGGCAACATCCATCAATCCCGCCTGACTCTTTTTGACCACGCCTTCCAGGATAACTTCCGTGCCTACAAAATTAGCGATATATTCATTAACCGGCTGGTGAAATACCTGCGCGGTGGCGCCCTGCTGGATTATTTTTCCCTCGCTCATCACGACGACATCCTGCGCCAAACGCAGGGTTTCCTCACGATCGTGCAGCGCCAGCACGGCGGTAATTTTTGTTTTTTGTAGAATATTTTGCAGATCGTCGATTATTGCTTCACGCGTGGGAGGATCAAGTGAATTAAAAGCTTCATCTAAAAGTATTACTTTTGGTTTTATGGCAAAGGCGCGAGCCAGGGAAACACGCTTTGATTCTCCCCCGGAAAGAGTCTTGGCGGCGCGTTTGGCCAGATGTTCAATGCCGAAATACGCCAGCGCCTTGTCAACGCTCTCTTTTATCTCCGCTCTGCTAAGATTGCGGAACTTAAGCCCCACGGCAACATTTTTTTCCACAGTCATATTCAATAAGAGCGGTTCCTGAAAAACCACCGCGATATTGCGTCTTAGCATCGCTAAAGCCGAAGAAGTGTTCATCAACCGTGATTGAAAATAAAGCCTGCCGCTTTCTATGGGTAAAAGCCCGGCCAAGGTCAGCAAAAGCGTGGATTTCCCCGCGCCGTTTGGTCCGATAAGCGCCAATGTCCGCCCGGGGAATACTTTAAGTTCATTAACATTCAGCACGGTAACCTTGCCGCGTTTCACCACCAGATTTTCGACGGATAAAAGAAGTGATTGTTTCATCTGTATTACTGCCTCTGCTGAATCTGCGTGAGCATGAAATTAATCGTGAAAGCCAGGAGGAGTAAAATAATACCCAACGCGATTGCCAGATCGAAATTACCCTTGCCCGTTTCCATAACGGTGGCAGTGGTCAAAACCCGTGAGTATCCTTTGATATTACCGCCTACCATGATGGAAGCGCCGATTTCCGAAATAACGCCGCCGAAACCGGCCATCACCGCCGCCAAAAGCGGCAGGCGTGATTCTTTTACCAAAACCCAAACCATCTGCAGGCGGCTGGCGCCCAGAGATAAAATTTGCAATCTTAAATTCGGCGGCAGATTTTGAATAGCGGCAAGTGATATTCCCATAACAATCGGCGTGGCGATTATCGCCTGCGCTATTATCATGGCATGCGGCGTGTAGAGAATTTCTAAAAATCCGAATGGGCCGCTGCGCCAGATCATAATAGTAACAAAAAGGCCGACAACCACGGGCGGCAATCCCATGCCGGTGTTGATAATGCTGATAACTAGACGCTTGCCGAAAAAATCATTGAGCGCGACAGCAACGCCTATGGAAACACCAATAAACAGACTAATAAACGTGGCTGTCCCCGATATTTTGAGAGACAGCCACGTAATGCTCATTACTTCGGGATCAAAGCTGATTAATAAATGAAAAGCCTTGATGATTCCCTGTAAAATTAATTCCAATTAATACCTCTACTATAATAAATTATTTTCCCAGATCTTCCACTTTTTTACCCGCGTCGGGGAAAAAGAGCGGCGAACCGAACTTATCCACACCAAATATTCTGATTATTTCCTGAGTTTGCTTCGACACCATAAAATCCGCAAACGCTTTGGCGCCAGCGGCGTTCACTTTCGGCCACATTTTACTATTTACTTCCATTACATGATAAATGTTGAGCAGGATAGCGTCGCCTTCCACCAAAATTTCCAGCGGAATGTTTTTCTTCAAGGCCAGGTAAGTGCCGCGGTCAGCCAGCGTGTATCCTTTTTTCTCTGACGCGACATTCAATGTCTGCCCCATGCCTAGTCCGGTTTCCTGATACCATTTCTGGCCAGCAGGAGTAATTTCCGCCTGTTTCCAGAGCGCCTTTTCTTTAGCGTGCGTTCCGGAATTATCGCCGCGCGATACAAACAATGCCCCTGCAGCAGCAATTTTCTTGAGAGCTTCCGCGGAAGCTTTCATGCCTTTGATTTTCGCGGGATCATCAGCGGGGCCAATGATGATGAAATCATTGTGCATAATAAGCCGGCGGTTAATGCCGTATCCTTCCTCAACAAATTTTTTCTCGGCATCCGGCGAATGCACCAGCATTACATCAGCCTCGCCTTTCTGCCCCATCGCCATCGCCTGGCCGGAACCAACAGCTATCGTTTTGACAAAGTAACCGGTATTTTTTTCAAAAATCGGAATCAAAACATCCAGCAGACCGCTATCCTGCGTGCTGGTTGTTGTGGTCAAAATGATATTTTTTTGTTTAGGCGCAGCCTGGACATCGAACATTGTCGATGCGCCAAAGGCAAAGAGAAAAGCGGCGATTAATAATGTTATTATAATCTTAAATTTCCTGAACATATTTTTCCTTCTCCTTTTCATTAAAATAATGCAACTAGAACGTCAGCGTCAGTTTATTGATAACCATGAAGTTATCATCGACTTTGTTGGTGGTGTTAGCCTTGAAGTAATCGCCCGTCCACAGATAACCCGCGCCAAGCATATAGGACAGGTTATTAGTAATTTTATAAGAAGCGGTTAAGTCAAATTCGATGCCGTAATCTTTTTCTAGGTAACCGGCCGGTTTTCTTTCCGCCACGGCGTAAGCCAGAGACGCCATAATGTCTAAATCAGCAATCGGACGAACTCCTACTCTGCCCTGATAGAAAAACGCGTTTTTCATAACATTATTTACATCACTCACGCCTGTAGTAGCAGGATCCCATCCCCTGATGGCACCTGCCCAATAGTAGGTGTCGTAATAGCTAAACAGAATCAAGCAGGGATTCCAATCGCGTCCGCCGTTGAGCTGGCCGCCTTCCTGTTTGGTGGTCTCCGGTTTATTGCCGGAAACATAAGCAAAGGTGCCACCCGCGTAAAACATCCCAAAATCAGCCAGGGCATCAATCCAACCGCTCAACTCTCTTAATTTGACATCTGAAGTTGCATCTTCATAATCCTTAATCTTTCCAAAAGCGTAATTGAGTTCCGCTTGCAATTTCACCGGACCAATTTTCACTATACTGTAAGGGGTAACAAGGTAATAAATCCCTCTATAGTTACCTCCCGGTGACGCACCTGGTCTGTTTGCCCGGTAATTATAATAATTCACTTGAATAGCGGCAAGACCGTCTTTCCAGCGATACACTCCTTCTATGCCATATTTATCGTTATCCGCATCGGTAAAATTTGACGCGAGTTTAGCCGTGTGGCTTCTCTCTCTTACTTTTGTATAAGCCAGGTTAAGGGTAAATGGGGCCATGGTATAGGAATACTTTATGCGGCCGGCAGGAGCGGTGCTGTTGCCGAAAATAGTTCCCGTGCTGCCGTCATTCATAATACCGACATCGAAAACACCGATAGGTGCTTTATAATTGATGTAGGCCCAGTCGATAGCAATATTTTCATTTTCTGCTATTGTGCCCGCAGAATCAATATCTAAAGCTGTGTCTGCCGCGCTCCTCGGCACGCCCCAAGCCCTTTCCATCGCGTCAAAGCGTGTGACCAGCGTCAAGCCCGGAGAAACGATAAAATCCGTCCGAACACGCAGTCGTTGAAAATAGAAAGCGGTGGAAGGATAGCCCGTAGCGTCTTTCTTCAGCGACGTCTGATCCACATACATTCCTGCTGCGTAAAACTGGCCACTGACTTTGACATCGGCGGCAAACACTGTTGTGCTGAAGACTGTCATAAGCCCCAGCATGAGCATAGCTAATAATAATCTCTTCATTTTTTCCTCCTAAATTAAAATATAATTTGGCTCTAGCCTAATTGCCTATATAATTTATATTACTCTTTACTTTTTTTTCGCTTTTTGCCATTCCACAGAATTGGGAAAGAAAAGAGGCGAGCCGTATTTATCTTTGCCAAAATCCCGAATAATGAGCTGGCCTTTTTTAGATGACGTCAACCATTTGACAAAAGTCATGGTATCTTTGTAATTAACTTTAGGATATTTTTTAGGATTGACCGGTATTAGCGAAATATAATTTAAAAGAGCTTCATCTCCTTCCACTAGAACAGCTAATTTAATTTGATCCTTAAGCGATAAATAAGTAGCGCGGTCAATCACCGTGTAGGCAGCCTGGGAATCGGTGTATTTCAAAGTGGCGGAATTACCTTCCGCACCTTTTTCATAGATAACATACCAGGCGCCCTGAGGCTGGATACCTGCTTTTTCCCACAACACCATTTCCGCAACATGTGTTCCCGATTTGTCGCCGCGGCTAATGAACTTAACACCTTTACTCATAATTTTGTTCAGGGCGTCTGTTGCGGATTTTCCTCCCTTTATCAACGCTGGATCATCCGTGGGGCCAACAATGACAAAATCGTTATACATTAATGGAATCCTCTCGGTGCCGAATCCATCGGCAATGAACTTTTCTTCCAGAGACTTGGCATGGGCCATTACCAGATCGATCTGGCCCTTTTCTGCCATTTTCAGTGCCGCGCCGGTTCCCGCGCCCACATGACGCACGCGTATGCCCGTCTCTTTTTCAAATTTATCTTCCAAAGTGGCGACAATACCGGAATCTATCGGGCCAATTGTCGAGGAAAGAAAAACAAATTTTGAACCTCCCGCCGCAAATACAGAAAACGGAACAAGTAAAACAATTAAAAACAATATACTTTTAATATACTTCTTCATCTTTTCCTCCTTTTTTCAAAAATATCGTTAAAATAAATTTAATGACTCGAGTGTAAAATTTTGCCGGAATCTTTGAAATCGTAGCCGCCAATTTTTTCCACGCGGCTTCTGAAGCTCGCTGCGTTAAGTGTCTCGATAAACGATTGAACGCCCGGCTGAAAATATGTTGACTGGTCCAGAATCATATCGAAGCATTCGGAAGTTATCGGTAAAAAAGAAAGCCCCAGAAGTTTACTGATCGCCGCGGAGGCGATGCCTACATCCGCCTCACCGGATACAATCGCCAAGCCTACTTCAAAATGCGTATAAACTTCATTCTGATAACCCGTGATTTTTTCCGAACTGATGCCTTCTTTCGCTAGATAATAATCAAGGAGCAGTCTGATCCCGGAACCTTCCTGACGGTTTATAAATCTGATATTCGCGTCAGTAAGACTTTCAAAATTATTTACGGCACCTGTTTTTGCTTTTGTGTAAAGAAAACCTATATCGCGCTTAAAAAGATTAACGACCACTGGATTAACATCGGGCAGATATTTTCCCAGATAGGGAATATTATACTTACCGCTTTCGGCATCATACAAATGAGAAAGAGCGATATCAGTCATGCCGGAATTAAGAGCTTTAAGCCCCTCAGTGCTGCCGGTATTGGCGGAAAAAATATAAAAATCGGAATGCGCCTTTTTGGTTGCCGTCAAAAGCATATCCAGAACCGGGTCATTGCTGCCCGCGGCCAAAACAGCGCCGCTGATTTGAGAACTTTTTTTGCGCGCCTGCTTCAGGCCTTCTTTGGCGTTTTGTTCAATCCATTCATCAATAAATTTTTTGGGGAAAATCCATTTGCCGGTAACTTTCGTGCAGGGAATTCTGCCGCTTTTAATCAGGGCGTAAACCTGTTTTTCATGGATATCCAGATATTCGGCAACTTCCTTAGTGTTCATTAATTGATCGGACATATTGTCTCCTTTATAGCTTTTGTTCCTGAAATCTTTATGACTACATAAATTATTGAACCTAGAATATCAAGGAATATTATTCCAAATTCTAACTTACAATTACAATTATTTTTTATTCATGTTTCAAACTAGTTTCAAACAATCAGGCTATAATTTACCCAGATAAATATATTTTTCGGATATTTATTATCCAGATTTTTATCTTTAGTATTAAAAATATTCTCCTTCATCGGCAATTATGTATTAATAACAATATCTTATATTTCACGTGTTCTTTGGCATGATCCTTGATTAATAATACGAGTAATTGATGAAATAATTGACAAAACAATTATATATGATACAAACGTTTTAAAAATATGTTTTAAATTATCGGTTAATAAATAATGATTAACGAAAAAAAAATAACAGCCAAAGCAGAATCAATTCTCGAAAGCGCGGGGGAGATATTTGCCCAACAAGGCTTCCGCCGAACCACAGTGCGTGAAATCTGTAAACGCTGTAAAGTAAACTTGGCGGCAATCAATTATTACTTCGGAGATAAAGAACACCTATATCTTGCTTGCCTGAAATATTATCAATCCATTGCGGCTCAAACAATACCTCTTAATTTCGGTATTAATCCTTCCGACCCGCCGCAAAAAAAACTCAGCACTTATATTCAGACATTTATGTTTCGCCTTCTGCAAGAAGACAAACAGACGCTGTTCGGCAGGCTCCTCGCTCACGAATTTTTTGAACCTACCGGCGCGCTCGACTCCCTGATCGAAGAATCAATAAAACCTTCGTTTTATTTTTTATCTTCTCTGGTGCGTGAGGTTTTAGGAAATAACTGCCCGGAAAAAAAAGTGGAACTCTGCACGATGAGTATTATCGGCCAGTGTTTTTATTTTCGCAACGCGCAGCCGGTAATTTTCCGTCTCCGCGGCAAAGACAACTACAGTAATGATGATATAAAAGAAATCGCTGATCATATAATTAATTTTTCATTAAAGGCTTTGGAGAGCTATTCAACAAATTAACAATATAGGTGCAGATATGTTTAAAAAAATACTTTTCCCTTTAATTTTTGTAATTTTGATGACCGGCGAAATTTTCGCCGCCCAACCGATAACCGCGGGAGAAACTATCAATCTTCAGCGCTGCATTGAGATCGCCCTGCAAAACCATCCCGCCATTAACGCGGCACAGCATACTGTGCGTATTTATGAAAGCAGAATCGGCCAGGCCAGAGCGGGATATATGCCTCAGCTGACATTTCAATCCGGTTATCAGAGAATCGGGCCCGCTTCTTTATCCGGTCCGGATATTGACCCCTATAACCATTATTCAAACACGCTGAACCTGAGCCAAACTTTATTTGATTTTGGCAAAACTTATGATCAGATAAAAATACAAAGTCTCAGCACCGAGTCGTCCCGAGCCGACCTTCAGGATATTTCCGGCCATGTTATCCTTGGCGTCAAACAAGCTTATTACAACTATCTGCAGGCTGAAATGAGCGCTGACGTTGCGCGAGAAACGGTTAATAAATTTCAGCGGCATTTCGAGATTGCCAACGCTTTTTTTGAAACCGGCAAACGCTCCAAAATCGATGTTACCAGCGCCGAAGTTAATCTGAGCAATTCTAAAATAAATTTTCTCAAAGCGGAAAATAATCTGCGCCTGGCCAAAGTTAATCTTAATAACGCCATGGGTTTATCCAATGCGCCGCCATATAAAATAAAAGACGATATGTCTTATAAACCTAATGATATTTCATTAGATATTGCGCGTGAAAAAGCCTATAAAAATAGGCCTGATTTGATGTCATTTTCCAAAAAAAAAGAAGCGCTGAAAAAAAATGTTCTGCTTAACCAGAAAGGATATTTACCTGTGTTATCAGGCAGCGCCGGCTATGGTTATGTCGGTAACGATTCAACTTCAGACAGAAGCTGGAGTGTCGGTGTTGCTTTGACTTTTCCGCTTTTCACCGGATTTTCCACAAAATATCAAATAGATGAGGCCAAAGCTAACCTAAACGTTCTTAAGGCCAATGAAGATTCTTTGACACAGCAAGTTTCGCTGGAAATTGAATCAGCTTATCTTTCTCTCAAGGAAGCATCGGAAAGAATCGGTGCGGCTGAAACTATTGTCCGCCAGGCAATGGAGAACGTGGAACTCGCGGAAGGACGATATGAAGCCGGCGTCGGAAGTTCCATTGAAATAACCGACGCTATGATTACCTTGAACAACGCGAAAATGACCTATATAACTGCTCTGGCCGATTATCATGTGGCTCAGGCTAATCTGGAAAAAGCAATGGGAGAAAACAAATGAACATCAAAAAAATAATCATTGCCGCAATTATTCTTGTAATTGCCGTTATCGGTTTTTGTTCTTTTACAAAACACAAAAACAACGCCATAAAATATATTACAGAGACAATCGGACGGGGTGATGTGCATGCCATAGTCTCCGCCACCGGAACGGTCAACCCCGTAACTACCGTATCGGTCGGCACACAGGTTTCCGGAACAATAAATCAATTATTTGTGGACTATAATTCTCCCGTAAAAAAAGGACAGCTGCTGGCGACTATTGATTCGGCAACTTTCCAAGCGCAGGTTCAGCAGGCCGGAGCGAATTTGCTTCTGGCACAAGCGAATCTGGAAAAATCCAAGGTTGCCGTGCACGACGCTAAAACAAATTTCGAAAGAAATAAAACTTTGTTTGCCAAAAATTTCATTTCCAAAAGCGAACTTGATAATTCGGAAACAGCATACCTTTCTTCCTTGGCGCAGGTAAAAGCGTCGGAAGCGCAGGTTGCGCATTCCCGTGCCGCGCTGAACTACGCACAGACAAATCTTAGATATACCAAAATCATCTCTCCTGTTAATGGAACAGTAATATCTCGCAATATTGATGTCGGACAGACGGTCGCGGCTAGTTTTCAAACACCCACTCTGTTCAGCATCGCGCAGGATTTGACCAAAATGCAGGTAAACACCAGTGTTGATGAAGCGGATATAGGAAGAATAAAAACCGGTCAGCCGGTTGATTTTTCTGTGGACGCGTATCCGGAGATAACATTCCACGGCAAGGTTTCAGAAGTCCGCAATTCTCCCATTATAGTGCAAAATGTCGTCACGTATGACGTAATCATCAAGGTAGATAATCCGGAATTAAAACTCAAACCGGGAATGACCGCGAATGTTTCCATTGAAGTCGCCAACAAGAAAGGCGCGTTGCTGATTCCTGATGCGGCGTTCCGCGTAAGAATTCCAAGTCAAAGCTCCTACGGCACCAGAGAAAAAGGACGTAGCGTTTGGGTTTTATCAGCCAAAAAACCACGTCAAGTTATAATAGAAACCGGCATTAGCGATGGCAGGTTTACAGAAGTTATTTCCGGAGACATCAACGTTGGAGATGAAATTATCAAAGAAGTTAATGATCCGTCAAAAAAATCATCGTCATCATCAACGTCAAGGCCTCCGGGATTTTTAAGATAAAATGAATCTAATAGAGACGAGTAAATTACAAAAAATATATGTGCTGGGCGATAGCGAAGTCCGCGCGCTTGATGATGTTTCAGTAAATATCAATCCCGGTGAATTTGTAGCGGTGATGGGGCCATCAGGATCCGGCAAATCCACTTTTATGAATGTTATTGGCTGTCTGGATGAACCAACCAGCGGCAAGTATCTGCTCGACGGCATTGACGTGAGCAAAATGGATCGCGATGAACTGGCCCAAATCCGCAATGAAAAAATAGGTTTTGTTTTTCAGGGATTCAATCTTCTTTCTCGCACTTCAGCGCTGGAAAATGTCGAGGTTCCCCTACTTTACAATAACACGCCGCCTAAAGAAAGAGGCGACAAAGCGAGGCAAGCGCTCAATGCTTTGGGGCTGGAAGGCAGGGAACATCATCATCCCAATCAGCTCTCCGGCGGGCAGCAGCAGCGCGTGGCTATCGCCCGTGCCTTAGTCAATGACGCGCCTCTTCTTTTGGCTGATGAACCTACCGGAAATCTGGATACCAAAACAAGCGTGGAAATAATGGAACTCTTTGTTCGCCTCAATGAAGAAAATAAAATAACCATAGTTCTGGTCACTCATGAAACGAACATTGCCGCCTTCAGCAAACGCACGATAAAATTCCTTGACGGAAAGGTTATCAGCGACAGGAGAACCGCCCAATGATCAGCATTCCTTCTACCTTAAAAATATCGTTGCGCGCTTTGCGTGTTAATAAAATGCGTTCCGCTTTGACCATGCTGGGAATTATTATCGGCGTGGCGGCGGTAATCACCATGATTGCCGTGGGCAAGGGAACAAGCGAAAAGTTATCTCAGCAGATATCCACTGTGGGCAGCAACATGATTATTGTTTTGCCCGGCAGCACAACCGCCGGCGGCATCCGGGGAGGATTCGGCACACAGATGACGCTTACCCGCGCCGACGCGGAAGCAATTGAACGGGAATGCTCCGCTGTTTACGTGGTAGCTCCCGTATTAAATGGAGTGGCGCAAGTAGTTTACAGCAATCAAAACTGGTCCACGAGCGTTTATGGAACAACAGACGCTATGTTAGAAGTAAGGGACTGGCCATTATTCTCCGGCAGAAATTTTAATGAGCAGGATATCCGCAATTCAACCAAGGTATGCCTCTTGGGACAAACCGTTGTAGATAAATTATTCGGCGGCATGGACCCGCTCAATCAAACAGTAAGAATAAAAAAAGTTCCCTTCAGCGTTATCGGTGTTCTTGATAGCAAGGGGCAGTCCGTGATCGGCCAGGATCAGGATGATGTTATTTTTATCCCGCTTACAACGGCGCAAAAAAGAATATTCGGCACAACTTTACCGGGAATGGTACGCACTATAGCCGTAAAAGCAAGAAGCGCTGATGATTTAACCAGAGCGGAAGAACAAATCACGCAGCTTTTGCGACAAAGGCATCGCATCGGCCCAAATCAGGAAGATGACTTTTCCGTGCGCAATCTCACGCAAATGCTCGATTTGGCTCAGCAGGCCTCAAAAGCCATGGCGCTCTTATTAGCGGCAATAGCCAGCATATCGCTTTTGGTGGGAGGCATCGGCATTATGAATATTATGCTTGTTTCCGTCACGGAACGCACCCGTGAAATCGGCATCCGCATGGCGGTGGGCGCGAAAACCTGGGATATCCGCCTGCAGTTTATCATTGAAGCAATAACTCTTTCTTTAATCGGCGGTATTATCGGTATTATCCTCGGAATTATCGCTTCCAAACTGCTTTCTTCTTTTGCCAATCTGACAACAGTAATTTCTCCTTTTGCCGTGATTCTTTCCGTAGGTTTTTCCGCGCTAGTCGGCATTTTTTTCGGTTTTTATCCCGCCTATAAAGCATCCCTGCTCAACCCCATTGACGCTTTAAGATATGAGTGATATGAACAAAACATTATTATATTGACGTCAAAGGCAATCTTAGATAATACACAAGAGTAAGCTTGTTTCTATATTATTCTTTAATCATATAAATAGTTCAGGAGGAAGACCAATATGAGCACGGAAATAAAAGCCCCCATGACCGGAAAGATCGCGAGCATTGTTGTTAAAGTCGGTGATGATGTAAATGTGGATGACGAGGTTGTCATCATGGATGCCATGAAAATGGAAATACCCGTATATTCGCCGGTCGCCGGAAAAGTAAAAGAAATCAATGTTAAAGAAGGCGATTCCGTGAAAACCGAACAGGTTTTGATGTCCATCGGTTAATGCGTTTCATAACTTCTGCGGATTTTACACCTAATATTGAAAATATTCAGGCAAAATCATTAAGACAAAAAGGCATTGCGAAATACTCGCAATGCCTTTTATTTTTGNNAACCAGTTTTATGTTCAATCTCTTCGCTGATTATTTGTGCGAGAAAAGCTGTTTTATATCGTCTCTTAATAAATACCAGATTATCGCTAAATCTAGCGCTATGCTTATGGCAACTAAAATAGCATAGCTGCTTGTAATTTCCTGTCCGGGAATTTTCATCGCGACAATGTTAAGCGGTATTGATATGGAACAAATGGCAATGGCCA
>DHGA01000070.1:27196-41770 GCA_002402545.1 Syntrophaceae bacterium UBA4810
CAAAATATAAGGCAATAAGAACAATCGCAAAAGGCTTATTTTTTATCATAGCGTTTTTCTCTTTCTTGTTTAAAAAATAAATTTAATAACTATAGTCAAGAATACTATAGTGCATAATTATAATATTTTCTATCTTTTTAAAAATTAAGCGACAAAGCATTTTCGTGGTTAATATCATGAAAAACAAAGGGGTCAGACAAAAACGTCTAACCCCTTNNAACCGACAACCTACTGATTAAGAGAGTTTCTGAATTGTTTTTTGTAAGTTATCAATATACTGATACGTTATTGATTACGTTAAATTTTTGCTGATACTGTTTAGGAACACCTGGGAAGAAAGAAGAACACTTCTAACAGTTTTCTTTCCCCAGATTTTCCCTAGAAAAAAATAATTTCCTAAATATTCCTATCCTACAGGAACAAGAAAAACTTGGTTATTATCTTCCTGCTTAATCATCTTGCCAGTTTTAGGACAAGTCGTATAATTGCTAATCATATTTACAATGTTTTGTGGCAATGATTTGCCTGCATAATGGTCGCCTATACTTTTCTTGTCTACAGGTCCATCGTTCATAGCAATGCGTATTCCCATTGGATGAACATCAGCACACTCATCGCAAAAAACAAACACATCATAATCTGCCATAATTCCCTCCTTTAAAAGTTATCAACAGCTACTACTCTTGACTAGTTTTCTTATATACTCTAAAATAAAAGCATATCAATCAAATAATTAACCTTAGCAAACAACAGTCCCGATAAACATTTTGGTTTTCCGCTAAGGTTGCCAATTTGTTTTCGGGCTTTTTGTTTCAAAGTTTATGAAATTAGAAAAACAAGTTTGCTCATTAGAACTTGCCAAAAAATTAAAAGAATTGGGAGCCCTGCAAGATAGTTTGTTTGTATATTACTCAGATAATGAGCCTTTTTATAAAATAGGGCAATGGAATGAGTTTGCTCCTCATAATAAGGTCTATCATAAAGCAGATATATACCCTGCCTTTACTGCTGCTGAATTAGGAGAAATATTGCCAAAAGACAAAAAAGTAATTTTTAGAAAAGAAAAATACTTTGGTGAAATACAGAATTATCTTTGGGTTGTTATTTATTGTGAGGATAATAAAAATGTTGAAATAAACCTTAAAGATAATTTATGGTTTGGTGGATATACCGAAGCTGATGCCAAAGCTAAAATGCTTGTTTATTTAATTGAGGAGGGATTATATGAAAAACAAATTGTCACATAACCTACACAGTATAATGGGTGGAATGACTACTGATTATTTTGATTTTTTTTGTGATGATTGTGGAACACATATATTCAGTGTGGATTTTTATGGTATCGATAGCGTTGGGGTAAGATTACGTTCGGTGTGTCCGAAATGTGGAATGGAGTCTATATTTAAAATAAAAGTCCATCCCCCACTTGGTCCAATACAAATGACTGAAAATAGATATGGAAAAGAGCGCGGTTATAAGCTGTACGATGGCCGTATGCTGAGAAAGCATCTTAGAAAAGTGGGCAATCTCGCCTTTGAGCATAGAAAAAAGAAGCAATGATTTCTTTCCCCAGCTATCACACGGTAGCTGGCTTTTTTATTGGCATTTAATCAACCTACTGACTTTTTCTTTCACCAGTCTTTCCCCAGAAAAAAGGGGTTAGACCTATAGCGTGCCTAACCCCTTGTAATGATTTGGTGAGCCCTGTCGGGATCGANNCGACAACCTACTGATTAAGAGTCAGAAATACAACATAAATTTATTCCTTCACTAAACATCATTTGACATAACTAAACTTATAATATACAGGTTTTACATGATTTATTGCTCGAAGGTTCACTTCACTGACAATCACCTGTTTTGACATAGAAGGGTAGCAATAGGGTATCATAGGATAAAAATGAAAAGAGAGCTGACAAAATATACTGGCGTGTATGAACGGAAATATAACGTAAGAATATGCACTGGCAAAGCCGACATCTGCTTTGACATAAGCTATAAGCGCGACGGTAAAAAGAAATGGGAGAAGGTGGGTTGGGCTTCTGAAGGCTATACAGCAAAGACAGCATCAAATTTGAGGACAGAACATCTAAGATTGATCAGAAATGGAGAAGAGCTGCCGAAAGAGAAAAAGAAAGCTCCGTACTTCAAAGATGTTGCGGTAGAGTACCTCGAGTGGGCTTCTCAGAACAAGGCACGAGAAGGCCGTGATGATAAAAATCTTTACAAAAATCATCTTTCTAAAGCTTTTGATAAAAAACGATTAAATGAGATTTCATCGTTCGATCTGGAACGTCTGAAAAATAATCTAACAAAAGAAGGACTAGCTGCCGGTAGTGTGAGGCATTGTCTTGTATTGTTCCGTCAGATGTTCAACAAAGCAGTTTTATGGAAAATGTACAATGGAGAAAACCCGATCAAAGGAGTTAAGCTACCTGCTCTGCAAAACCAGCGTGAACGTTTCCTTAGGTATGATGAAGCATCTCTCCTTCTTGATGAACTTAAAATTGATAATAATCCAATGAAAAAAAAGCCGAGTGAAAAGAAAGATCCTCAGCTTCATGATATGGCATTATTGTCACTTCACTGCGGATTAAGGGCTGGAGAGATATTCAATCTCAAAGGTCAAGACCTAAACTTTGAAAACGGTTTGATCAATATATCCGATCCCAAGAACAAAGAAAACCGCAAAGCATTCATGACGGAAGCTGTTAAAGAAACACTGTCAAAGCGTATCCCTAAATCTCCTGCTGAATATATTTTTAAGGATAGAAAACACAAAGGCAAGATTACATCTATATCAGCAGCTTTCAGAAAATCAGTCAATACGCTTAAATTTAACAAGGGCATTACTGACCGAAGGCAAATGGTCACATTTCACACACTAAGACATACATTCGCTTCATGGCTTGCACTGCAGGGTGAAACGATATTGACAATCAAAGAACTCCTCGGTCACAAAACACTTGCCATGACTGCACGGTATGCCCACCTAATGCCGGAGCATAAGAAACAGGCAACTTTGAATCTTGAAAAGGCTTTTATGCAGAAAAGAAATGAAAATTCATTGAATAAAAGAGGCAAATGAAATGAGCAGAAACATCAATGAGAAAGAAATATATCTTCTTTGGTGGAAATATTTACAACGTAGTGACATCTACGTTGAAATATGTGATATGCGAGCAAATAAAATTAAATACAAGGAAACATCTGACTTCTCAACTTTATGGGAAACTTGCAAATATGGTTATGAGGCACATTGTTTAGCTAAGGGAAAAATTCCAGAAACACGATCGGATGAAGAATGGAACCTGCTTGTTGAAAACTTGAAGGTATTTGGAGATGTTGTTGATAGAGAACCTGACGAATTAAACTCTGATAAAATATTCAATCAATGGTGGGATTCCCCATATAATAGGATAAGAAAAAAGTCTTCAAAAAAACCTCCCGTTGTCGATATGAAAGATCCCATGTTTTATAAAGAAGTATTTTATATAGAATCACTTTGCACAAATTCACCCATTCCTGATGAAGGTATACTCCCAAGCCCTCAAAAACTGCTGAAAGAAATAGAATCAGCAACAACATATATGTTTGTAGCCATACCATTAGTTGGTGAAAGAAATAAGGACGAAATTTCTTCTGAAATAGGAAAAATAAGAGAACAGTATAAAAATAAAAAGTCGGTTAAAGAAGCTGATGCAAAATTGAGAATCGGATGTTTGCCGACAACAAGAATTAATAAGAAAGAACTTAAGCGTTATCTGGAAGTTTATGACCTCCGTAAAATAAATATAATGACAGACGTAATTAAAATAATGGCACCTGATAAAGATTCCGATAATGTATATGTTCAACGTAAATTCTACCGCGACCACGAGAAAGCAAGAGCTATAATAAAAAATGTAGAAAAAGGTATCTTCCCCTAATCGTATTTAACCCCACCCTGACAAATAGCAAATCAATATAAAGTGACACTGGCAGATTAGAAATATTTTTTAACTGCCTTTGACGTATAGTTTTTTGCCCTTAATTTAATTATGAAATTAAAATCTAAGGAGGCAACAAACTTTGAATGACAAGACAGTAATACGGAAAACTCTTACTCCGCAAGAAGCATCACAAATATATGGGTTGGATGTTCGTACATTAGCTAACTATCGTTATCAAAAGCGCGGGCCGCAATACTTCAAATGCGGTCGAAAAGTTCTGTATCGTGTTGAACACATCGAGGAATGGATTTTACGTAATCCAGTCCTGACTATTGATTCCATTGAGGTGTAAAATTGAAAAAACGATATTCTAAGCATAACAAGCTTCCACCTTTCGTTGCCTTGACGTGGGATTTGCTTAACAGTCCTGCTTATAAAGCACTGACTCCTTCATCAGCAAAAGCCCTCCCCTATTTTCTGGGTAAAGTTAAGGTTCAATATCGTGACCCTGAACGATATGAAAAGCTTTTTAATTTTTCATATCCTGAAGCTGCTTCATATGGTTTTTCATCTGCGACTTTTTCAAGAGTACGTAAAGAACTGGAAAAAATAGGTTTCATTGAGAGAGTGGAACAAGGAGGGCTTAAAGGGAAAGGCACCGGTTATTCCAAATACAGATTGTCTGATAAATGGGAATCCTACGGCAAAGCAAAACCAGTGCAATCAAAGATTGCCATCTTTAAAAACAACAAATGGGAAGTGCAGGAATGAATAAATATTTATCACGAGTAACTTTAATTTTAAAAATGCACAGCTTCAATTTTGATATAAATATACATAAATTTATTATTCCATTTATCATTTATAAAGCTGTAGCAGCAAATTACCAGTTAAAACTTTTATCATTTTTGAAGACTATTCTATATATAGCCATATGTTTCTTCTTTCTCATGAAAGATGTAATTTGTTTTATCTTCAGCAAAAAACATTTTAGATTTCTACATACGGAGATTTTTTATAATATATGCGGCAGCAATATATTTTTTAAAATATTATTCTCTCCACTTTTTATTTACATTACTGGAAAATCATATTCTTGCTTTCTTAAGATAAAAAACGAGTCTACTCATCTTCAGCTTATCCCCTTTTTACGCTGGCAAATGCCTTATACCAAACAATTTCACGAAAAAAGACATAAGACATCAATTATTGTTGAAAATGCGGCAACGCTAAAAATTATTGTAGGTATTTTTGTATGACTAATAACCGTTTAACAATTTAGGAGGAAAATATGAAG
Organism: Syntrophaceae bacterium UBA4810; assembly: GCA_002402545.1. Classification (GTDB taxonomy): domain Bacteria; phylum Desulfobacterota; class Syntrophia; order Syntrophales; family Smithellaceae; genus UBA4810. The sequence continues at coordinate 32,426 of DHGA01000070.1, forward strand.
ATGTTAATTGAGGATGTGGATTTTTATTATTTTAAAGATTTGCTTAATGCCGGAAAAAGGTATTGCGAAGCAGGCAAACATAAAGACTCCATACCGTTATTCACCAGAGCTATCGAAAGAGGATGGGAAGGTGCGGAAATTTATTATTGTCGTGGATTAGCTTATTCAAGAACAAACAAAAAGAAATTAGCGATTGCCGATTATGACAAAGCTATAGAAATTGACCCGTCTTATTTGGATGCATATTTTGAAAAAGCATCTTGTCTCCGTCGTTTTAGAAAATTTGAAGATGCGATTGTTGAATTTAGTACAGTAATTAAAATTGACAAGGATTATGGAGAAGCTTACTTTTGGAGAGCATTTTGTTATTTTCGTCTTAGTAGATTCAAAGAAGCTATTGCTGACTTCACGATTGCTTTAAATATTTTAAGAGGCAAAGGATATGATGCACGAATATTTGCATATAGAGGTTATAGTTATATTGAGTTAGGTGAGTGGGAAAAAGGAATTGAAAATTTGGACAAAGCAATTTCTGTAGGCAAGGAAAATAATTATTTTGTTATTTCTGATTTTAAAATGCGAGCACTAGCATACGAAAAGTTGGGCAATAAGGAAAAAGCCGAAGAAGACTTTAAAACTGTTAAGATAATTGAAAACAGAAAGGATAATTATGAATTATATAAATTATATCCTGAATTATTGCTACACAATCGGTTTTCTATGAACCATATTTGATGTTTTCAAATAATTTAAACTGAAAAGCAAATGCCCTAGATTTAAAACTGGGGCATTTGTTATTTTTGTCTAATTCAATATCTGTTTTGACTTAAAAACCTGCCTTTTAACGCGGTAGAATGCCGTATATCAACCGATCTTGTAAAAAGAGCCTAATGCATGCTTTGAAGTGCACGAGAGCTGTTTTCCGCAAGAATTATTATTAAGTGAAATTTGGGCTTAGGGTGCTCTGTATGACTCGTGAACAGCGAAAAAGAAAATCGGGGGTGAAGAATGTAGCTACCACTTATATCCACAACTTTTGCACTTAAATGTTTTGTATAATGGGAAAAATGGTCCTAGAAAAATGAATTTAGTCGCTACAGAGATTTTTTCTACACGCACTGAACCACATGTAGGACATTTAGGAATGTTACTTGAGGGTTTCGATTTACTATCTCTTGCTGATTTCCTTACAGCTTCCCAATATTCAGCTCGGGTTTTTTTGTCTAAATTAATAGTTTCTTGCTCAAATTCTTCATAAGACTTGATAGTATCTTTTCCCTTCATTGATTCACGGTATTCCGCATACATTGCTGGTAGTTTTTTATCGTACTTTTTTCGCGTAATAAGTTTATTAGATATAAATATTAATATGACTGCGAACAAAATTAGCAAAGTTATCTTGGGGAAAAGGTGAAATAGATAAATAAAAAAAGCGATTGTCACTGCAATGGCAAGTGGCCATGCTACCTGATTTGATGTTATGGCATTTACACTTCCCGAGTTATTTGCTGACTTTTCCTCAATATCTGATTTAGGCGTTAAACCGGAAGATGTTTCTAATGCAGAGTCTTTTTTAACATATTCATCTTTTTGTTTCCTCTTTTTCCTAAAAAGAATCTCTGCTTCTTCAGTGCACTTCTTCACTTCGTTTTCGAGAAATGACCCGTCGTTAGAATTTAAACTGCATTTGGGACTTTTGTCATCGATCATGATGCTGTCTCCTTTAGTTTAAACCGCAAATTCAAGGTAATAAAGCGAATGAGTGTCTATAATTAATGCTAATGGATTGATATTGTCAAGGTTATTCTATGTGTTGGATTGTGTTTAACTCTCGCTGATTCTGGCAACATGAATTTTAAAAAGCGGGGGTTAAATAAGTGGATAAAATTCAGATGATCGGCATCCGGATAGCAGAGATTAGAAAACAGAAAGGCCTGACTCAAGAAGCATTAGCCGGCAAAATGGAAGTAAGCCCGAAATACCTGAGCAGCATTGAAAGAGGAAAAGAAAATCCAACATTGAATATGCTTATCAATTTAGCTGATTCTCTGGAAGTTGATCTGGAGCAAATATTCACTTTTATCCAGATAGAAGATCCCAAAAGAAGAAAAGCTTTATTAGACTCTTTACTGAAAAAAGCGGATGATGAGCAATTAAAGTTAGCAGTCAAAATGCTGAAAGTAGTTATTGAAAAATAAGATTGCCGTTAGATATTCTTATTATTAATCGTAGAAGATATAAACCATCTGATTCCTCAATTATATTTCCGCAGCTCGTAAACCTATAATTCTTAACCATTGTTCAACTAAGGATCATTATCAATATTATTATTGAATTATTTTTTCTGTTTTAGTTGTTTTAATTTTACTTTCAGCGGACGCCTTGTTTCTTAATTTATTTTTAGCATTTTTAATTGTTTTTGTTTTGATATTATCAATATCAACAACTTCTGCAAATACTCTTTTCATTGCATCCTTGACTTCTTCATCAGAAAATTTATTTTTAAATTTTATTTTCAAGATTTTTTTTATAAAATTTAAAATTTTGGTATCATAAAGAATCCCGGCAACTGTAGTTGGGTTTAATGCTTCACATCTATTCCAATATTGTTTTAGACCTTTTTTTGTAACGTTATCTTTATGTAAATATTGAAAACATTCTGCACTCTTTCTTATTTTACTACTATCCGTTAAATCAATTGAAAAAATCTTTCTTTTTTCAATCGGTTTGCCAAATAATATTTTATATAATTCAAATTGTTTACCATTTGTTAATAAAATCCATTCAATGCCTTCATTAGCACCGTAATTGATTGCTTGTCTTAAATGATTCTCAGATAATTTAAGTGAAAAACTTTTAACCTCAACTAAAAAATGTCTAACTCCTTTAATTTGGATTACATAATCAGCGTAGGTACCTTTTATCAAATATTCAGTTTTGACTTCCTCAATTGGAATATATCCCAATACATCAGTCAATAAAGTATTAACCATTAATCGAGTGCCGGATTCATCAAGGTCGATAATTTTTTTTGTTAGATATTTTTTATGATACTTTTTTAAAGCATTAAAAAGTTTTTTTTGTTTTGATGATGTTAGCATTGAGAGTCCCCTTTTTTATATAAATGAATTTTATACAATAATGATATAATATCGCATTTATCTTTGCCTAACGGAATAATCAGCCAACCTACCCTAAATAATTGTACCATATGTTAAGTTAAAGTTCAGCAGCTAAGATGGAGATGGCTGTAATGATTGTTTCTCTTTCTATGAGAACCATCCCCATCTAATCTCTAGCCGGGAAAATACTTGGCCTTACATAAAGGATCCATCCATCACTCTGTTAAATCATCAACTGGAGCACTAGGCGCATTCGTTTTAACTGAAGTAATTCCATTTTCCATAGCTGCGGCAGATGTATACATCTCGCTCTTGCCAATGATTTCTTTATTCGCTGCTTTAAGTACAAAGTAAGGTTCGTTTTTAATAGAGGTTCTACGTTCGTAGTTGGCATCATTCCCCGCGTTTTTTTTAACTGATTCGATGCCATTCATTGCACTAGCCTTGGCTTTATATAGTTCACTTGTCAAAATAACTTCGTTATTCCCTGCTTTTAAATTGAACATAAATTGACCATCTTTGCTTTTCTTGAGCTCGAATTTACCTGCCATTGTTAACCTCCTTAATTTTTATAAGTTTAAAAATTGAGAACAGTTCTAATTATTGTTTTCTATTTAATAAGAATCGTCCCTCCTAATTCTATAAAAGAAATCTACCTTGCGTGATATTCAACACGTCTTATTATTTCGTAGATGATGAGGAGTCAGCTAATTCAAATTGTATTGTAGTTTTCTTTTATGATTTCTTTACCATAGTTTCATTCAAGAAACCGCAAAATAAAATGGCCACGTGCTATATCATGAAAACGAACGTTTTTAGCATAGGTTAAAACTCTAGGAATATCCTTGACTTACGTATTATACGGTTATACATTAAAAGTCAGTTTATGACGTTTTCTATGTATTCGAAGCAAAACTGACGAAAGGAAGGAGGTGTATCATGAGTAAAAAGCAGAAGAAGGAGCAACCGACACAGAAAAAAGTAATCGGATATCTCAGAGTAAGCACAATGAAACAAGACCTCGAAAAGAACAGAGCAGACATTTTAACTTATGCAAACGATCATAAGCTTGGGAATGTCGATTTTGTTGAAGAGGTAGTATCAGGGAAAGTCTCTTGGAAGAGAAGGAGAATCAAGGAGGTCATTGACTGTTTAGGCAAAGACGATTGGATCATTGTTGCTGAACTAAGCAGACTAGGCCGCTCAATGCTAGAGATCATGGAGATCATTAGTGAGGCAAAGCAGAAAGAAATTAACATTCACGCTATCAAGAATAACTGGACATTAAACGGAACTATTGAAAGCAAGATTCTGTTGATGGTGTTTTCCATGGCAAGTGAAATCGAAAGGGATTTAATCAGCTCAAGAACAACTGAAGCTTTAAGAGTCAGGAAAGAATCAGGTGTAAAGCTCGGAAGACCTAAAGGAGCAGGGAAAAGTAAACTTGATCCGCATAAAGATGAAATCATGGCATTGCTAAGAGACGGTGTGCCTAAGACACTGGTAGCGAAGAAATACGGAACGGCTATTGTCAATCTTTATAACTGGATATTGAAGAACAACCTCGATGTAAATGTTAGAGACTCAGGAGAAGCGGCATGAGCACAAGAAAAGTAATAAAGAATCTGGAAGCAGCAATAGATCGCATATGTGAAGACATTAAGAAGAAGAAAGGTGGTTCAGGGGCAGATAAGCTTGATTCCCTGGCTAAGCTTGTCAACTCATACGGTCGTTTGATTGAACAAAAGAAGGAGAAAGACTATGATAAAATGATGGACGGTAATCCAAACTATTATAAGCGTCTGCTTAAAGCAGGTAAACAGGACATGAAAGGAGTGCTCAGATAAGCCAGCCCCCTCGGTTTATCTCAGGAGTCGGTTTCTATTTAGCCGATGGGGTCCTGACCATAAATTTCCCCCCAGAAAATCATATCCGCAGCAATTCTTCCGGAAATAAACACAATCCAAATCCGACGACAAACAACCACACCTCACATTTTGCGAGCAATATTTAATTGACTTACAAAAATATTCTCCTTTTTACTCCAGAACTAGCAAAGTTTGTATGTTGATTTTTATATGTGCAAAGTATAGTATACATTAATGAAAACATACGATATTTATAATTTTGACCATGGATTTACAACGCATTGCACTATAACCACTGATTCGTTTCGAATAATTATTACAGATGAGCATTGTTTAAATTTAAAAAAGCTACCAAAACATTCTTCTTTCACATTCACACGTGATCACAATTTCGAACCTATTGTTGTGGAAAATTCATCACAGGAAGGGACTTTCACTATAACTGGAGTCATTGAAATCGATGATCAATTTGAAGGAAAATCGCTTCTATTTCCCAAAGAACTTAGCCGTAATTATATTTATGATATAACATTAGTGTTATCTTTTCTAACCGGCAGATATGTATATTTAGAAAATGAAATTGATCAATACTCAAGTAAGTTTTATTTAGATGGGCCAGTTACCCAGGATTTTTTTGTATACAAACAAATTAAATATGAAAACATACAAAAAATATCGCAACTTGATTTAGATGTCCAATTCTATAACACTGTGAAATCTTGTTCAATAAATGACTTGCTATCACTGACTGCATATTGCAATTCGAGCATTGATAAGATTTGTACTAATTGGTCGAAGAAAAATGGAAAAACAAAATTTGAAAAATCAGAACTTCTAAATTCTCTACGCCATAAAGCTATTGAGCATGTTACTGATTCTCTATGTTCAAAAGTAATAATAAAATTCCGTAAATACTTAAAAAATGAAAAAATTGATGATGAAGTAATCAGAGATATAGAAGCCAGAGTTCGTATAGATACTAGTCCATCAGCAATACACAAGTTGAAAGCTTTTTTAAAATATTACGATCTTTATCCTAAGGAAGATAATGATGAAAACTCTGCCAAGTTGAGATGGATAAATGTAATTAGAAATAGAGTAGCACATGAAGGAGACCTGCCAAAGGACAAGAAAATACCATGGATGACACGTGCTGAAATTACAAGTAATATAACTATTTTAATGTTGAGTATTATTCAATGGTATTTTGCAAAAATAATACTCGGAATCGAGAATTATAGGCTGAATGAAATGCAAAAAGATATTAAGAACTATTTTATATCTGGTAAATTTAGAAACAAAGATATTTTTAATGAAAAATATGAAGATTATAGGAATAGGATTACTAATGAATGGATAGAAAATAATAAATTGTAAAATATGCAAAACATATCCGAAATAACTAAAGATTACCTTCAATTATCTGAATTGTCGGAAAAACAGACGCTATCAGATGAGTTCATATTCAGCAAAATTGCTGAGTTTGACAAGAAATACAAGAATAATGAATCTCATGATTTCTCATTTGAAGGTCTATTATCAAAGATCGGTTCAGACCAAAAATCCATAAAGTTATTAAACTACGTAATAAAGCGTTTAAAAGCAAAAAAAGAAAGACTACAAAAAAACAAATATCATTTCGATTTAGCTAATACAATTTTCGCAAAAGTTGAAATGCACTTCAAATCGGAAGATGGCATTAATTATCTGTTAAATAATTGTAATATTTATCGCGAAGCCAGAAGCACATTTTGGCTTGTCGAAAAAGATGACTCAACACATTTTGAACGAGCAACAACCAACATTGCTAATATACTTGAAAAGTATGGACGTAATTATGAAGCATTGTCCATGTATGACAGAGTACTCAAGGTCAATCCAAATTTTGGTATGGCTTTAGGTAATAAGGCAATTGCCTTAGGATACTATATTCGCCTTGCTCCGCAACAATCACTATTATTGCTAAACAAATGTTATCATTTGCTAAAGAAAGCTCTTAATGACAATCAACTAGCTGAAGTTGGCGGAACGCCAGCCTTGGCATATTTCAAGAATACGCTTACAGGTATTGAGAATTATTTTAGTAAAATAAATACTGCTCCAGTTGAAGTAAATCCACCTTCAACAATAAATAAATACGAGAAATTTGTTTTGACTAACAATTTGTATCTCAATTATGACTTTGGATACTATTATGACAAAGATAGTCTGACAGATAACTTATTTCCAAATTTGCAAGAAGAAATATCTTCTGAAAAATTTAAAAAAACGATCAGTATGAGCAAAAAAACATATCTTACTTTTCAAGCTTTCAATCAAATATTGGAAGATTATACAACCGCACGATATAATTATTTTGAAGCATTAAACGAAAATTATAAAAAAATTGATGCACAAATTAACTATATTTCCACTTTAGACTATACTCGTCATTGCTTAAAATATGGGTTATTGAAATCTACCTTTTCAACACTATATAACTGCCTAGACAAACTTGCTCATTTTGTAAAATATTATTTCTCAGAGCAAGAACTTAGGGAAAGTGACATAAATATATATTTTGACTGGTTGACTACTGATGAATTTAAGCAAGTGATCAAAAAAAACAAGGATTACCAATTGCTTGCCTTATGTAGTTTGGCATTAGATTTTAAAACAAATGGTCAATACTATAAATTAAATCAAATTCGTAACAGGATAACCCATTCATTTTTAAATATAAATGTTGGCATTGGTTATGATCCAGAATACAAGGACTTTGAGATAAAGGAAGAAGAGATTATTGAGCAAATACAGGAATTATTGTTGATCGTCAAATCGGCAATTCTATATACTATTATTGCTATTAATAGACTCAGTCAAAACAAGAGTAACATTTCAATGCCTGCTACTTTGCAAAAGGATATTTTTAGATATTAGTAGCTACGAGAACATATAGCGAATGCTGCTCTCCTCTCTATCCTCATTACATAAAACCAAAAAGGAAAAAACGTTATAAACTATGAACTCAAAAACCTTTCTCTTTAAAACTTACATAGCAAATCCTCAAAATATTTTATTCACCATGGTTGTTGAATTGTAGGTGTGTGTCGTATTTGCTTCTTCCTGTAATTCTTGTTTCTTCATTCTAGAGTTTTTATGCTACATTACAAATAGCAATCCGTAATATACAAAGGTTTGAACATGAGCGCTCATCAATAAATGTCCATATATCTCATTAATTGAGACGGAAGGTATAAGCACTAGATGACGAAAACGAAAAAGCAACATTACGTGCCGCAGTTTCTTCTACGAAACTTTGCTGTCGGAAAAAAGCTTAAGGCGAAGCTCTGGGTGCTCGACAAGCGGAATACGTCTGTTTTCCAAGCCTCCGTGAACGATGTGGCTCATGAAAACATGTTCTACGAATGCAAAGGAGAAGCCGGAAGCTATGATTTCGAACACGTAATGGAAAAACTAGATTCAAAGGCAGCAGTAATCATTAGAAATGTGATCGAAACAGCCAAGCTACCTCGAACTGGCGAAGACTTTGTTTGGCTATCTTACTGCATAGCTGCCCAAATGCTGCGGACTCCGGTGACTCGAAAAGACATGGATAGCTTTAGAGAATTGATTGTCCATAAATGGGGAAAAGAGATAGTAATTGAAGGTGACCCCAAACCCATTGTGGAATATGGCACTGAGGACTCCAAAGCAAGTTCTATACACCTTCTTCGAGACGTTCCCGATTTCGCAAGGCTCCTGCAAGAAAAGGTATGGGTTTTGTGCGAAGCACCAACCGAAATTTCCTACGTGATTGGCGACAATCCGGTATCACGACACAACATGATTGACAGAGGCCCGCGAGGGAATCTTGGATTGAAAAATGACGGCATAGAAATTTACACACCAGTTTCCCCTAAACTAACGTTTCACATGATGTGTCCGAAGATAGCTACCGCCGCACTCCGCACACCGGAGTTGGCAGAGGTCTATTCATATGCAATAACGAATAACAAAGCGATACGTATGAAACCAGAGAACGTTGACTTTATTAATTCATTGCAGGTCATATGGGCAGAGAGGTTTGTGTATGCCCGTAATCGCGAGCATCTTGAAATGCCACTCGACATGCTGAAAACCAACCCTGAACTTTGTGATGGTACTGGTGTGAGACAAAAGCCTGGTGAGGTATAGCATTGTTCAAACCTCACCAGAGATCACGATAAATCATACCATAGGGTATCAATAGGGTAGCATTAAAAGAGCAAGGGGTTAAGCTGTAATTGCCTAACCCCTTGTTTTATTTGGTGAGCCCTGTCGGGATCGAACCGACAACCTACTGATTAAGAGTCAGTTGCTCTACCAGCTGAGCT
>DHGA01000059.1 GCA_002402545.1 Syntrophaceae bacterium UBA4810
ATCATCATCGGCGCCGGAGAAGTGGGCTACCACATCGCCAAGAAACTTTCCGACGAAAAAAAAGATGTCGTTTTAATCGATAAAGACCAGGCGAAAATACGGCGCATCAGCGAAGATCTTGATATCCAGGCGCTTCTGGGCTCCGGAACCAGCCCCCGGATGCTGAGACGCGCGGGGATTGAAGAAGCGGAACTTCTGTGCGCCGCAACTGATAGCGACGAAGTAAATCTCATCGCCTGTCTTTTGGCACGCAATCTTAACCGTCACATGATTAAAATTGCCCGCGTGCGCAATCAGGAATACGTAGAGGAGAAATCGTTGTTCAGCAAAGATATGCTGGGCGTAGATTTAATCATCAACACCCAGGAGATGATGGTCAAAACAATTCTTAGTATCATGGAGATTCCTGGCGCTTCCGAGGTTATTGATTTCCTTGACGGCGAGATGAAACTGATCGGATTTTTAATCAACCACGATTCGCCCCTTGCGGGTAAAAGACTAGGCGGCCCGGCGATTTCCAAAGAAAATTTATTGGTCGTCGCGATTGTCCGGGGCCACAAGATTCTTATCCCCAGCGGTGCAGATACCATTGAGCCGCTGGATATTATCTATATCTTTGTAAAAAAGAACGATATTAACGCAACTCTTAAACTGCTGGGCTTGCCGACCAAGCCGATAAAAAACATTATCATTGTCGGAGCGGGCAGCACGGGCATGGCCTTGGCCAAAGCATTGGATAGCCGGCGCCTGAATGTCCGCATCATTGATCCCGACGGAGACAAATGCAAAAATGCCTCCACTTTTTTAAATCATGTCACTGTCATCAAGGGAGATGCAGCCGACCGTGACCTGCTCAGGGAAGAAAACGCGGGAGACATGGATTTGCTTATCGCCCTAACAGGCGATGAGGAAAGCAACGTCCTCATCTCTCTATTGGCCAAGGAGTTGGGAACAAAACGCACCATCACCCGCGTCAGCAAACTCAGCTATATGCACATCGTCTCTGTTATCGGTCTGGACACGGTTATCAATCCCCGCATGTCGGCGGTGCGCGCGATTCTTCAGTATCTGCGCCACGGAAGAATTATTTCCGTATCCCCCTTGCGGGAAGAACAGGCTGAAGCTATTGAAGCAGAAGCGATGGAAACCTCGGACATTGTCAATACTCCACTTTCAGAAGTAAAATTTCCCGCCGGCGCGATTCTAGGCGCGATAGTGCGTAACGGTGAAATCATCATCCCCCGCGGCGACACCATTGTACGGGCACATGACCGCCTGATAATTTTCGCTCTGCAGGACGTTTGCAACCAGTTGGAGTGCCTCTTAACCGTGAAACTGGAGTACTTCTGATGAACGCCCGCCTTATTGCCCATCTGACAGCTGTTTTGGTCTTTTGCCTGGGAGCATCGATGTGCCTCCCCCTGATTGCATCGCTCTATTACAACGATGGCAGCGCCCCGGCATTTTTGATTTCCATCGCGGTTACCTGTGTTTTGGGTGGCTGTGTTTTTCTTATCACCCGCCGCCGTCAGGACTTACACCTTAGCCACCGCGATGGGATGGTTATTGTTACACTGGGGTGGATTATTGCCGGGCTGATAGCAACCATGCCGTATCTTATCTCCGGTGCTATACCTGATTTCACCAACGCGTATTTTGAATCCATGTCCGGTTTCACAACAACCGGCGCGAGTATTCTGCAAAACATTGAAGCTCTGCCGCGGGGGATTCTCCTGTGGCGCGCCCAGACCCAATGGATGGGAGGCGGGGGTATCATTATTTTAGCCATCGCCATCCTGCCGTTTCTCGGTATCGGAGGCATGCAATTATACAAAGCGGAAGCACCCGGCCCAGTGGTAGATAAACTAACTCCCCGGATTGCCGAAACAGCCAAAGCGCTGTGGAAAATTTACATCTTTCTGACGCTTTTTCAGATCCTGCTGCTACTCATTGGAAAAATGTCTCCCTACGACGCACTCTGCCACGCTTTCGCCACATTGCCTACGGGCGGCTTTTCTCCCAAAAACGCCAGCGTGGGGCATTACCAAAGCGCCTATATCGATATCGTCATTTTGATTTTCATGTTTCTGGGGGGAATTAACTTTTCGCTTCATTACAAACTGCTGCATGGAAACATCAAAAGATTTTTTCTTGATCCGGAATTTCGCGTTTACTTATGCATCGTCGTCGCTTTTATTTTTCTGGTCTTCACCGACGTTTACGGCTCTATTTATCCTAAGGTACTGGACGCGCTGCGCTACGCATCGTTCCAGGTTGTTTCCATGATCACCACAACAGGATTTGCCACGGCGGATTTTGAAAAATGGCCCGCCCTTTCTCAGGTGATTTTGTTTATCAGTATGTTCCTGGGCGGCATGGCCGGATCAACCAGCGGGGGCATCAAGATTATGCGCATTATTTTGCTGATCAAGCACAGCTACCTGGAAATCTTCCGCATTATACACCCGCATGCAACAACCATGGTCAAACTGGGCGGCGTGCCTGTTTCACAGACAATTATGCGCAGCATCTGGGGGTTCTTTCTTCTCTTTATGGGGATTTATATTGTGGGTGTGATTATTCTGGCCGCCATGGGATTGGACATGATTACCGCGCTTACCGCGATGGTGACTTGCATGAGCAACGTGGGGCCCGGTCTCGGCAGCGTGGGGCCGATGGATAATTTTGCTTCAGTTCCCGCCGCGGGCAAATGGATTCTGAGTTTTGGCATGCTTCTGGGACGACTGGAAATTTACACGATTATCGTTTTTTTGATACCGGCGTTTTGGCGTAAATAAAATTTACTTAGGTCATTTCCCGACACAAAACCCGGTAAAAATCTTATCCGGAACTTCATCGTTATTTTTTTCCGTTAACTAATATAATCCGGCAGCCATACCCGCACCGACCAAAATCAGCATTACTCCCACAATCATTTGAATCGCCTGCATCGTAATTTTTTTTATCAATCGCGCTCCGATAAAAGAGCCGATAAACGCGGCAATAACCGCAGCGATAATTATGCCGCTCATCGCCTCCAATTGCTGAAATTCCATCGTGTAAAAACTCAGCCCGTAAACCAATAACCGCGCCGCGTCCACAATAACCGCCGCCATCGTGCCTGTACCGATAAAAGTTTCTTTCGACAAACCTGCTTTTATCAAAAAGGCTGAGCGTAGCGCGCCCTGGAGACCGGACAGGCCGCCGAAAAATCCCGACAGCAGGCCGCCTAGAGGCAAATATTTGCGGTTAAAAGCAATATTGCGGAGCCCGGGCAGAAGATCCCAAAAAGCAAAACCGATAATCAGCACGCCGACGACAAACCGGACGAAATGGATTTCGTATTCCGTTTCGCCCAAATGGTAAGAAGCCAATGGCTCAATTTCAGTAAGAAAATTCAGTAAAAACGCGCCGAGCATCGCCGCAATTGCTGCGGGCACAGCAAATTTAACGACTACCCGCCAATCCGCTTCTCTTCCGACCAGCGCTGCCTTAAAAATGTTATTGGCCAGATGCACCACGGCCGTGGCAGCAATCGCCACAGGCAAAGGAAAAAACAAGGCATAAGCCGGCATGAGCAAAGTACCCAACCCGAAACCGGAAAACAATGTGAGTGACGATACAAACAAGGCCACCATACAAATGATAAAATAATCCATCTTGTGTGCACCCTATAACAAAGTTAACCTTCCAATATTTACGAAAAAAATTTTCAGCAACTCATTTCCCGATACAAAACCCGGAAAAAATCTTATCCAGGACTTCATCGTTAATTTTTTTGCCGGTAATCTCATCGAAATTATCCACCGCCTCACGCAGTTCAAAAGCGGTGATTTCCGGAGATTCACCGCGCGCTATCGCCTCTTTTGCCGCCACGATATTCTTTTGCGCTTTTTCGAGTGACAACTTGTGGCGCAGATTCGTAATCATCACCTCGCCAGTATCTGGCCTGAAATGCGCGCCACAGGAATCAATAACCGCCTTTTTTAATTCCGCGAGCCCCACGCCGAACTTGGCGGAAATCTTAATAATTTTTTTCTCCGGCGCAATCAGCTGAGCAATTTTCTTTACATCCCAGGCACCAGGCACATCGCTTTTATTGATGGCGATTACCGTATTTGCGTTTTTATTTCTCGATATAATCTCTTCGTCTTCAGGTGAAAGCGGGGTACTGCCGTCCAAAAGAATAAGCACAATATCGGCATTGGCCAGGTTTTCCCATACCAGGCTTATTCCTTCTTTTTCGATGGCGTCCTTTGGCTGGCGTATTCCCGCGGTGTCCATCAGATTTAAAACCGTGCCGTGAACAACAATTTCATCAACAATCAAATCGCGCGTAGTTCCCGGTATGTCGGTGACAATCGCTTTTTTCTTGCCCGTGAGCGCGTTGAGCAGGCTGGATTTACCCACGTTGGGCTTGCCGGTAATCACAACATTCAAACCCTGAGTGATTATTTTTGCCTCATGGTATGTAGCAAGAAGTTTCTCTATGCTTTTCTTCGCTTCATCAATCTGCTGCGTCGGGGCGGGTGATTCTTCCGCAGATACGTCTTCCATAAAATCGATAGACGCTTCCAGCGAAGCGAGCGCTTCAATCAAAAGGCTTCTTGCTTTTTCAATTTCGGCGCTTAAGTTTCCTTTTAATTGCGCGAGCCCCAGAGAAAACGCCTGCGGCGTCGGAGCGGCGACCATCGCGGCCAGCGCTTCCGCCTGAGACAAATCCAGTTTATTATTAAAAAAAGCTCGCTGAGAAAATTCGCCGGGTCCGGCCAGGCAACAGCCCAAGCTCACCAGTTCGGAAAGAATTTTCTGCATGATGACAAAACTGCCGTGGCAGTTTATTTCGATAACGTCTTCACCGGTAAAGGAGCTTGGCCCACGCATAAAGGAAATCAGCACTTCATCCAGCGTGTTTTTTCCGTCCGCGGAAACAATGTCGCCGTGATACAGGACGTGACTTTCCCACGGACAATTAGTTTTACTGGGTTTAAAAATTAAGCGGGCAATCTCCAGCGCCTGAGGACCGCTGATACGGATTATTCCGATTCCTCCGGTGGCGACAGGCGTGGCAATAGCCGCTATGGTGTCCTGGCGAAGCACGATAAGTCACTTCCCCTTAATGAATTGACAGGTAAATATTTTTACCCGTTATTTTGCTGACTGTTATTGAACGCTTTACCTTTTCTCGCTGGGATAACGACGATTTTTCTGTACTCGCCTTCGCCGCGGCTTTTTGTCGTGAGCGTTGTGTCTTCCTGCAGGGCCAGATGAATAATGCGCCGATCATGCGCGCTCATATGCCCCAGGGATACGGGCTTGCGCGTCTTCTTGACTTTCTGCCTTACTTTTTCCGCCAGCTCCAAAAGCGATTCTTCCCTTCTTCTGCGGTATTCCTCTGAATCCACCATGATAATTTTTCTGCCGTTATCGGCTCTGTTGATGGATTTATTCAGTATGTATTGCAGCGCGTCAAGATTCTGGCCGCGTTTTCCGATAAGCAGACCGCTTTCGCCACCTTCGATATTCAGGATAATTTTATCGTGAGTTTCGCTGACACTCACTTTGCATTGCACGGACATTCTCTGTAGCATGCCTTCCAAAAGCTCCTTGGCTCTAGCGCCCGTCTCTGTGGGCTCCTGATTCTGCTCGACAGGCCTCGGTTGCCGTGGTATTTTTTCAATTTTGGGCGCGGATTCCTTTCTTGCTTCCTTTTTTATTTCTTTGGTTTCGTGCCTTATCTCTTTTTTTTCTTTGTTTTCTTTTCTCGCCTCACGCTTTACTTCTTCTCTAAATTCTTCCGGCGCGTCGTTAAGGGCAAACTCCACATCCCAAGAAAGCAGAGATGCTTTTATCTTCGCTTTTTTGGAAAGCATCCCTAAAAAACCGCCTGATTCCTCGGAAATTATTTCAATATTTAATTTTTCACGGGTCACGCCAAATTCACGGCAAGCCTTTTCTATAGCTTCGTCAATTGATTTACCTTCTATTTCTACTGTTTTCGCGTTCATCTTCTATAACCTCTTTTGCCTACGTCAATTAGCAAGTTTTTTATTGATGTAAAACTGCTGCCCGATACTTAAAATATTGTTGAACAGCCAGTAAATAACTAATCCCGAGGGGAAATTTAAAAAGAAAATAGTCAATACAACCGGCATAAACATCATCATCTTGGCCATCATGGGATCACCCATGGTCGGCGTCATCTTCTGCTGGATAAACTGCGATATTCCCATCAGAACGGGAGTAATATAATAAGGGTCCTTAGCCGACAAATCCTGAATCCAGAAAAACAGCGGCGAGTGACGTAACTCAATGGCGTACAAAAGCGCGTTGAAAAGTCCGATAAACACCGGAAGCTGAATCAGTATCGGCAGGCAGCCGCTTAACGGATTTATTTTGTGCGCGCGGTAAAGCGCCATCGTTTCCTGGCCGATTTTTGACTGATCGTTTTTGTATTTCTTTTTCAGTTCATTTATTTGGGGCTGAACTTTCTGCATCTCCTTCATTGACTTGTAGCTGATATTGCCCAGCGGCCAGAAAACTGCTTTAATCAAAATGGTCATCACGATAATGGCGATGCCATAGTTTTGAACAAAGGAGTAAAGAAAATTAAGAAACATCAAAAAAGGAATGGCCAGCCATTTGAATATGCCAAAATCAATCGCTCTTTCCAGTCCGACTCCCATCTCTTTGAGCATGTTGTGCTCTTTGGGGCCTAGGTATAAGGAATATCCGACAACGGCGCTTTGCCCCGCGGGAATTATTTCTTTTTGCCCCGTAATGGCGACGGAAACCAGGTTATCCACGCCGCGGTTCACAACCGAACTGGTCAAAGACGGGTTTTCAGGAATAAATGACGCGATAAAATATTTGCTTTCAAAACCGCCCCACAAAACATTCGGACCGATAATTTTTTCTTTATCCAGTTTTTTTACTTCAAGGCGTTCAATACTGCCCGCCTCGGAAATTACCGGGCCTTCTTTATCATACCGGCCAAAATCTTTATGCGGATCAATGGATTGGTGCCAGCTGAGTTTGGGAATCTGAACGAGTGGAGCGCCGGTCAGATTATACATCTTGACATCAAGTTCGATTGAGTATTTTTCCGGATCAAAGATAAAGGTCTTTTCCACTTTAATCGCGCCTTCATAAATTCCGGAAAAAACGAGACGCTTCTTTTCTTTGGCGTTTTGCAGATCCAGTGAAGCAACGTCAGCCTCAAACATGGCGCTCGCGGGAACATCCAGGCTGGATTCGGAAAAAGTCACAGATAGCGGATACGGCATTTCTTCCGCGATGCTTACCAGTTCCACCGGCTCGTCACTTTTTGGTTTTTCGTTATCTTTGGAACCAAAAAATATTTTTTTAATTACCGGATAAATATCATCCGCGCATTTTACGCAATCCTGCTGATAATTTTTCAGCTTAAATGATTTAAGAGACGCGCCCTTGGTCGAAAAAACCGCGGTGTAAAGAGGCGTTTCTACTTTAATATCTTTAGCCGGCAAATGTTGTCTGGCAACGGGTCTTTTCGCGACGGTTATTTTTTGCGGGGCCGTCTGCTGAACAAACGCTTCGCTTACGGTATCCGTTCCGGCGGGAACCTGCCGGGGTGGCGGATGTTTTACAAAAAACATCTGATATGTCAAAAGCACAGCAAGTGACAGGACTATGGCAAGTAATGTCCTTTTATCCATGGAGAACCTCCCTGTTTTTTATTATTTTACTGGATCGTATCCGCCCGGATGGAAAGGATGGCAGCGCAGAATCCTTTTTATGCCCATAAATGAACCTTTCGCTGGCCCATGCAACTTAATCGCTGAAATGGCATATTCGGAACACGTTGGATAAAAACGACAGCACTGAGCGTAAAAGATTGAAGGAAAAATGATTTGATATAAACGAATAATGGAAACAAGTATCTTTATCAAATTTTTTCTGAACATAAATTACGCTTTTGCTTTCCGCTCGAAGAGTCGCGTCAGTTCTTCGCATGTTTCGCGATATGTAAGGGGAGGAATATTTTTTTTGGCTATCAAAATAACGTCGCATCCCGCGGGAAATAAATCTTTGTTCAGGCGAAAAAATTCTCTGAGCAGTCGTTTGATTCTGTTTCTTCTTACGGCGTTGCCCGCCTTTTTGGATACCGTGATCCCGAGTCTTTTTATTCCCTGGGTGTTTTCATATATAACAGACGTAAAATTTTTTGAGCTTCTCCAAACCCCCTGCTGGTAAATGGCCTTGTATCTACTCGAACTGGTTACCCTTTCCTCTTTCCGGTAAGATTGTTCTTTCATGCATACCGACCGGCCACTCTTATAAAAGCTTTAAATTGCTGATTTAGACTGCTAA
Organism: Syntrophaceae bacterium UBA4810; assembly: GCA_002402545.1. Lineage (GTDB taxonomy): Bacteria > Desulfobacterota > Syntrophia > Syntrophales > Smithellaceae > UBA4810. The sequence continues at coordinate 8,353 of DHGA01000059.1, forward strand.
ACGTTTTCTTCCCTTGGCTCTGCGGCGATTAAGCACCTGCCGTCCCGATTTAGACGCCATACGGACAAGAAACCCGTGGGTTCTTTTTCGTTTAAGATTCGATTTATTGGTCAGCGTCTTTTTCATGAGTAAAACCCCTTTAATTTATAGGGTCATGCGTAAATCATAGTCATCTTTGTTTGTCAAGGCTAATTTGGACGGCGGCGGGCTCGGGCGCCTATTTATTTAGCCTGCTTTTTCCACAAAAACGGATTTTGAGCGCGCCCATATCTTTTTTGGCACCGGGCAATTTAATGAGGCAACCTTCCTTCCCGGCGCAATTTTTCCATAATTTGATTAATTGCCGGCATGGCTTCCGTGGCAGCCTTTTCGCCTTCCATAATAGCTTCATGCCTTTTGGAAAAATCGCTGGAACCAATATGCCCGACTTTCGGCCTTATTACTATATCGCTGTGCTTCAGATTCAGCGAAGCCATCTTGTTATACATAATATCCACCGCCTGCATGATTGTATCGACCGTGGCTTTCGGCGGAGCCGTCTCCACGCTTGAAGAAATATCCACGGCGATGACAACATCAGCGCCAAACCGGCGCGCCACATCCGCCGCCAGCGGATTTACTACTCCGCCATCCACATAATATTTATCGCCGATCAGTACCGGATTAAAAATTCCGGGAAGAGAACAACTGGCGCGCACGGCTTTTCCGGGGTTGCCGCGCCCGAAAATCATCTCCTCGCCGTTTTGAATGTTCGTGGCCACAGCATAAAAAGGAATTTTGAATTTTTCCATCGGCGTGTATTTTACCCGGAGGTTGACAAAATTCTCCAGTTTTTCCCCTTTGATAAAACCGTTATCGGGAATAATATAGTCGGCAATATCGTTTTTTTGAATTCCCAAAGCAATCGTCTGCAGCTCATAGGGGCTGTAACCGTAAGCGTACAAACTGCCGACAAAAGACCCAACACTTGTACCCACTACAATGTGCACGGGAACTTTGTGCGATTCCAGGACTTTCAGCACTCCGATATGCGCAAAACCCTTCGACGCGCCGGCGCCCAGAACAACCGCGATTTTCGCGGCTCTTGACGGCGTAAACTCTTTTGGTGTTGTCACGCACGACCCAAACAAAAATAATGAAATTAAGCAAACAATAAAACTTATGTTTTTAGTCGCACAGGGAATTTTATTTTTCATAATTTCATTCCTTCCTGTTTTTTTGATTCCTGGGCCGAGGCCTTCTGTTCGTTGCTTTTTGCTTTGCCGCGGCCGCGGGCGCTTCTTCCGCCGCGGGCTGTTCGGGCGGCGCGTGCAGTGACTGCTGATAATAATCGTCCAGCAGCATGGTAATCAGCGCCAGTTGATCTTCCGTCTGCGACAGGCTTTTAGCCAACTGCGCGAAACGGCGCATTCTTTCAATCTGCAGATTATCGCGAGCACGCAGGCGAGCTTCCAGAAGAGCGGTTATTCTTTGGGCGACAACCCTTTCCAGCTCCTCATCATCCGGCAGGGGACGTTCCTGCATGTTAATGTTGTAATAACGGGCAATACTTTGTAATTTGAATTTTTCCATTTCCGCGACCACAGAAATGGCTACGCCGCCGGAACCCATACGTCCGGTTCTTCCGGCGCGGTGAATATAAGCTTCCGGGTCTTCCGGCGGCTCATACTGGATAACATGTGATAAATCCGGGATATCAATGCCGCGCGCAGCCACATCCGTGGCGACCAGAAAGCGCAGCGCGCCACGTCGCACGCGCGCCATGACTTTTTCACGCATGCTCTGGGCCAGATCGGAGCTGAGTTCATCCGCGTCATAACCAAAACGTTTCAAAACAACGGAAAGATAGTGCACTGTATCTTTGGTATTACAGAAAATAATCGCCGAGGCGGGATTTTCAATTTCAATGATACGCACCAGTGAACGATCCTTGCGCATTCCCGGCACAACATAATAAGCATGCTCGATTTCAGCGATATGCACCTGGCTGCCGCTGAGGCTCAAAAGCTGCGGCGCGCGCAGAAATTGTTCCGCCAAGCGTATTACCTGCGGCGGGAAAGTGGCGGAAAACATGCTGCTTAATATTGCGTGCGCGGGCAGATATTTGCTGATTTTTACCATATCGGGATAAAACCCCATCGAAAGCATCCGATCGGCTTCGTCAAAAATCAATATCTGTAAATTATCCAGGGAAAGATTGTTTTTGAGCAGATGATCGAGAATTCTTCCCGGCGTGCCCACAACAAGCTGCGCGCCGCGTCGAAAAGCATCCAGCTGCGCGCCGTAACCGACGCCGCCGTAAACCACCGCCGTGTTCAGTTGTGTCCCCTGAGCCAGCCTCTGGGCCTCTTGGGATACCTGCAGGGCGAGCTCGCGCGTGGGAACCAGCACAAGCGCCTGCGTGACTTTCTTTTGCCAGTCTATTTTTTCCATAATCGGCAAAAGGTAAGCACCGGTCTTGCCGCTGCCAGTGCGCGACTGAACCATCACATCGCGACCGGCCAGAAGATACGGAATTGCTTTTGCCTGCACCGGCGTGAGGGTGCTCCATCCGGCCCGCGCGCACGCTTCACGCAGTTCAGACGTTAAATCTTCAATGGTAACTTCCAGATAAACTTCTTCCTTTTTTTCTTTTTTGTCCCCTTCTCCCATAAAGTCCTTCCTGTGATAAATATCTATTACATATCATTTAGTTTAGTGTCCCGCCAGATGCAAGAAAATATTTGTATTTCGCCCGGAAGCCTTTGATTAATAATTCCTTTTTCACGCCGTTAAAATATTCTTGACAGCCAATACGGATTAATATAACGTATTTCCAGTTCGTTAAGGGGTTTTTTAAGCCCTTTCTTTCGTGGAGAGTTTCACATATTCAAAAAACAACCTAACGTTTATTAATCCTAAGCAGTTAAGAGCGCGTAAATACCTATATCTATTTCCGGAACAATACCGCGGTAAAAGTGAATACATCATATCTCAATAATAGCAATTTCCCATCAATAATATAAAGCAAGGAAGTATTTTATGAACATTGAAGACATTAAAAGATTACCCATCAGTGAATTGAACAACCTGGCGCGGGAACTTGAAGTTCCGGATGCCAGCGGCCTGCGCCGTCAGGATCTGATTTTCGCCATTTTACAGACACAGGCGGAACAAAACGGCGTTATTTCCGGCTCCGGCGTACTGGAAATTCTTCCTGATGGGTTCGGTTTTTTGCGCGCGGTAGATTATAATTATCTGCCCAGCCCGGACGATATTTATATCTCCCCCTCGCAAATACGGCGTTTTAATCTGAGAACCGGCGACACGATAGCCGGCGAAGTTCGTCCACCTAAAGAAGGTGAAAAATATTTTGCTCTGCTGAAAGTAGATGAAGTTAATTTTGAAAGCCCGGAGTCAGCACGCGACAAAATACTTTTTGACAACCTGACTCCCCTTTATCCCCAGGAAAAACTAAATCTCGAATTTGATCCGGAAAATTTTTCCACGCGAACACTGGATTTATTCGCTCCCATCGGCAAAGGACAGCGCGCGCTGATTGTTTCTCCGCCGCGCGCCGGTAAAACAGTACTCCTGCAGGATATCGCGCATAGCATTACCGCTAATCACAAAGAAGTCATTCTGATGGTTTTGCTGATTGACGAACGTCCCGAAGAAGTAACCGACATGCAGCGCAGCGTCGCGGGAGAAGTGGTTTCTTCCACTTTCGATGAACCGGCCACGCGTCACGTGCAGGTGGCGGAAATGGTCATTGAAAAAGCCAAGCGCCTGGTGGAACACAAAAAGGATGTGGTTATTTTGCTCGACTCCATCACCCGTCTGGCGCGCGCCTATAATACCGTTGTGCCGCCTTCCGGCAAAGTTCTGTCCGGCGGCGTGGATTCCAACGCACTGCACAAACCCAAGCGTTTCTTCGGCGCGGCGCGCAATATTGAAAACGGCGGCTCGCTGACGATTATTTCCACGGCGCTTATCGACACCGGCAGCCGTATGGATGAAGTTATTTTCGAAGAATTCAAGGGAACCGGCAACATGGAATTGCATCTGGACCGGCGTATTGCTGATCGCAGAATTTTCCCCGCCTTTGACCTGATACGTTCCGGAACCAGAAAAGAAGAATTGCTTATTCCCAAAAACAATCTCAACCGCGTATGGATACTGCGCCGCCTCTTGCAGGAAATGAACCCGGTTGACGCCATGGAATTCATCATCGGCAAGATAAAAAAGACGGAAACTAATCAGGAATTTCTGGATTCCATGAATTCCTAGAGGTCAAATATTCACTTGAATTTTTGTTTTATATATTGTAGAGAGCGCATCTGCTTTGCAATATACGAAATATCGTAATAATTATTTATAGGTAGGAGCCAAGGAGGAAAAGGCTAAAATGAAAGAAGGCATTCACCCGGATTACAAAAAAACAACAATAACCTGTGTTTGCGGCAATGTGATCGAAACACGGTCAACCAGGAAAGACATAAAAATCGAAATTTGTTCCAACTGTCACCCCTTCATGACCGGCAAGCAGAAGATTGTCGATACGGCCGGACGCGTGGAAAGATTCAAGAAAAAATACGAGGCACAGGAAGAAAAGCAAAAAGCCGCTAAAGATAAGAAGAAAAAATAATCCGCGTTTTTACGAGATCAGGAACATTTTTTATAAAATTTTATGATAAGACCATTTTATCGTACTTTCCATTTGTAGCTGCCCTTTATAAATTCGCCGTACCCGGCGCGTGCCGTTAATCATTTTCATCAACAACAAACTTTATTTTAATATAGATTATGGATGTTATTCTCGACAAACTGCGTGATATTGAAATCCGCTACCGTGAGCTGGAAGGGCTTTTGAGCGACCCGCAGGTGGTATCCAAACAGGGGCTTTATCAGAAATACGCGCGGGAGCACTCCGAATTATCCGAATTAGTGGATACAATACGCCGCTATGAAAAAACAATAGCGCGCGTCGAAGAATATAAAGGGCTTCTGGCGGAAAATGACGATGAGCTAAAGGCGATGATCCGCGATGAGATGCCGCAACTGCAGCAGGAGCAGAGCGATCTGGAAGAAAAAATAAAGATTCTTCTTCTGCCCAAAGACCCCAATGACGATAAAAACGTTTTTCTGGAAATACGCGCGGGAACCGGCGGGGATGAGGCCAGTTTATTTGCCGCGGATTTATTCCGCATGTACGCGCGTTATGCCGAAGCTCAGGGATGGCGCGTGGAAGTAGTCAGTTCTTCTTCCGCTTCCGGCCTCGGCGGCTATAAAGAAGTAATCGCCCAAATCGAGGGCAAAGGAGCTTACAGCCGCCTGAAATATGAAAGCGGCGTCCATCGTGTTCAGCGCGTTCCGGTTACCGAAGCGCAGGGGCGCATTCATACTTCGGCTGTCACCGTGGCGATAATGCCGGAGGCTGAAGAAGTGGAATTAAAAATCGACCCAAACGATTTACGCATTGACGTCTACCGCTCCACGGGACACGGCGGCCAGAGCGTTAATACTACAGATTCCGCCGTGCGCATCACACACATACCGACAGGCTTAGTCGTTACATGCCAGGATGAAAAATCACAGCTCAAAAACAAAGTTAAGGCTATGAAGGTTCTGCGGGCGAGACTTCTGGATGCCATGGTGCAAAAACAAAACGCGGAGCAGGCGCAGACGCGCAAAAGCCAGGTGGGCTCCGGCGACCGCTCCGAACGCATCCGTACTTATAACTTTCCGCAGGGACGCGTAACTGACCATCGCATCAATCTCACCCGCTATGATCTGGATAATTTTATCAATGGCAATATCGGCACGGTCATTGACGCCCTGGCTTCGCACCATCAGGCTGAAACGCTGAAAAAACAGGGGTAAAAACTCTTAATTTATCCCCGCTCCAAAAAAATAAAAACATCTTGAAGTTCAGTTAATTATTACATATCAATAAAAAATTGCTAAGTTAGTGCGGTGGTATGATAACCTTCGTTATTCAATTCTATTAAAGGCTATAAAAAATGGCGTGGGATAAAATTCATCAAGATATGACATTATTTTTGTCAGAAGGATTCTTTAAAACGGCTGTTATTGTTATTTTGCTAGTTTTAATTTATCTTCTCAAAGATCGTATAAATACTAAGGTTGAAGCGTCTCCAATCCAACCTTCCCAATGGGATTTGCTGGCGGCATACAAAGTATATATTCCAAATCATGTGTTGCTGTTTGCTATTAATACGTGGATCCTTCACGGCTTATTACCTTTACATTCTTATGCGCAATATCCTTTTCTGACAGGTATTGTATTTGGCACTGTAACGTGTATTCCTTCTGTTATGATATTAATTTTATTTTTTATTATAATTAAGCGTCCATTTAATGTTCAATGGGCTAGTATAGGAATAGATTTTAAATCTTTTACCAACAAAGCACTTCCCGTGCTGCTTTTTATTATCACGCTATATATTATTTATGTAGTAATAAAATGGCCGAATATTACGGCAAGACATTTAAACGTAAAGTTTATTTTGTTACCAGCGGTATTATTGACGTCTATTGCTGAAGAGTTGCTAATTCGTTTAATTTTATTACAAGCGTTTATTAAAAAAATGAACATATATTGGGCTGCTTTAATTACATCCATCTGTTGGAGCTTTTCGCATTGCGATGTTTCATGGGCTGCGCACATTGTAATAGTCTTTATTGGTCTATTTCTCGCGTGGACATATTTCAAGAGCAAAACTATTCTTGTGCCGATGACTATACATGCAACAACTAATGTTATAAAGTATTTAATTTATTAATAGAACGATAAGGGCATGCTTGTTAGTAATTACGAGTAATTGGGCGGTGATATGATTGTTCGGGAAATTTTAAATGAAGCAACGCACGAATTGGAAGCCGCGGGAATGGAAACCGCCCGCCTCGACGCGGAAGTGTTGCTGGCTTTTTGCCTTAAATGCGATCGCCTCGAATTTCTCAAAAATCCGGAATCGCCAATAACTAAAAATCATCTTGTCAAATTCAAAAAACTCATTAACCGCAGACTTAAATGGGAACCTGTGGCCTACATTACCGGGCGTAAGGAATTCTGGTCTTTTACACTGGAAGTAAACAAAGATGTTCTGATTCCCCGGCCGGATACGGAAGTGATCGTTGAAGAAGTCCTTGAGGTTGCAAAGCATTACGAATCACTCATCAACGAACTACCCCCCAGCGAATTCACGGGTGACAACGGTCATGCCGGACTTGATCCGGCATCCAGACTGGATTCCGGCCTACGTCGGAATGACGAAAAATACGACGAGACGT
>DHGA01000060.1 GCA_002402545.1 Syntrophaceae bacterium UBA4810
CGCTCAGGCCCAACTGGCCGATGGTGCGCGGCATATTTACCGGTAAGGTGCGTCTGGATTACGCCCGTCATCGCCATTCTTTGTGGATTTCTGACATCAAAGGAGTGAAGACTTCAGCAAGGAAAAAATCTACCGTCAGCGCTAAGCGGAAAAGCGTACGCAAAAGAAGCAAAAAGCCACGCGACGTTAAAACAAAATAGGGGGGAATAAAAACTATTTATCAGCGGGTAACCTCATCGCGGGTGCTGAAAGTCAGCGCCTTCATGCTATTGATATTTATTTTGTTATGTCTGTTTTCAATTTCGCTGGGCAGTGTCCATATCGAATTGGGTGTGCTTTTTCGTTCATTAGGCAAAGCTCTTTGCGGTAATCTATTTTTTGATTCACAAGAAGAATTAATTATATTTTCCGTGCGCCTGCCACGGATTTTATTTGCCGGTATTGTCGGCGCGGTTTTGTCCATCGGCGGAGTTGTTTTTCAGGCGCTTTTGCGCAATTCCCTGGCTGATCCTTATATTTTAGGGATATCCGGTGGTTCCGCGTTGGGTGCGATTATCGGAATCGTGATTGGCGCCGCATCTTTTTATCTGGGCGTTCCTCTTCTGGCTTTTTGCGGAGCCCTCTTTACGGTCTTTCTGCTGTTTATCGTAGCCGGCGGGGCCAGGGGCGTGCTGATGGATAACACCTTGTTGTTATCCGGCGTTGTCATCAATGCTTTTTTTGCCGCGGCTATTCTTTTTTTCCTTTCCATTGTTGACAGCCTTGAATTGCATTCCATCACATTTTGGCTGATGGGCGATTTATCCCGCGCTTCTTTGCCGGAAATCGGCGTGGCGGCGTTTTGCCTGATAGTTGTTTTCATCCTCCTGTACGGGCAGGCACGAAAACTTAATTTGATGGTACAGGGTGATGAAACGGCTCGTCATTTAGGTGTCAATGTCGAAAAGACCAAGACATGGCTGCTTGTTGTTACTTCACTTGTTATTGCCGTAATTGTCTCCATGGCGGGTATTATCGGCTTTGTCGGCATTATCGTGCCGCACATGATGCGCCTTATATTTGGCTCAGATCATCGCCTTCTGTTACCCGCATCCGCTCTTTTCGGCGCGTCTTTTATGGTTCTTGCCGATACTATAGCCAGAGTGATATTAGCGCCGGCGGAACTGCCGGTGGGTGTTATTACCGCCCTTTGCGGAGCGCCGTACTTTGTTTTTCTCCTGAAAAGGAAAGGCATATAAACATGTCGGTAATTCGTGCCCAAAAAATAAATTTTAGCTATGCCGAAAAAAAGGTTATTGAAAACGTATCTTTCGTCGTGGATAAAAGACAAATGACGGCGATTATCGGTCCGAACGGGTCAGGTAAAACAACGCTTCTGAAATTAATCAACAGAGCGCTCTTGCCGGATAGTGGAGAAATATATGTCGGGGAAAAAAACATTTCGCAATACAAGCGAAAAGAAATCGCGCGAAAGGTAGCGATTGTGCCGCAGGAGACATCTGCTGTTTTTCCATTTTTTGTCGAGGAAATCGTTCTTATGGGCAGGTTTCCGCATCTGGGTAATTACCGTTTTGAAAACAAGGAAGATTACAAAATTGTTCATGAAGCAATGAAGAAAACCGATACCCTTGACTTTGCGAGGCGCAGGTTCAATGAGTTAAGCGCCGGAGAACGCCAGCGCGTATTGATTGCCCGGGCGCTGGCGCAGAAACCGGAAATATTGCTTTTAGATGAAAGCACAGCATTTCTGGATTTGAAACATCAACTGCGCTTTTTAAACTTGCTTAAGCAGTTAAACCGTGATGACGGCCTGACAATTGTTTTTGTAACTCATGATATAAATCTTGCCGCTCAGCACGCGGATAAAATAATTTTGCTTTACAGCGGAAAAATTTATGCTATAGGAAATCCTGCGGAAGTTATTTCCGCGCGAAATATGAAGGAGGTTTACGAAGTCGATACTCTGGTGGATGAAAATCCGCAAAACGGATCGCCCAGAGTGACATTGTTGACCTGAAAAGGTTGCCAATAAAGGAAGCCGGTTAAAATCCGGCGCTGCCCCGCAACTGTAAGCGGAACGAAATTCACATTTGTCCACTGATGCTTTGGCGTTGGGAAGGAGTGAAAAGTAGGTTGCCGCAAGCCAGGAAACTCTATGGCAAACCTAACTTACTTTAATCCCGAGGGGGAAAGGAGAAGTTCCATGAAAAAGATTTTAGTTTTAATTCTGTTTTGTTCACTTGTTGTAGTCTCACCGTTATCAGCACAAGAAAAATTATCCCCAGAAAACAAAAACGAAGAACCTGCTGTAAAGCTTCAGGAAATTGTGGTTACTGCCACACGCGACGCACAGGAGATACGCAAAGCGCCCGCCAACGTTACAGTTATTACTGCTGAAGAAATTGAAAAATCCGGCGCGACCACAGTGGTGGAAGCGCTGGAAAAACTCGAAAGCATTCAGTTCCGTACATACAGCGGTAATGCCTCTCAGTCGCTTATCGATATGCGTGGTTTCGGCGGAGAAAATCCGTATGGCAAAACACTGATTATGCTGGACGGCCGCCGGTTAAACCGGACAGACATGTCCTCGATAAATTGGCTGCAAATGTCTGTAAACAGCATCGAGAGAATTGAAGTTGTGCGCGGGCCGGGCAGTGTGCTTTACGGCGACGCCGCTATCGGTGGTGTTATCAATGTCATCACAAAAAAAGGCGAGGGTAAACCTGTTATCAGCGCATCCGCCATGGCCGGAAGTTACGGCCTGCACAACGAACGTGTCGGCATAACCGGCGCGACAGGCAAATGGACGTATGCCGTAACCGGTGAAAATAATGCCATTGATGGTTATAGGGATCGTTCCGAATATAAGGCGTTGGGCGGCGGCTTTGACGTGGGCTACGCGGCGCATGATTTGTTCAATGTTTCGTTCGGCGCGTCTTTTAACCGCGTGGATTATCAGCTGCCGGGACCTCTGACCAAAGAGCAGATGAAGCAGGATCGCCGTCAATATCAGCCGGGTTTAGGATGGTGGGCAAGTCCAAGTAATGATGATGACGGCCGCGACAAATACGCCAATGTTAATGTTGGCGTAAAATCCTTCTTGGGTTCGTTTGGACAGGCGGAGGTGAACTTCTTTTACGGAAGAAAAGACCTGCAAATTAATATGCCCGCATGGTTTACATTCGCGGACACAAAAGCTGATACGTACGGCATTTCTCCAAAATACGTTCTTGATAAAAAAATATTAGGATTTGGAAATAAATTAATAGTCGGTGTGGATTATTATAAAGAACCGTACAAAAAAGTTTTTTTCGCCGACCGTTCAAGAAATTCGAAAAATAGCGAAGCCGATTTGGAAAAAGAAGGTATCGGCTACTATGTCCGTGATGAATTCAGCATTCTGAAAAACCTCATTTTCAGCGCCGGTTACCGGTATGAGCGCACGAAGATTGAAGGAACATTAAATGATATCTTTGTGCCCGGCAATAATTTCGACAGTGAAAAATCATATGCCTCACAATCCTATGAAGCCGGGCTAACCTGGCTTTGGGGACAAAAATCAAGATCGTTTGTTAAATACGCGACAGTTTACCGGATTCCTTTCCTTGATGAAATTGCGGGTTTCAACGGGGCAGGCGGAGGCTTTCTCACAACGCTGGAACAGGAAAAAGGAGCCAGTATAGAATTGGGTACGGAGTATTATCCGATGGAAAATCTGAAGTTGGGACTGAGTCTTTACCGGATCGATATGAAAGACGAAATCGAGTATGTTGGTTTTTTCCCGACAGGATATAATCAAAATGTCGGCAAAACCCGTCATGATGGCGTGGAAGCTTCGCTTTCTTACCTGTGGCCAAAATATTTCTTGGTTTATGGAAATGTTACTTATCATAAAGCGACATATGAAAACGGGTCGAATAAGAATAAAGAGATACCGATGGTGCCCAATTATCTGGTTAACGCGGGCATGGAAATTTATTTGCCGTATAATATAACTTTGAAGCCTGAAATCCGCCATGTAAGCAAGGCGTATTTATCCGGCGACTCTGACAATAACTCCGAGAAGCTGAATTCCTACACGCTTTTCGATGTTTACGCGCAATACAAACCGGCTTTTGGCAGGTTGAATATGACGTTGTTCGCTAGCGCCGAGAATATTACGGATAAGAAATATTCATCATTCGGGTTAGATTATGAACAATGGGGAGGACCTAATTTTTATTACCCCATGCCCGGCAGGACATTCAAGGCAGGTGTTAAATTTGAATACTAAAATCTGAATTATTCGGTTTTGGCGGCTTGGTGCCTTGCGGCAGCAAGCCGCTTTTCATTTGCATCATTTTTATGGCATAAACTAATTTTTTCGGTTAAGTTGCGTTCCGTTTAGTAATTTCCTGATTTATTGACAAGGATTATAAAAAATATGACCAGAGAAAATGGTTCAGTTAGGGGAATCGTTTACGCGGCGCTTTTCGGCGCGCTTACCGCGGCGGGAGCGTTCATTATTATACCCTTGCCGCCCGTGCCCATCACCGCGCAGACATTTTTTCTTAATGTCGCGGCGGTATTATTGGGCGGCCCGCTGGGCGCGGCCAGCCAATTTATTTATATAATGCTGGGAGTCGTGGGCATACCGGTTTTTGCCGGCGGCAAGGCCGGATTAGGTGTTCTTTTCGGCCCTACCGGCGGTTATTTGATTGGGTTTATTATCGGCGCTTTCGTCATTGGTTTTATCGCCAACAGGAAGAAGGACGCGGGATTATTATGGTATGTTTTTTCCATGTCAATCGGCATGGTAATTATCTATACAATAGGCGTTGTCCAGCTTTCCTTTGTGGCCAAACTTAGTTTGATAAAAGCGGCAACCGTTGGAGTCTTGCCCTTTTTGCCCGGTGACATCCTCAAAATTATTCTTGCCGCCATAGTAAGCGTAAAATTAAAAAACCGAATTAAAGTTTAGGATTTTCGAATTGCTTAGTTTGAAGGATGTTTATTATCGCTATGAACCCGGAGGGATTGAGGCGCTGTGTGGTGTTTCGCTCGAAATAAATGACGCTGAGCATATCGCCCTGATCGGGCCAAATGGTTGCGGCAAAACAACGCTGATAAGGCATTTGAATGCTTTATTGTTGCCCGAAAAAGGTTCAGTTGTGGTAAATGGGCTGGATACAAAAAAAGAGCGAAACAATGCCCAAATCAGATCGCTTGTCGGCATGATATTTCAAAATTCGGATGACCAGATCGTCGGCATGACGGTGGAGGAAGACGTAGCGTTTGGGCCGGAAAATCTTTGCCTGCCTGCTAAAGAAATTAAAAAACGGGTGGATGAATCTCTGGAAAGAGTCGGCATTGCCGACCTTGCTTTGCGCAATACTGAAAATCTTTCCGGAGGCGAGAAGAGGCTGGTGGCGATTGCGGGAGTTCTGGCCATGCGGCCGCGCTATATCGCGCTGGACGAACCAACCGCTTTTTTGGATCCGGCGGCGGCGGGAATGATTTTGGAAATTATCGATAAGTTGCATCGCGAAGGAGTAGGTATCATCCATGTCACACATAACATGGCGCAGGCCGCGCTTGCCGAAAGAATTATCGTGATGAATGAAGGGAAACTTTATCTTGACGGCACTCCGGAGGTGATATTCGGGAAAGTGGAAATTCTGCAAAAGATTAACCTGCGCCTTCCTCAGGTCACGCAATTATTAATAAAGTTAAAAGAAAAAGGTTATCCCGCGCGCACCGATATTGTGAATATGGAAGAAGCGATAAATTACATAGAAGAACTCATAAAAAAGGAGTGAGGATCGTTTATGTATCATGCGGGAACTTTCATCACTGGTAAATCATTTCTTTATAAACTTGATCCGCGTGTCAAGCTGGCATTTATTATTGTCCTGAGTGTTTTTATTCTTTGGTCCGCGCCGATACAGGTTTATTTTCTGGGCGTGGCATTACTAGTGGCCGCTTTAGCCAGTAAAATAAGCATCCGCTCTCTTGCGCAGTCGGTAAAGCCGCTTTTGATTTTTATCATCCTGATTTTTCTGGCGCATGCTCTATTTAGCGACAGCAATAGTTCATTTGCGGGGATTTCAATGTCTGGCGCGCATGAAGGATTTATAGTTGTATTACGTTTTTTATGCCTGATTGCCGCCGCGGTATTGCTGACCATGACCACCGCGCCGTCCGCGCTTATCGCGGCAGTAAAATATTTTTTGCGACCCCTGAAATATCTGCGCGTGCCGGTTGACGATATTGCTGTGATGATTATGCTGGCTTTAAGGTTGATGCCCATTTTGCTTTTGCGAAAAGAAAAAATCGAAAACGCGCAAAAAGCCCGGTGCTATGATGTAAAAAAGGCAGGGTTAATGGCGCGTGTCAGATCATTTTTATCTTTAATTATTACGGTTTTACTCGCTGTTTTTCGCCGTGCCGATGAGCTGGCACTGGCGATGGAAGCGAGAGGTTATGCCAGGGAAGAGCGGACGTCCGCGACAACAATGAAAATTACACCGCTTGATCACGCGGCGATCATTATCTTTGTAATTGCGGCCATCATTTTTATGGCATTAAAATATTATTTAAGTTAGATAACCTTATATGAATGTAAAAATTATTTTGGTGAACACGCCGCAAAAATTGGCGCGTGCTGTTGATGATATCACCCGGGCAGATGTTCTGAGCATTGACACGGAATATGATTCCTTCCGCTATTTCAAGGAAAAGCTGTGCCTTATCCAGATTCACGCGTTAAAAACAACATACATTTTTGATCCGCTGGGTGATATCGATTTATCATTTTTCACAAAGGTGTTTCGCGACCGGAAAAAACTAAAAATTCTGCATGCCGCGGATAATGATATCCGTTTGCTCAAGAGAGATTATTCTTTTGATTTTGAAAATATTTTTGACACGCACCGCGCGGCGCTTATTTTAGGATATAAGCAGTTATCGTTGGAAAAAATGATTGCGCAATTTGTAGGCGTTGAGCTCGAGAAAAACAAAAAAATGCAGCGATCGCGCTGGGATAACCGCCCATTGACTGATGAGCAGCTCATTTATGCCGCTCAGGATGTCACCTATCTGCCCGCGCTTTACAAGGCGCAATTAGCGAAATTGAGAGAAACAAACCTGGAAGAGGCGGCGCTTGAAGCTTTTTCTAAAATAGCTTCCTGTCATTGGCAGGAAAAAAGAATTGATCACCGCGGACACATGAAAATAAATGGTTATTACAGCCTTAATCAAAAGCAAAAAGAACTTTTAAAAAAACTTTATGGCTGGCGGTTTCGCCGGGCAAAAGAAGAAAACCGCGCAATCTTTATGTTTATGCCGGATAAAACAATGCTTGACCTCGTTCAGGATCCGCAAAATGTCAGGGAATATCTTAAGCCGGAAAAAGCCGAAAAATACGGGCTAGAGTTAGAGCATATTATTAAAAATGATTGAAGTCAGCTTGTAATGGTTCCCGCGTTCGCGAAAACGGAAATGTTATTTGCATCTTTATTTGATTGGATTTATAATTCTTAGTATATATCAGGCGGGCAGAGAAAGATCGTCTCTGAATATTTTTAACTGGCAACAGGTGTAAGAGGGGGTAATCAAGATGCCGGGGAAAAATGAGCCAATCGATTTTTTTTCGAGCGAGTGGGAAGAAAAATGCCGCGCCGCTTTAGAAAAGTGCTGCGAACTTGACGGGCAGAAAATTCCGGAGAACGAAAAATGGTGGAGGGTGAAACAGCTCTTAAATGAGCTCGCCAGACCGGAAAGGCGACAAAAACCGAGACCGCAGAAGGTAAAAGACGAGCCTATTGTGGAAATAAACCCGCTGAGAGAAAGGCGCAAGCTGGATTTTTCTTCACCGGAATGGATAGATAAATGCAGGGCAGTCAGCGAAAAATGCGCGGAAATTGAAGCGCTGAAAATATCTCCAGCAGAAAAAATGTGGCGCACCAGGCAACTGCTCAAAGAACTCACCCTTGTTGATAAAAAGCGCCAGCGAATCAATCGCTCGCCAGAGAAGTGAAGATCTCGCTCAGCGTGGGATGAGGAATTACCCATTGGCGCAAGTGGTCTTTTGTCATTTCATTGGATACCGCCAGCGCCAGAGGCGCGATGAATTCGGCGGCATTATGGCCTGCAACCGTCGCACCGATAATTTTATTATCCTGAAAAAAAGCCTTCACGAAACCATGGTTTATTAATTCCATACGGGCGATGATATTGGCGCTGTATTCGGATTTTATAACCTGGATGTCCGCGCCTCCCTGGATATTTCCGACACGCGCGATTTGGGGGTGGCTGTAAACAACTGACGGGATATGATTTTCGTTATATGGAACAGTGTCTGTATTGCAGATGTGCCCTGCGGCGACTTTACCCTGCTGTGACGCTCGATGCGCGAGCATCAAGCCGCCGGTGACATCACCCACGGCGTAAATGCCGGCAATGTTTGTCATCATGTTTTTGTCGACTTTTATTCCCGCTTTTGTGTATTCGATTTTCAGTTCATTCAATTCTTCTTCATGAAGCAGAGGCTGCCTTCCGGTGCACAAAAGCGCGCGGTCAGCGGTTATTTCAAGCTGCTCTTTCGCGCTTTGCGCTTTAGCGGCCACAGTGTTTCCGGTGTCTATCAAATTATTAAGTTTTGTAGAGGTATGGATACGAACGCCCAGGCGAGTCAATTCCTGATGTAACAATTGAGCCGCTTCCAGATCTTCGTAAGGCAAAATCTTGTCCAGAAGTTCAATTATTGTTACCCTTACACCAAGTTCAGCAAAAAATGTCGCGAATTCAACGCCGATTACGCTGCCTCCGACAATAATAATGCTTTCGGGAATATTTTCAGTATTGAGCAAGCCATCGGAAGTTAAAATTCTCTCCGTAAGATTTATTCCCGATAACAGCTGCGTCTGCGAGCCCCAGGCGATAATGGTATTTTTCGCGGATAATGTTTTTCTGCCGCCTTCGGTATCCGTGTATTGCACTTCCCGGTCAGAAATAATTTTACCGGTTCCTAATTTCGTTTCCACCTGCGCGTCGGAAAGTGTTTTGTGGGCGCCCAGCGCCGCAATTTTCACCGTCTGCTGCTGATGTTTTTTAATTGAGGGAAAATCGATTGATGAGCCGGAAATATTTATTCCCAGTCTTTTGGATTTTTTCAGCTCAGCATAAAATTTGCTGCAGGTTAGTAGTGCCTTAGTCGGAATACAGCCGCGATTGGCGCATGTGCCGCCCCATCCGGCGTTTTCGATAATCAGCACTTTTTTATTATGCGCCGCCGCTGTTTGTGCCGCGGCCGTACCGCCTGGGCCTCCTCCAATTATTATCAAATCGTATGAATCAGGCATGTTTATCCCTCTGTCCCGCGAGAGCCGCGTGATATGAGCTGCGCACCAATGGCCCTGATTCTACATGCTCAAAGCCTTTTTGATAAGCGATTTCTTTAAGCTCGGCAAATTCATCCGGATGATAATATTTAGTCACCAGCCAGTGTTTTCGCGACGGCTGCTGGTATTGTCCAATGGTAAGGCGCGCGCAGGAGACAGATGCCAAATCATCGATGAGGCGCAGAATATCGTCACGCGACTCGCCGAAACCCACCATGAAGCCGCTTTTGGTGATAACGGATGTTTCCGCGACGCATTGCAGGAGATTAAGCGACCTCTGATAATTACCCTGCGGCCTTATTTGAGGGAAAAGTGATTTTGCAACCTCTATATTATGATTGATGACATCCGGCTTTGCCCCAATAACTTTTTCCAATGATGCCGCATTCCCCTGAAAGTCGGGAATCAGAACTTCTATTTTAATCTCCGGTATTTTTTCGCGTAATTCAGAGATGCAGTCGGCAAACACTAGCGCGCCACCGTCAGGCAGATCATCGCGTGTGACGGATGTAATAACTGTATAGCTGAGCTTCATTTCCCGCACGGCTTCTGTCAGGCGGGAAATTTCTTGTTCATCAACAGGTTCGGGTAATCCGTGCGTGACATTGCAATAGCGGCAATTACGCGTGCAGATATTTCCCATAATCAAAAAAGTTGCCGTGCCGCAGGCAAAACATTCCGCGATATTAGGGCAGGCAGCTTCCTGACAAACGGTATGCAACTGAAGATCGGCCAGAGTTGTTCTGATTTTGTGGCTATTGCCGATATATGGCGGAGGCACCCTCAGCCATGTTGGCTTTCGAAGATATTGCCTGTTTAGATTTGTGCTCATTTCTTCCAACAGACATCCGGTTTGCGCGCGGCCAACACTTCATCCAGGCGCTTCACCGGTGTGGTTAAAGGAGCGTCCTTTACGTGTTGCGGATTTTCCTTTGCTTCTCGGGCAATGGCGATCATCGCGGCGCAGAAATTGTCCAGAGTTTCTTTGCTTTCCGTTTCCGTGGGTTCGATCATTATTGCTTCCGGAACGATAAGAGGAAAATAAATTGTTGGCGGATGATAATGGTAATCAATCAGCCTTTTGGCGATGTCCGTGGTATGCACGCCGGATTCAGCGACTTGTTTGCTCCCTGAAAAAACGCATTCATGCATGCAGGCGTGGTCATAAGGCAGGTCATAATATGGTTTTAATATTTCTTTTACGTAGTTCGCGTTTAATACCGCCATTTCCGCGGCGCGCGTTAGTCCCGCAGCGCCAAGAGAGCGGATATAGGCATAGGCTTTGACCACTACGTTAAAGTTTCCGTAAAATGCCCGAACCCGGCCGATTGTTTGCGGAAAGTTTTCCGACCAGTGAAATTCCTGTCCCTTGCGCACGATTCTGGGCACGGGCAGAAAATCGATAAGCTTGGCGCTTACCCCCACCGGGCCGCTTCCCGGTCCGCCGCCGCCGTGCGGTGTGGAAAAAGTTTTATGCAGGTTAAGCTGAATAACATCAAAACCCAAATCTCCGGGGCGCGTTTTTCCTAAAAAAGCGTTGGCATTCGCGCCGTCGCCGTAAAGCAAGCCGCCATTGCCGTGCACGAGCTGCGCGACTTTTTCAATATTGCGTTCAAAAAGGCCGAGCGTGTTGGGGTTGGTGAGCATCAGCGCCGCGACTTCTTCACTCATCAGTTCTTCGAGATGTTCAAGGTCAACGCCGCCTTCGCCGTTGGAGCGAAGCGTCACTGTTTCGAATCCGCAAAGCGCGCCGGAGGCGGGATTCGTGCCGTGCGCTGTGTCCGGGATAAGTACAACGCGGCGTTTTTCGCCTTTTTGCTCGAAATATTTTTTAATCATCATCACGCCGGTCAGCTCTCCATGCGCGCCCGCCGCCGGCTGCAGTGTGAATTCCGCCATCCCGAAGATATTGCTCAAAAGCCGTTGCATCATAAAAAGCAGATGCAGATTTCCCTGCGCGAATTCGTGCGGGGCGTAAGGGTGCAGACCGGTGAATTCCGGAAGAGCAGCCACAGTTTCATTAATTTTCGGGTTATATTTCATAGTGCAGGAGCCAAGAGGGTAAAAACCCAAATCAACGCCGAAGTTGCGCTGTGACAGTTTTGTATAATGCCTGACAAGATCAATTTCAGAAACTTCCGGCAGATCAAGCTCATCGCGCAGATATTTTTTATCAATGAATGATTCTGGAGCGATTTGAGGAACGTCGCTTAAAGGAACGTCCGCCGCTCTTCGCCCCACTTTACTTAACTCAAAAATTAATTCCATAAAATCATTACCTGATTATTTTAAAATCCGAACAATGTGATCGATATTTTCTTTTAAAAGCATCTCTGTGGCGCAGAAAAGCAGCGCGTTTTTCAGCTCCGGGTAATCCTTGCTTAAATCATAACCGCCGATAATGCCTTCGTTTGCCAGCCTGTCATTGACTTCCCGCGCGTCGGGGCAAGTGACGACAAACTCGTTATATTCCGGCGCGGAAAAATTAATTTTCCAGCCGGGCAATTGTGAAAGCTTAGATTTAAGATATTGAGTTTTATAAACATTCAGAAGCGCGAGCCTGCGCAGATTTTTACCCAGCGCGGCCAGATAAATTCCCGCGGCCAGCGCGCAAAGAGCTTCATTGGAGCAAATATTGGATGTGGCTTTTTCCCGCCGGATATGCTGCTCGCGGGTTTGCAGCGTCAGCACAAATCCGCGCCGGCCGTCCTTGTCGACGGTCTGTCCGGCAAGCCTTCCCGGTATACGGCGTAAAAATTTTTCTCGCGCCGCCAGTATTCCCAGATAAGGCCCTCCATAGTTTAGGGGATTCCCGAAACTTTGCCCTTCTCCGACGACAAAATCCGCGCCGCATTCGCCCGCCGGTTTTATAAGCCCCAGAGACGTGCCATCGGTGAAAGCGGAAATGAGAAATGCGCCTTTTTCGTGCGCGGTATTCGCTATAGGGGCGATATCTTCCAGACAACCGAAGAAATTCGGGCTTTGAATAATAACGCCGGACGTGTTTTCATCAAGATTACCGGAAAGTTTTTCCAAATCAATTTGGCCGTTTTCTGCATATGGTATCACCTGAACTTCGTATCCATTAGCCCACGCGTATGTCCGCGCCACGCGCAGGTATTCAGGATGAACCGAGCGGGCGATAAGGATTTTGCCGCGCCCCGACATTTTAGAGCAAAGCACAGCCGCCTCGGCCATGGCTGAAGCACCGTCATACATAGAGGCGTTGGCGATTTCCATTCCCGTTAAACGGGCGATCATGGTTTGATATTCATAGATGGCCTGCAAAAGGCCCTGGCTGATTTCCGCCTGGTAAGGGGTGTAGGCTGTATAAAATTCCGCGCGCCCCACAAGGTGACTGACCACGGCTGGAATATAGTGGGCGTAGGCGCCCGCGCCGGTTAAAGTCAGATTGGGAAGTTTGTTTCTTGCTCCGATAGAATTCATTAGCGCCATTGTTTCCTGCTCGGAAAGAGCGGGCGGCATATCGGGAATTTGTTTTAAACGGAATTTTTCCGGAATGTTGGCAAATAATTCTTCGATATCGTTAATGCCGACTACTGCCTGCATTTGGGCGATATCTTCTTTAGTGTGCGGACAATAATCCATATTTAGTGTTTTTCCTCTTTAGTCAGCTTTTCGTATTCATCCGCGCCCATCAGCGATTTTAATTCTTCCTTATCAGAAAGCTTGATTTTCACAATCCATCCATCGCCGAAAGCATCTTTATTGATAAGCTCGGGAGTTTCTTCCAGGACTTTGTTGGTCTCGACGATTTCGCCGCTTGCCGGCGCGTAGACATCCGACACGGATTTGACTGATTCGACCACCGCCATTGCTTCGCCCTGCGCGATTTTTTTTCCTATTTCAGGCAATTCCACAAAAACGATATCGGTGAGCATTTCCTGCGCGTAATCGGTAATGCCGACAAGCGCGGTGCCATCACCATTGTCTTTGAGCCATTCATGGTCTTTCGAATAGATTCTATCGGTGGGGTTAGGTTTGGACATAGCGCGTCTCCTTGTAATTATTTTTTACCGTTTATCTTTTGTCCCGTTTGTAAAAAGGTAATTTGACGATTTTTGCGCCTGCGACAGTTTCGCGGATAGCGATATCAATAGCGGTTTCCGGCGCGCTGTAAGACACGTCAAGAAAAGCAAGGCCGATGGGCTTATTCAAAGTTGGCGAAAAAGTACCGGATGTGACAATGCCTATTTGGTTGCCGTCGCTCAATACTTTATAATTGTGGCGCGCAATTCCGCGTCCGGTCATTTCGAATCCGGCCAGCTTTTTTGCCGGCCCGTTTTTTTTCAATTTTTCCAGCGCGGGCTTACCGGTAAAATCTTTGTTCCAGTCAATTAACCAGCTGTAAGGCACGTCCAGCGGGCTCGTATCCTGAGTCATGTCCTGGCCATTGAGCATCATGCCTGCTTCTAAGCGCAGTGTATCGCGCGCGCCGAGGCCCGCGGGTTTCAGGCCAAAAGATAACCCCGCGTCCAGAACTTTATCCCAGATATGTCCGATATTATCCGCTGGCGCGTAAATTTCAAATCCGTCTTCTCCAGTGTAACCGCTGCGGGAAACTATAGAGGGTATGCCGGCCACATGCGTTTCGGTAAAGTGATAGTACTTTATTTTCTTTAAATCATCTTTTACGAGCCCCTGCAGAATTTCTTCGGAGCGGGGCCCCTGCAAGTCCAGCTTGCCGGTTTTATCGCTGACATCTTCAATGCGGCAAGCAAATTTGTTTTTCTTGAGGACGGAGGAAATGACCGCCAAATCAATTTCCCGTGTTGACGCGTTGGTTACCAGCGTAAAGGAATCTTCGGCCATTTTATAAGCGGTTAGGTCATCAATGATTCCGCCCCGCTCATTGAGCAGGGCGCTTAATTTCACCTGTCCGATTTCTTGCTCCGCCAGATTTCTGGTGAGACTTAACTGTAAAAGGTCAAGCGCTTGCGGCCCCTTGATTTCTATTTCACCCATGTGGCAGATATCAAAAAGTGCCGCGTCTTTTCTTGTCGCCTTATGCTCATCAATTACATTAGTATATTGAACAGGCATGGCCCAGCCGCCGAAATCGATAATTTTGGCGTTAAGCGATACATGTTTTTCGTAAAGAGGCGTCTTTTTCAATTCTTCTCAACCGGAATATTTGAAAATGAGTGACAGAATAATCAGAAGCAGGCAAATGTATAAGAATGCCACGCTTTTCCTGACCGCTGTCCTGCCCAAAACAATATAGCCGCAGTTTCGGCAGATGGAAAATCTGGCGGTAATTTCTCCCTGACAGGAAGGGCAAAGCAGAGGCTTTGCTTTTTTTTCCTCCATGGCGGGCGGGCTCAGATTTTTTTTCAGTTCGGCGCGGACATTATAATGCCAGCCGCAATCAGGATTTACGCATTTACCCTGCGTCGGCATGTCGTCGGTCCAGAAAAATGATTTTTTGCATTGCGGGCAGTGAATTCTCAGCATAGGGCGATTTCTCCGCTTGGGAAATATAGTAAAAGTGAAAGTATTATTTTTTGTTTGTGCCTGTGGACTACTACAACCGCGGGGAGATTTCAAGCGCTATTAAATATAAATATCGCCCGCTTAGCCTTTAAATATTTTTTCAAAGAAAGCCTGTTTTTCCGTGGGATAATATAAATTTCCCTCGTAATCCACAATCAGTTTTCCGTCGAGATGGTCAATTTCATGCTGCACCACGCGGGCGATAAAATCCATGTATCTTTTTGATATTTTTTCGCCTTCGGGGGTAAACGCGCGTACTTTTATTTCCGGCGATCTGCTTACCTCAACTTGTATTTCCGGGCACGATAGGCAGCCTTCGGCCATGGTCACTTTTTCGCCGCGCGCCTGCGTAATACGGGGGTTGATAAGAACCTCATAATCGCTCGGCGTAATTTTTTTGCCTTCTTCGCGGTCTTTATTGCGGAAAATAATTATTCTTTTGCTGATGCCGATCTGCGGCGCCGCGAGCCCCACGGCATCATCGCGGTTGATGAAAGAATCAATAAGGGCGTTGATTTCCTCGCGCTCTTTTTTAGTGAATGGCACGGCTAATTCTTTTGATTTTTTCCGCAAAACAGAAGCATCATCTTCGTCTACTCCTGTATTATTCCAAAGGGTTAAAACTCTTTTTTCCATTGCCTCTGCTGCCCAATAAATATTTTTTGAACACTATCATCGATTAATAGTTATTTCAAGTAATTGCAGCTTGCCAAATACCGGTATATTTTGCTAAATAGTTAAAAAAGTTGAATAACTAAACATAAATTATGATCAGCAAGATTGTGACCAAAATGGCGCGGAAAGAATTTGCCCGCGCCCTGCGCTTTGAAGGCAAAACCGTGCCGGAACTCCCGGAATGCGCCGATAACAAGCCGCGCCTGCTTTATCTGCACATCCCTTTTTGCGAAGAGCTTTGCCCTTACTGTTCCTTTCACCGTGTGCGTTTTTCCGCGCCACTGGCAAAAAAATATTTTACGGCGCTGAGGTGCGAAATTAGTCTATACCGCGATAAAGGATACAAATTCAGCGGCATTTATGTGGGCGGAGGCACGCCGACCGTGCTGATTCAGGAGCTTGCCGAGACGCTGGATCTGGCCAGAAAAAGTTTTACGATCAGGGAAATATCCGTCGAAACAAACCCAAATCATTTAACCGCGAAAAATATTGAAATCCTGCAGCGCTGCCATGTTAACAGGCTCTCCGTGGGTGTGCAGACTTTTAATGATGAGCTTCTCAAAAAAATGGGGCGTCTGGAAAAATACGGCTCCGGCGCGGTCATTGCCGAAAAGCTGAGAGAGACGCAGGGCGCGTTTGGAACGCTCAACGCCGATATGATTTTCAATCTTCCCGCGCAGAGTAGCGAGGAGCTAAACGCCGATCTGGATGTGTTACTTGATTTGAAAGCAGATCAGGTAACTTTTTATCCGCTGATGGTTTCACACCTGACGCGGGAGCTTATGGATCAGACAATGGGCGCGGTCGATTTTAAAAATGAATACAGTTTATACAAATTGATCGCGCGGCGCCTGGAAAAAGACTACAATTATTCATCCGCCTGGTGTTTTTCGCGCAAGGAATCACCTATTGATGAATATGTTGTTGATTATGATGAATACGCGGGGCTGGGCAGCGGCGCCATCGGCTACCTAAACGGCGTTTGTTATGCCAATACCTTCGATATCCCCAAATACATCAAGCTGCTGGAGAAGGGAAACCTGCCTTTGATGGCCGCGCGCCAGTTTGAGTTGGCGGACCGGATGCGTTATGATTTCATGATGAAATTTTTCAGCACAAAACTGAATCTTCTGGAGCTGGAAGATAAATATGAGGGGAAGTTTGCCAAAACCTTATGGAAAGAAATTGGCGCGTTTCAAGTGGCCCGGGCCTTCCGTTATTTTCCTCCTTATTTACAGCTGACGCCGTGGGGACGTTATCTGTGGGTGATTATGATGAGAGAGTTTTTTATCGCGGTGAATAATTTCCGCGATTACTGCCGTAAGGAAGCGGGCATTGAATAACTGCTGATAAAAAAGAGGATTTGCATGGATAAAAAAACACAGGAAATGCTTAAAAAACTGCCGAAAATCGACGAATTACTTTTGCTTCTGGAAGGGCAGGAGATTTACGCGCTGGCGCCGCGCGCGCTGGTCAAAGATATCTGCCGTAAAGCCGTGCAGGAGTTAAGAGAAAAAATAACCGGCCGCAGGAAAGACGCGCGTGAAGCAATATCCCTGGAAACCAAAGATGTCGCCGGGAAAATTTACCAGAAGATAAAAAGTTTGCACGCCTATAATTTGCGCCGGGTGGTCAACGCCACGGGCGTCATTTTGCATACCAATTTAGGCCGCGCGCCATTGTGTCCGGAAGCCCTGCAAAGACTCGTGGAAGTAGGCCGGGGCTATTCCAATCTGGAGTTTGATTTAACAAAGGGCGAGCGCGGGCTACGCTATGATCATGTCTGTGGTCTTTTGTGCGCGCTGACCGGCGCTGAAGACGCCTTAATTGTAAACAACAACGCCGCGGCTGTGCTGCTGGCCATCAATACTTTAGCCGAAGGGAAAGAAGCGATAGTTTCGCGCGGTGAACTTATTGAAATCGGCGGCGAATTCCGCATACCGGAGGTAATGAGCAAAAGCGCCGCGCGTTTGCGCGAGGTGGGCACAACCAACCGCACGCGCTTGAGCGATTATGAAAAGGCGATAAACAAAGAAACCGGCCTGATTATGAAGGTGCATACCAGCAATTACCGCATTGTCGGTTTTACGGAAGAGGCGGAAATTGAAGCGCTGGTGGCGCTGGCCAAAAAGAAACGCGTTCCGGTAATGAATGATTTAGGCAGCGGCTGCCTGATTAATCTGGAAAATTACGGACTGGAACATGAGCCGACCGTGCGCGAAGTATTATCTGCAGGCGTTGATGTAGTAACTTTCAGCGGCGATAAACTTCTGGGCGGACCGCAGGCGGGCATTATTGTCGGCAAAAAAAATATTCTGGCAAAGATTAAAAAGAATCCCTTAAACCGGGCTTTGCGCATTGATAAGTTTACGCTCGCCGCCTTGGAAGCAACGCTTATGCATTATCTGAATCCGGACGAGGCTGTTAAAAAATTGCGTTCGTTAAAAGCCTTGACCGAGCCTGTTGTTGACGTAAAAAAACGCGCGCGCAAACTACTCAATAAATTGCAGAAAGAAAAATTTGAATCTCTGACATTGCGTCTGTGCGATGGATTTTCCACCACCGGCGGCGGCTCTCTGCCAATGCAGAAAATTCCCACGGTTTTAATCGGCATCAAAAGTAACAAAATGTCCGCCGGGCGGATGGAAGAAAAACTGCGCGCGCGCGCAGTGCCGGTAATCGTCCGCGTGGATAAAGATGAAGTTCTGATCGACCCACGCACGGTATCTGACGATGAATTCGTCTTTGTCATTGAAGACTTGAAACAGTTAATGCCTAATTAAGAAACCGGCGCGTTCGGCGAACGCGCCCTACAATATAACGTAGAGATTGTTCCCCGAACAGTCCGAATCGTGGATTACCCGGTCACCCTGCATACGCCGGGCAAAGAGTCGGGTAATGACAGAAATGGTGTCATTCTCGCTTGTGACCTTCAGGTTATGCGAGCATGGGCGAGACGATGAGCCTGTCCCGTACTTGATACGGGAGGAATCCAGAAAATAAATTTTCAATGCATCATGCGTTTTATCTGTAAAATATATTTCAGGAGGGCAGCATGAAAACATCAAAGCGTGTAAAAATAAGCAATCTGCTTTTTCAATTCTTGGGAATATTCATTTTTTTGAATTTATTGACATCCACAGGAGGCTGCATGTCAATAAACAGCAAGGATAAAGACAGCATCAGCAATTTGAGTTTCAACCACGACGGGAAGAAAGTCGTGTTCGACCGCTGCCGGGAAGGAAGCTGCCAGATCCAGGTCTATGATCTGGAGACGGGAGAACTCGCCGCTTATCAATCCCCCCAAGGCGAACGCTGGACGATGGGGAAATACTCTTATGACGGCAAACAGATCACTTTTTCTGTGATACCCCAAAAACCCCAAGGCGGCCTTGATCTGGGCAATATGCAGATCGCCGTTATGGACGCGGACGGAAAGAACTACAGGAAAGTCACCACCGGTCCGGGGGCAAAGCTGTATCCCACTTTTTCGCATAACGGAAAGAAGATACTTTATGCCTGCGCGGCATATATTCGGGAAAGAGGTATGACTCCGGCCGCGCAGTATGACGCCTGGGAAGGCGATCTGGAAACGGGCAAACAGACACAACTTACCTTTTTCGAGTATTTTTACATGAGCAATCTGAACTATTTCCCGGATGATGAGCGGTTTATTTACTATGGGGAGAATCCGGGCGTCATTGAGGGCGCAAATGTATACCAGTCGGCTTTCAACAATAAGATGGTTGAACTAGCGCGACAGGGCAAGGGGATTCATGGCGTTGTCGTGATGAAAGGGAAGGAATTGATTTCCAATCCTTATCAATTTCCTCCGAAGAACATTCCGAAGAGGCCCCTGTTGAACCAAGACGGCTCCGTCTTAATTTATGAAAAATCCCTTTCAGCAGGAAAATTCTTTCTCTATTCTCCAGATGGGAATCACCGAGTTGTAGGCAGTGGTGGTTCTGTTGCTGCAGCAGCTATATCGCCGGATGGGGAGGTACTGGCGATGATAACTGTTAATTTATCTATAAATGTCTTCACGGTACAAGATGGCAAACTACAAAAAAAATTATATGTACCATATGCAAAAAAGGCGATTGTAAATTGGGAAGAGGCCTATAGACGCCATGAATATTTGTACAAAATGATACCAGAAAAACCTTCACATATTTTAAACAACTAATTTGAGAAAGGTTTCTTAAAAAGTTTATCAAGACAAAATAAAATACGATTAAATGTAAAAAATAAAAAAACCATAAGGGAGATATTAATTATGTCAACGGTAAAGTGGACAGACCCCAATAATCCCGAAAATGAATACGACATCGGCACAGAAGGCTGGGAATTCAATGATAGCGGCAGGCCTTATAATATATTGGATTACACGCGTGATTATACATTGGCTGCTATCCACAAATTTTTTCCCGGGCTAGGTTTTATCCCTTCCGTGATTGCCGGAGTCATAGCAGGCGACGACGCCTGGTGTCCCACCTACGGTTTATGGGCCGGCCCCGGCTGGGCAGGCAAAAACTGAGGAAATAATTTGATAGAACAAGCAGAAAAAATAACTTTTACGATAGGCAAAAGCCAGACAGGCCAGCGCCTCGATGTTTTTATGGCGCAAAAAGACACAGGTTTGTCGCGGTCGCAGGTAAAACATGTTGTGGAAGAAGGCGATGTTCTGGTCAACGGCCTCGTGCCCAAAGTCAGCCAAAAATTAAAAGAAGGAGATATTGTTGAGCTTACGCTAAACCCGGCTAAAGACTCTATTGCTGTGGCGCAGGATATCCCGCTGGATATTGTTTATGAAGATGAAGCGATCATAGTCGTTAATAAACCTGCGGGTATGGTGGTGCACCCGGCGCTGGGTAATCCCGATAACACTTTGGTTAACGCGCTTCTTTTTCATTGTAAAAATCTTTCCGGCATCGGTGGCGTCATTCGTCCCGGCATTGTGCATAGGCTCGATAAAGGAACGTCAGGATTAATTGTGGCGGCAAAAACCGATGAAGCCCACCGTAATCTATCCACGCAGTTTGAAAAGCATGAAGTGCACAAAACTTATCAGGTGCTGGTCTGGGGGGATGTCAAAGGTAATACCGGAGAAATATTTTTGCCGGTAGGCCGCCATACAACCGACCGCAAAAAAATGTCCACGAAAAGCAAATGCGGCAAGGAAGCGCTCACGTTATGGAAAGCGCGTGAAAGATATGGCATAGCTACATTACTTGATGTAGAAATAAAGACAGGCCGGACACATCAAATCCGCGTGCATCTTTCTTCGCGCGGTTATGGCGTAATCGGCGACAGTGTTTACGGTGGATCAGGAAAAATGCGCGATATTAAAAATGCCGAGTTGAAAAACGCGCTGAAAAAGTTAAACCGGCAGGCGCTGCACGCCGCCAAACTTTCTTTTCTGCATCCCGTGACCGGTGAGAGTGCCATATTTGCCGCTGAAGTGCCTGATGATCTGAAAGAGCTTTGTCAGGCGCTGCGCAAATATGCCGGTGTTAATCCGGCAGAGGGTGTCCGAAAAAACTGGAAAGATGCCTTAAGGGAGCTTTGATGTTTTCCTTTTTTAAAGCAGGGCAGATAGAATATCTGCAATCATCACTTCTGGCTGATTGCGATTTTTTGACGCACGCCTTTTGCACCCGGCGCGGCGGGGTTTCGCAGGATGATTATGAAAGCCTCAACATGAGCTTTAAGGAAGGAGACGAGGACAATCACGTTTTGCAAAACTGGGGGCGCCTGGCCGCGGCTTTTAATATTCCCCTGGAGCAGTTTTTAGTCGTCAACCAAGTGCACAAAGATGATATATTTATCGTCAAACCATACGGGGGATATTTTTCCTCGCGTGCGGAACTGGATTATGATGCCATCATGACCGACCGCGTCGATCTGGCGATTTGCGTCAAAACTGCGGATTGCGTGCCGGTATTTATCGTTGACCGGGTAAAAAAAGTAATTGCCGTGGTACATGCCGGCTGGCGAGGCAGCGCTTTGGGCATCAGTGCGAAGGCTGTCCGTATGCTTATGGAAAATTATGGTTCTGCTCCTCAAGATATTTTAGCGGCAATCGGCCCGTCTATCTGCCAGTGCTGTTACCAGGTGGACGCGTCTGTCGCGGACAATTTTTTACAGCAGAAAGATAATGAAGAATTTTTATTTGCGGCAAAAAAGGTGGGCAAGTGGATGCTGGCTTTGGCCTGCGCCAACCGCCGGCAAATAATAAATTGCGGCATTCCGGAAGAAAACATCGATGTATCCGATTTATGCACCGTTTGTAATCAGGATACATTTTTTTCGCACCGCGGTTCGGGCGGCATCACCGGCCGGCAAATTAATTTCATGATGATCAAGGGAGAGCCTTCTTATCACGCTCAAGCCGATGAAAATAATTGCTCGGTCCAATAGGCTTGATAAGATAATTTCTACATTGACATAAAGAGCTTTCAGTATTAATAAACTTACTAAATATCAGAAAACAGGGAGCAATTTTAATGATTATTGTCACGGGTGGCGCGGGATTTATCGGCAGTGCTTTTGTCTGGAAGCTCAATCAGGAAGGGATCGAGGATATTGTCATTGTCGATCAGCTGGGCAGTGATGATAAATGGAAAAACCTGGTCAATTTGCGCTTTGCCGATTATATTCACAAAGACGAATTTATGAATCTGGTTCTGGCCGATGAGGTTCCTTTTGAAGCCAGCGCCGTCATTCATATGGGCGCCTGCTCGTCCACCACGGAGCGCGACGCCGATTATTTATGGGAAAATAATTATCTCTACAGCCG
>DHGA01000021.1:0-2992 GCA_002402545.1 Syntrophaceae bacterium UBA4810
CCATGGTCCACGAGATCGTCATTATATTGTTCTTCTTTCCGTCGTGTGTCGTAACAAGGACAACCGGACCGGATTCGATCAACGTAAACGCTTTACTGATCTGCATTTTTCGCATGTGCGCACACGCTCCTATCCTTGTTTGCCTGACAATTACTAAACCCAAAGGGGGTTTTCCGATATTTTGTATAATTCTACTTTATCTTATAATAAATCAAGACTAAAAAAAGCGTTATAAAATTAATGCAATTCAGGCCTTCAATGACCCTGCCTTCAGTATTGACCAAATATTCTTCTGTACGACTTTGACAACATAGCCATCTTTAACCTCGAGGATTTTTTGGTGTGCCAGGTCATTAATAACTTCCTGTATTTCGGATGGTAGTTTTTTGGCAAGCTTGGCAAGCTTTCGCAGGTGCTGTGAAATCTTCGCTTTCGGGTTTTCCATAAAATGGATAACGGTAATAAGCCGAATCCACAAATTTGTCATTTCTTCCAGCGATTCATTTGTGTTTTTTAAGCGGTTGGAAAATTCCTTCAGCATAGAAACGCCGATGCCCCGGCTTTCACGCAGAAGATTGGTGAAGGTATTACTGTCAATCACCGCCAAATTGCTGTCTTCCAGCGCGCGCGCCGAGGCGGAGCGCGGCGCGTCAACCAGCGTGGCCATTTCACCGAAATATTGTCCCGGCTCCACTTCCGCCAATATTTTCTTTACTTCACCCGCGTCTTTTTCCAAACAAACGCGTCCGGCCAGAACATAAAACATTTCATTACCCGCGTCACTTTCATTAAATATTACAGTGCCTTTAGGGTAACTGTGCCCGAATTTTTTAAAGAGCCGCTCATCGACTTTAAGATAGCTTTTGTGTGATTTGAGCATCGCTCTCTCCAAGAGCAGCAAATCACGGCGCTGATAAGAGGCCATAAGCTCCGCGCAAAACAAAAATATCAGCGCCACGTAAAATACCCAGAGCGCCAGAATGACGATGGGTTCAAGCGTGCCGAAAATCAGACCGTAGCGCGAATAATTGGCAATATACCAGGCGAATAACTGTTTGGCGATTTCCATGAGAAATGCAAAAAAAGCGCTTCCGGTCAGCAGAACCAGCAGGCGGTTTTTGGCTGTCGGTATTATCCAGTAAAGGGAAAAGGAAAAAACAACAGTGACGACATAAGGAAGCACATAGCGCAGCAAAAATCCAACCGCCGCGCCAAGAGATATTTCAATGCCGCCGGGCAAAATAAACGGCTGTGCCATCAGAAATGCGGCAATGGCACTTACGATCAGGCTTGCCGCTCCCAGCGTCCAGCCGAGCGGTATCATGGAGATGGCCAGAAGTTTTGATAAAAAATAATTGCGTTTTTTCGGCGAGCGGAAAATAATGTTCAGCGCCGTTTCCATAATGCTGAAAATCGCGGCGGCCAGCCATAACAGACCTAAAAGACCAAGAGAGCCCAGCAGATTTTTTTTGGTTTCGATATGGCCCAGCTGATCCATGATCTTTTCGGAGAAATAAGGGTTGAAACTTCTGATGGCATCAAGAATATCGTCCTGGAGCAGAGGGTAAGAGGTAAAAACATTTGCCGCGACGATTATCGTCAGAATAAAAAGGGGAATCGCGGAAAGAATAGTATAAAGCGAAACTGCCGCCGCCTGATTGGTGTCGCCGTTGTCGCCGAAATTTTTTATCGCGTCATAAACGACATCCCATGCCGTAGCTGCCCTTAATTTTAGGGCTTCAAAAAACCGCCGAACGCCGGAAGCCGGGTTTGCTTTTCTTGCGCGCATAAAAGCCTGATACTGCTCAATTTGATTTTTCGCATTTTACAATCAGAATTTTTATATTGCAATGATAGAAATGCTGGGCTAGTTATTTAAAATGCTTAGTTACCGTCCGATTATTTTCGCGCTTTTGGCGGTGTTTTTGATTTCCTGCGGCAAAGAAGCGCCGCAGGAACAGTCCTTTCAATCGCCGGATAAACCGCCCGCCTACGGAGATATAATTGTACGTGGCGATATCGGCGACGCGAGCAACCTGATTCCCATTTTGGCTTCCGATTCTCCTTCGCACAATATCGCCGGTTTTATTTACAACGGACTCGTTAAATACGATAAAAACATGAATATTGTCGGTGATTTGTCCCAATCCTGGGCTATATCCAAAGATGGCCTGGTGATAACTTTTAATTTGCGACGGGGCGTGAAATGGCACGATGGCCGGCCATTTAACGCGAGAGATGTTCTTTATACATATCAGGTTACAGTTGACCCGAAAACGCCCACCGCCTACGCGGGTGATTTTCTCAAAGTGAAAAAAGCCGAAGCGCTGGACGACTACACCTTCCGCGTGACTTACGATAAGCCTTTCGCGCCGGCGTTAATCAGCTGGTCATCAGCGATTCTGCCGCGCCATCTGCTTGAAGGAAAAGACATCACCAAAAGCCCGTTTTCGCGCCAGCCCATCGGCACCGGCCCGTATATTTTCAAGGAATGGGTGGCGGGGCAAAAAATTGTTCTGATTTCCAATCCGGATTATTTTGAAAGTCGGCCTTATATCGACGGCCGTGTTACGCGCATTATTCCCGATACGGCGACGATGTTTCTGGAGCTGCGCGCGCGCAATATCGACATGATGGGGCTCACGCCGCTGCAATACACCCGCCAGACTGAAAATAATTTGTTCCGGCAAAACTTTGAAAAGTATCGCCACCTGGCTTTTGCCTACACTTATCTGGGTTACAATTTGAAGCATCCGTTTTTTGCCGACAAACGCGCGCGCCAGGCTATTTCTTACGCCATCAACAAAGAAGAAATTATCAGCGGCGTTTTACTGGGATTGGGCAAACCCGCCACCGGCCCATACAAACCGGGCACCTGGGCATATAACGAAAACGTCCAAAAATATTCCTACAATCCTGAGAAAGCGCGCGAACTTCTGCGCGCCGCCGGCTGGACAAAAACAAACAAAGACGGAATTCTGGAAAAAGACGG
>DHGA01000021.1:3062-11318 GCA_002402545.1 Syntrophaceae bacterium UBA4810
ATCAATGATTTCATCAACAAAAGGCGATTTGAGGCGATCATTCTCGGCTGGACAGTCCCGCTGGATCCGGACGCTTTCGATGTCTGGCATTCGAGTAAAACCGCGCCGCAGGAGTTAAACTTTATTTCCTACAAAAATACGGAAGTGGACGCGCTTTTGGAAAAAGCCAGCTCGACCTTCGACCAGAAAGAAAGAAAAAAATATTACGACCGCTTTCAGGAAATTCTGGCTGAAGACCAGCCCTACACTTTCCTTTACGTTCCGGATGAATTAATCATTATCAGCAAGCGCATCCGCGGCATCGAACCCGCGCCCATCGGCCTGGGGCATAATTTCATCAAATGGTATGTTCCACAAGACGAACAAAAATACACCATGACCCGCTAATATTTTTTAGGCCGTATAAAAACTAATCTCTGATTTTTGATTTGAAACTTTTGAGGCCGCTGGCTGCTTCTTTGACCTGCTCGGGCACTGTTAGCAGGCATGATTTTATTTTGTTCATTTTTTTTGCGTCTTGGGAAAGATAATCGAAAAAACCTGCCGCTGTTGCCTGCGCCACATCAGCGAGCGCTAGGTTCACGCGGTTTGTGCCGGGAAGCTCCAGAGAGAAATCATCGATTAATAATTTATCGACAGATTCAATGGTCAGATGGGCGAAGCGCCGCATTTGCTCCGCGCTGAATTTCGCGGCGTTTCCCATGCCGCAAATCATCAAAAGTTCCGTGTTGAGGCGGGGCGGTGTTGGAATGATTACTCTTTCCGCGAGCTTTCCGCTGATGCCGCCTCGCTTGATTTCACGGGAAATATAGCCGTTTAGTCGCCAGTCGATAAAACCGCAAATGCCACGCGGCGGTTTTTCATCGGCGAATAGCGCCAGCACAAGGCATTTGTGTTTTGCTGTATCGGCCGGTTCTGTGGATAATCGCAGTTTCATTTTTTGCTTAATTTTAAATTAAGGTTGTCTAAAATACCGTTGATAAAAGCGCCGGAATTTTCCGAGCCGAATGTTTTCCCCAAATCTATCGCCTCGTTGATCGTCACTTTCGGCGGAATGTCTTCGCAGTAAATAAATTCAAACGCCGCCATGCGTAATATGCTGATATCCACTTTGGACATGCGCCCCAAAGACCAGTTATCTGAGGAGCCGGAAATTAATTTATCCAGCTCGTCTTTGTGTTCCCATGTACCGTGTACTAAAGTTGCCGCGAAATCCTTGGCGGTTTTCGGAGCGGCAAAATTGCCCCAAAAAAGATCCAGCGCTTTTTCGACATCGATGCTGACAAAGTTAAGACTGTAAAGAACCTGCAAGGCGATTTCACGCGCCTTTCTTCTTCCGCGCATTAAAAGCCCCAAATTTCAGAAAACTTCAAATGGATTGCCCTGCTGTAAATTTTTGTTTTTAAGGTATCAGGCACTAAATATTTTTAAACAAGTCAACTATTTCGATTGCCGTCATTGCCGCGTCGGCGCCCTTGTTGCCGGATTTTGTGCCCGCTCTTTCGATTGCCTGCTCAATTGTATCAGTTGTCAGGACACCATAAACAACCGGAACTTCCGTTTCCAGCCCGACACTCGCGATACCTTTGGATACTTCAGCGGCGATATACTCAAAATGAGGAGTCGCGCCGCGGATTATCGCGCCCAGACAAATTACCGCGTCATAGCGTTTGGACTTGGCGAGTTTTTTTGCGGCCAGTGGAAGTTCGAAAGAACCGGGAACTTTATAAACAGCAATATCTTTTTCGTCCGCGCCTGCTCTGGTCAGAGCGTCCAACGCTCCGTCAATCAATCTGCTGCAAATAAAATCGTTGAAACGGCTGGCCACGATGCCAAACTTCATTCCCTTGGCGACGATTTTTCCTTCAATTATTTTCGGCATGATTAGTTACCATCCTTACACTTTTATATTTTGAGAAGATGCCCCATTTTATCCTGTTTGGTTTTCATATATTTGATGTTGTTTTCATTCGGGTGAATCTCCAGCGGGACTCTCTGGGTGATTTCAATCCCGTATCCTTCCAATCCCACTATTTTCTTGGGATTGTTGGTCATTAATCGCATTTTATGCACGCCGAGGTCAACAAGAATTTGCGCGCCAATTCCGTAATCGCGCAAATCCGGCTTGAATCCCAGGGCGATATTGGCTTCCACAGTGTCGTGGCCGCATTCCTGCAGGGCGTATGCCTTTATTTTGTTGACCAGTCCGATGCCGCGGCCTTCCTGCCGCATATAAACGATGACGCCTTTTCCTTCCTGGTTTACCATTTCCATCGCGCGGTGCAGCTGATCGCCGCAGTCACAGCGAGCGGAGGCGAAAACATCGCCCGTTAAGCATTCTGAATGCACGCGCACCAGAACTTCGTCGTCCTTAGTGATCTCTCCTTTGACCAGCGCAATGTGCTGGAAATTGTCCACATCGTTTTCGTAAACGATAACCCTGAAATCTCCGCCATAGCAGGTGGGAATTGTGGCTTCGGCCACTCTTCTGATCAGCGATTCATGCTGCAGGCGGTAGTCAATTAAATCAGCAATAGTCGCTATTTTAAGTTTATACTCGCGGGCGAAAGCTTCCAGATCCGGCATGCGCGCCATCGTTCCGTCATCTTTCATTATCTCGCAGATGACACCGGCGGGCGTTAAGCCGGCAAGGCGGCATAAATCAACCGATCCTTCCGTTTGGCCAGTGCGCACCAGCACGCCGCCCTTGCGGGCGCGAATCGGGAAAACATGGCCGGGGCTGACTAAATCTTCGGCTTTTGCATCAGGATTAACCGCCGCCTTTATTGTTGTCGCGCGGTCCGCTGCGGAAATTCCCGTGGTGACGCCTTCGCGCGCTTCAATGGAAATTGTAAACGCCGTACCGAAACGCGCTTTATTGTCCTGCACCATGGGTTTGAGATTCAGTTTATCCGCCATTTCTTCGCTCATGGATAAACAGATCAATCCGCGTCCGTAACGCGCCATGAAATTTATCGTTTCCGCGGACGCGAACTGCGCGGACATGCAAAGGTCGCCCTCGTTTTCTCGGTCTTCGTCGTCCACGAGAATAATCATTTTCCCGTTGCGGATATCTTCAATTGTCTCTGTAATTTTACTGATCGCCATTACTTTATTATCCTTATCTATTTAAAACCGTATTTTTCCAGAAAACCATTATCTATTCCCCGCGGTGATTGCAATAGTTTTTCCACGTATTTACCCAAAATATCCGTTTCAATATTGACTGTGTCACTCTCTTTTTTACTAAGCAGCGTGGTCTTTTCCGCAGTATGGGGAATTATATTAACATAAAATTTGCCCTTTTCCACTTTGTTTATGGTGAGACTGATGCCGTCGATAGCTATCGAGCCTTTCTCCACGATATAGCGCGAAAGAGCGTCGTCTGTCTGGATAGCTAAAATAACCGAGCCTGATTTCTGCGTTTTGGAAAGAACGCGGCCGGTGCCGTCCACGTGCCCCAGAACGAAATGCCCGCCCAAGTAGCCCCCGACACGCAGAGATTTCTCCAGGTTCACTTTAGTGCCGGGATGCAGCTGCTTTAGATTCGTTTTATCCAGTGTTTCGGCGGAAACGTCAGCGTGAAAAATATTTTGATTTTTCGCGGTTACGGTAAGGCACGCGCCGTTGACGGCGATGCTGTCGCCCAAGCACACATCGGCCATGTCGATAGTGGATTCTATTTCCAAAACGGCATCCGCGCCTTTCATGTTCAGGCGTTTTATCGTGCCCAGTCCTTCAATAATTCCCGTAAACATAAGCTACTTTTTTTCTTTATTTAACAAATCCTTCAGTTCCGTCATGAATTCCCCGACATCGCGGAATTGCCTATAAACAGAGGCGAAACGGACATAGGCCACACCGTCGAGCGCCTTCAATCCATCCATGACTTTTTCTCCGATAACCGTGGAAGGAATTTCATCGCCCTGAAATTCCTGGCATGTCTGCTCCACGGTATCCACTATTTTTTCCATCGCCTCCATGCTGATCGGGCGTTTTTCACAGGCTTTCATCACGCCGTTGCGGATTTTCATCCGGTCAAACGCCTCGCGCCGCCCATCTTTTTTCACCACCATGGGCAGAATGTCTTCAACATACTCATAAGTGGTGAAGCGTTTTTCGCAAGCCAGACATTCGCGTCGCCGCCTGATTGCTTTGCCGTCCTTGCTGATGCGTGAATCAATAACTTTATTTTCACCGTGGCCGCAAAAAGGACATTTCATCTTTCACCTGCAAGCTGAAGATTATAGCTGTTTTACTTTAATTCCCGCCTCTTTGAGCATTTGCGCCGCCAGCTTATCGCTGTAGCCGTCGCGGATAATAACTTGTGTTACACCGGCATTGATTATCATTTTCGCGCAGATAACGCACGGGTGATTTGTGCAGTAGAGGGTCGAGCCATCAGCGCTGACGCCGTGAAAAGCCGCCTGAATAATGGCGTTTTGCTCCGCGTGCAAACCCCGGCACAGTTCATGACGCTCGCCGGAAGGAACGTTTAATTTCTCCCGCAGGCAGCCGATATCGAGGCAGTGTTTCAGTTTAGAAGGCGCGCCGTTGTAGCCGGTAGCAAGAATCCGGCGGTCACGCACGAGCGCCGCCCCGACCGCACGGCGCAGACAAGTGCTTCTGCGGGATACCAAATCCACAATATCCAGAAAGTAAGTGTCCCAATCCGGTCTCGTTCTGGCTGTTTTTTTAGGGATGCTTTTAGAAATTTTTTTTCCGGCCATCACTGCCACGCTTTTTGTGTGCTGAGAAATTCACGGCTTGCCGGCATTAAATTCTATGCGGGTAGAGAGGAAATTTCGCGCAAATACTTTTTATTTTCTCAGCCACAGCCTTGATTTTTGTTTCGTTATTGATATTTTTTATGACGTCGGCAATGCACGAAGCGATCAGACGCATCTCGTTTTCTTTCATTCCTCTGGTTGTTACCGCGGGCGTGCCGATGCGGATCCCGCTGGTTACCTGAGGGCCTTTGGTATCAAAAGGAATCCCGTTTTTATTTACCGTAATGCACGCGCGATCCAGCGTTTCCTGCGCTTCTTTGCCGGTGACGCCCGATGACGTCAGGTCAACCAGCATTAAATGATTGTCCGTTCCGCCGGAGACTAGGCGGAAACCCTGGTTTTTCAATTCATCCGCCATCGCCTGCGCGTTTTTAATAATCTGTTTTTGGTATTCCTTGAATTCGGGCGCGAGCGCTTCTTTAAAAGCCACCGCTTTTGCCGCGATGATATGCATCAGCGGTCCGCCCTGTGAGCCGGGGAAAACACGGCTGTTGAGCGTCTTGGCATAATCCTGTTTGCACATAATCAGGCCGCCGCGCGGGCCGCGTAATGTTTTGTGGGTTGTGGTGGTTACGTATTCGCAAACAGGGATGGGCGTGGGATGAAGGCCTGTGGCTACAAGTCCCGCGATATGCGCGATGTCGGCCATAATTACCGCGCCCACTTCGTCGGCTGCTTCCCGGAA
Organism: Syntrophaceae bacterium UBA4810; assembly: GCA_002402545.1. Taxonomy (GTDB): domain Bacteria; phylum Desulfobacterota; class Syntrophia; order Syntrophales; family Smithellaceae; genus UBA4810. The sequence goes on from DHGA01000021.1 coordinate 8,538, forward strand.
TTTTATAAAATCGATTATCCGTGGATAAGCGCTGGCTCCCACGACAATCAACTTAGGTTTGTGTTCGCGCGCTAATTTTTTTACCTCGTCATAATCGATTGTTTCTGTTTCGCGGTCAACGCCGTAAGCGACGATTTTGTAAAACTTGCCGGAAAAATTCGCTGGACTGCCATGCGATAGATGCCCGCCGTGCGAAAGATTCATTCCCAGAACCGTGTCGCCGGGCTGAACCGCGGCGAAATAAACCGCCATGTTCGCCTGAGTTCCGGAATGAGGTTGGACGTTGACATGATCCGCGCCAAAAAGTTTTTTACAGCGCTCAATGGCCAGGTTTTCCGCTACATCTACAAACTCACAGCCGCCGTAATAACGGTTGCCGGGATAGCCTTCGGCGTATTTATTGGTCATAATGCAGCCCTGGGCTTCCAGAACCGCTTCGCTGACAAAGTTTTCCGAAGCGATAAGCTCGATATTCTGCGCCTGGCGTCGTGTTTCTGATTTAATGGCCTGGTTTATTTCCGGGTCGATTTTTTCTAAAAAAGACATGAATCTGAAATCCTTCCTTACTCTTGATTATCTCAGGCCAAATATTTTTTAAATATCAAAACGGCGTTAACCCCGCCGAATCCAAAAGAATTGGACATGCCCGTGTTGATTTGCGCTTTTCTCGCGGTATTGGGAACATAATCAAGGTCGCACTCGGCATCGGGATTTTCTAAATTTACTGTCGGCGGAATTATTCCATTTTCTATGGCTTTAATTGTAAAGATCGCCTCCGCGCCGCCTGTGCCGCCGAGCATGTGGCCGGTCATTGATTTTGTTGAGCTGACCATCAGCTTCTTGGCATGATCTTTAAAAACGGTTTTGATTGCCTGTGTCTCATATAAATCGTTTAGCGGCGTTGATGTGCCGTGCGCGTTGATATAATCGATATCTGTTGTGTTAAGCCCCGCGTCTTTAATCGCGGCTTGCATACTGCGCGCCGCGCCTTCCCCTCCGGGAGGCGGAGCCGCCATGTGAAAAGCATCTGAAGAAGTGCCGTAACCGATAAGTTCCGCGTAAATACGCGCGCCCCTTTTTTGAGCAAATGATAATTCTTCCAGAATTAATATTCCGCAGCCCTCGGCGATGACAAAACCGTCACGCCCCTGGTCAAAGGGACGGCTGGCTTTCAGAGGTTCATCATTGCGCGTGGAAAGAGCGCGCATCGCGCAAAAGCCGGCAACGGCAAGGGGAGTAATAGCCGCTTCGACTCCGCCGGTAATCATGGCGTCCGCGTCTCCGTAGGCGATGGTTTTATAGGCATCGCCGATTGCCGAGGTTCCCGCCGCGCAGGCGGTTACCGCGCAATTGATCGGGCCTTTAGCGCCGAAACGAATAGAGACATGGCCGGATGCCAGATTTGCCAGAATTGACGGTACCGCAAAAGGCGACACCTTACGCAGATTGTTTTCCCAAAGATGTCTAATTTCACGTTCCAGTGTGGAAAGGCCGCCAATGGCGGAGCCGACAATAACCCCGACGCGCTCTGAGATTTCCGGGCTGATTTTTAAATCCGCATCCTGCATCGCCATTTCAGAAGCGGCGATGGCGTATAAAATAAAGTCATCCAGGCGGCGGACTTCCTGCTTATCCACAAACGCCAAAGGGTCAAAATTCTTAATTTCTCCGGCGATACGTGATTTATGTGTCGTGCTGTCGAATTTGGTAATCGGGCCGATACCTGATTTTCCCGAAATAACCCCTTCCCATGATTCTCCTACGGAATTACCAACGGGCGTAAGGGCTCCCAGGCCTGTGACAACAACTCGCCTTTTCATTAATAAATACCTTAAGCGAAACTAATTAATGCCTTTGTTTTTTAAAAATTCGAGGATGTCTTTAATTGTGCGGATCTTTTCCAGCTCTTCATCCGCTATTTCGATTCCGAAAGCCTCTTCCATTTCCATAATCAGCTCGACAAGGTCCAGCGAATCCGCGCCCAGATCATCGATAAAAGATGCTTCCGGAACGCATTCTTCCTTAGTTACATCCAGTTGTTCCATAACAACCTTGATAACTCGTTCTTCTAGCGTCATTTATAAATCCTCCTAAATTCTATTATTACCTAAAAAATTGAAACAGATAGCGTTATTTACCTGTTTTTTAAAAATATTTCCTTATTTTTTTCATTGCCGGAAAATGTTGTGATTATGCCGGTTTTTTCTGATTCTTTAAGTATTATACCGGCCGCAGGATTATTTAATAAATCAGGTGGCTTTTTCCGGTTTCTTATAATCTTTGCCGCGATAAACGCCGCATGTGGGGCATACGCGATGGGGCAGTTTAGGCTGATTGCACTGAGGGCATAAAGATAAAGAAGCGGGTTTCAGAAAATCATGCGCCCTTCTGGTGTTACGCCTGGTTTTAGAATGTCTTTTTACTGGATTTGGCATATTAATTATCCTCTTTTTTGTTAATTGTTTACTTTAAAATCTTTTAATACTGCCATGCGGCTGTCAATGCAACCGCGCGGGCAATCGCATTTATCATAATTCAGGTTAGTGCCGCACTGCGGGCATAATCCCTTACACTCATCGCCACACAGCGGCTTGATCGGTATTTGTAAAATAATCTGCTCGCAAATAATAGGTGTCAGATCAATAAAATCGCCATGATAGAAACTTATTTCCAACTCTTCTTTGTTCAGCTCCCACTCTTCCTTGTTCTGAGGCTCCTGCGGCACCAATGTATAATCGAACTCGGAGGAAACAAGGAGGTTCGTTTCTTCGAGGCAGCGGC
>DHGA01000085.1 GCA_002402545.1 Syntrophaceae bacterium UBA4810
CGGATTGCCTGAAAAGGCAGAAAAAACATTACAAGCTAAAAAAACAACTGCTGCAGAACAAATTCTTCATTCCGGAGTCGAACAATTACAAAAACTGCTGGAATATTCAGGCAATGGATCAGATAAAGAAATTCCAAAACCCTGAGATGATCCTGTATGCACAAGATATTCCGAAAACTACATTAAGTAACAAATCAGGAATTATTGTTTACTACGCTTGCTCTCTATTATCAGGGTTACAGGGCCTTCATTTATCAGAGATACATCCATTGAAGCCTGAAAAACACCAGTCTCAACTTTTTTAATTCTTTCTCTTGCCCTTGAAACAAAAGATTCAAATACATTTCTTGCTTCTTTTGAATCCATGGCACTGGAAAATGACGGCCTCCTCCCTTTTGAGCAATCTCCGTAAAGTGTAAATTGTGAAACTATTAGTAAATCACCATTAACGTCTATAAGAGATTCATCAAGCTTTCCATCTTCTTTTTCAAATATCCGCAAATTTATGATTTTATCGAGCATCCACTGAACATCCGGAGTATCGTCCTCCTTCCCTATACCAAGAAATAGAAGTATTCCTCTTCCTATCTCACCGACAATCCTGCCTTCAATTTCAACAGATGCCTTTTTTACACGTTGTACAACCGCTCTCATAAAAATTTTTATTAAAAGAAGAGGATCAGATCATTTTTCTTGCTCTTTTTCTTTTTTAGCCTGCTCGATAACCTTTGTTGTTATATGAGCCGGCAGCTCTTCATAATGGGAAAATTCTATTGTAAAAGTTCCCCTGCCTCCGGTCATTGATTTCAGATCAGGAGCATATTTCAGGATTTCTGCCATAGGCACCGAGGCCTTAACCACCTGATTGTTACCCTTTGACTCCACACCTATAATCTTGCCCCTTCTTGAATTCAAATCCCCCATTATGTCACCCATGTATTCATCGGGAACAATAACCTCTATCTTCATAATCGGTTCAAGAAGCGTGGGCTGGCACATTTCAAGGCCTTTCTTGAAACCCATTGAACCGGCAATTTTAAAGGCCATTTCCGATGAGTCCACTGTATGGTAAGATCCGAAAGTCAGATTTATTTTAAAATCCACTACAGGATAACCAGCAAGCACGCCTTTCGCCGCTGCTTCCACAATTCCTTTTTCAACGGCCGGACGATATTGTCCCGGAATAACACCACCGACTATTTTGTCATGAAACTCAAAACCGCCGCCGCGCGGCAGCGGCTCGATGTCAATCCAGCAATCGCCGAACTGTCCTCTTCCACCGGATTGTTTCTTGTATTTGCCCTGTATATTGGTTTTCCCCTTGATGGTTTCCTTATAGGGAATTTTGGGGGTGTTCAGATTGACTTCGACACCGAATTTTCTTTTCATTTTTTCGATATTGACTTCAATGTGTACCTGTCCCATACCCGAAAGAATCATTTCCTTGGTCTCGACATTGCGGGAGAAAACGATGGTCGGGTCTTCTTCTGTCAGGCGGTGTATCGATGAGGCAATCTTGTCTTCGTCGCCTCTTGTTTTTGGTTCCATGGCGTAAGACATGATGGGTGGGGGCACGGGCACTTTTTCAAAGATAATCGGAGATTTCTCGTTGCAAAGCGTGTCTCCGGTTGTTGTTTCCTTCAATTTAGCCACGCCGGCAATGTCACCGGGGATAAGGGTTTCCGCCTGTTTCTGGTTTTTACCTTCCAGGAAGAAAACATGCCCGAATTTTTCCGTAATTTTTCTCGTGGAATTATAAACCGGAGTGTCGGAATTGAGTGTGCCGGAATAAACACGGAACAGGGTCAATCTGCCTGCGTAAGGATCGGCGATTGTCTTGAAAACGATTGCGGAGAAGGGTGCGTCTTCCGAAGGCTGCCTTTCTTCAACATCGTCCGTTTTAGGTTTTTTGCCTTTAACAGGACCGCGATCAACAGGAGAAGCGAAAGAAACAGCTATCAAATCAAGCAGTAAAGAAACACCGATGCCTTTCATGGCAGAGCCACAGATTACCGGAACCAGGCTGCCAAAGGATACTCCTTTTTTCAAACCGGCTTTTAATTCTTCGTCGGAGAGCTCGCCGGCTTCCAGATATTTATTCATCAACTCATCATCGGACTCGGCAATATCTTCCACCATGGAGTCACGCATGAGTTTTACGTCGTCCTTCATTTCCGCGGGGATATCCACGGCTTTACCCACGCCTTTATTATCACTGAAAAGGTAAGCCTTCATGCTGATTAAATCAACGATGCCGTTGAATTTATCTTCGGAGCCGATAGGAAGGCAGACAGGGGTGGTTTTTCTCTTGAATTTGTTTTTAATGCTGTCCAGCGCGGTGTCAAAGTTGGCGCGTTCACGATCCAGTCTGTTAATAAAAATAATGCGGGGGAGTTTGAATTCATCGGCCAGTTCCCAGACTTTCTGTGTCTGGAATTCAACGCCGCCGACAGCGTCAATGACCACAACAGCGTTTTCGACAACGCTCATAGAACATTTTATATCATAGGTAAAGTTAGAGTCGCCCGGTGTGTCAATAAAAGTAATCTTATGTTTTTCCCATTCGACAAAATTTGCCGCGGAACTGATTGATCCTCGCCTTTTTTGTTCTTCAGGCTCGTAGTCCATCGTAGACGTGGAGTCATCCACTCTTCCCAGCCTTTCATTTTTGCCGGAAATGAATAAAAAAGATTCACAAAGGGATGTTTTACCCGTTCCTCCGTGACCGACTATTGCTAAATTTCTTAGGGATTTGGATTCGTATTTTGCCATGAAAGCTCCTTTCGGGATATCTTTAAAAAAAGCGAATTCACTTGAATGTGCGGATGTTTAGCTTATCCGGCAGGTAAAATCAAGTCAATTTTCAGAAGTTTTGAGCAAGGCTTATGCTAGGTAAGATGATAGGGGTTAATATTTCCGGCAAGCAATTAAAGCTTTTTTAAGTGTTTTTCACCCAGGCGCATGGGGAAATAAATCGCAAAAACGCAAAGAATAAAAGCTGTAGAAAAAGAAATAATCAGCCAAAAAGCATGGAAGACGGAAAGATTTCTGCCGTGCACTTGGGCCATAAAAGTGTAATAGACGGGGCCCGCTTCCAGAATAATGACCGAAGCGATCAGGCCGAAAGCGCAAACCATAAATAGGAGTCCGCCGAAGCTCGTTGCCGCGAGAGCGGGATTTTCCGATTTAAAATCGGGATAACGGGCTCCTAATCCGACGGCCAGAGCGACAACCGCGGGAACAAGGCAAAACATTGTTATGATGGATAAAACCATGATGAAAGGCGTTACACCAAGCAGAATATTAGATACGATAATCAGGATTTCGGAAACAATCAGTAAAGGCAGGTAATAGAGAAAAAATTTAATCCACAAAAAAGTTTTAATTGATACCGGAGCGGCCTGAATTATCCAGAAAGCTTCACTTTCAATGCTTACCGCGGGAAAGACAAAACGAGCGGCAATGGCAGAAAGAACAAAAGCGGCAAGTCCCATATTCAAAAAGGAAAAAACGTTTTGCAGATATATAGTTTTGATCGGCGATTTATCCAGAGGCAAAACGGAGAAATTATAAAGATAAATCACAATCAAAGCGCAAATCAAAAAAAGCTGCGGCCATTGCGTGGAATCACGGAAAAAACTCCTTATTTCTTTTACAGCGACCGCTTTAGCCGGGCGATGAAGAAAGTTTAGTAAATTGTCCCAGGTGCGGTCGTGAAAAGTAAGCGGCGAGAAAAGCCGTTTGGCTGTTGTCTGCGCGCGGGAAAAGCCGCGGAAATATGAAAAACCGGCGAATGATTTGTTGATAAAAATCAGGGTGTAAGCGAAACTCGCACAAAGCGAGAGATTGAAAAGTGATGATTTCCATTGGCTTTTAAGCGCAAACCTTGCCGCATCGGTTATCCAGGTAGTAGGCATGAATGGAGAATTAAGCGCCTGCATCGTATTTAAGTAATTGACAACGGAAGCAAACGTTTCCGGATTTACCAACTGCTCCGGCCTGATCATTCTTAAAAATATAACAAGCAGTATCGCCAGCGCGACACCCATTACGACAAAAAGTGCGCGTATTTTTCCCGCCGGCAGAATTACCGCTCCCAGCATCACCAGCAGGCTGCTTATTGCCGCGGCGATAAGGCATAGAATAATAATCGCGCAAAAGGCAATCAGATAGAAACCGATTCCGGCCGAGTAAATTATCCCATAAGATAAAAAAACAGGCATGCTGAATAAAATAACCATCCAGGAAGAATCAAAGGCGCTGCTTATCCATCTGGAAAGGAAAATATCTCTGGATGAAACAGGCAGTGAGTGAAGCAGAGGCAAGTCTCTGCTTAAATACAAATGTGAAAGGCTGTTGATGATATTGCTGAAAAGCAATAGCGCGAAAAAGGTTATCATCATCATGGAAAGAAGTTTCATGGCGAGAATGTCGCCGAAATCTTCCACGCTGTTAAAATAGTTAAGAACACGGAAAAAAATAGCAAAAGCGCCAATCCAGAAAATAAGGCCGATTGCGGAAAACATAAAAACCCGCCACCAGTTATTGCCTTTTTTTCCCGGCCTGATGCCGATAATGCTGGAAAGCATCCGCGGCCTTAATAATATCAGCAGAACATTTCTCATATTACGCTTCGTGAATTAGAGTTAGAAATACTTCTTCCAGCCTTGCTTTTTGTGTTTGCGCGGCTGAATTTAATTCATCCATGGTGCCCTGTGCCACAAGGTTTCCTTTATGGATAACTCCTATTCTGTCGCACATATCCTCGGCAATGCTCAATGTGTGAGTAGAAACAAAAATCGCGACATTTTTTGATGCTAGGTCTTTGAATATGTCTTTCACCATGCGCACGGCGGAGGGGTCGAGCCCGACCATCGGCTCATCAACGACGAGAATTTTCGGGTCATGCATTAAAGCCGCGGCAATAATCAATCTTTGTTTCATGCCGTGAGAGTAGGCTTCAATTATCTCGTTTGCCCAATCCCAAAGGGCGAATTGGCGAAGCAGATCATCCGAGCGCTGGCGCACAGACTTTGCGTCAACTTCATAGATATCGGCGATAAATTTCAGAAACTCAGCTCCGGTAAGCTTTTCATAAAGAAACGGCCTGTCCGGGACGACGCCGATAATTTTTTTGGCGGCTACCGGATTTTCTTTCATATCAATGCCGTCAATGATAATACTGCCGGATGATGGTTCAATAATGCCGCCCATCATGCGAATGGTGGTTGTCTTGCCCGCGCCGTTGGGGCCGATAAAACCGTAAATATCGCCGGAGGCAACATGCAGGTTTAGGTTATTTACGGCGATAGTTGTGCCGTAGTCTTTGGTAATATTTATCAGATCAATCATATTTTGTGGAAAGAACCTCCAGTTTTATTTTTCCCATTACTCCGAGCAAATCAAGTTGAACGCCGCCTTCACCACGAGTAAGGCGAATATGGGTTACGTCAGCCGGTATCTGATTAAAAACGGAATCAACGGTAATCCAGTTTCCCGCGTAAGCAAGGTTCCAGGCGTGATAATAAAAGCGCCCATTTTGATAAACTAATCCCGCTTCGATTTGCGCGGGAACGCCAGCAGCGCGCAGTAGTGCCGCGGTCAGAACTGCATGTTCGTTGCAATCTCCCATTTTATTATTCAGCACCTCCAGCGCGTTGGGAACAGATAATACGGGAGTTTTTTTGATATTCGCATACACCCAGTGGACAATTTTTTCTGTTTTTTGAAAAGGGTTGTCAGACGGGCGGACAATCTTTTGCGCCTGTGCTTTTATTTGTTCATGGCCGGATTGCACCAGGGGAGTCGGTTCTAAATATCGGCGCATATTTTCCTGAATGGCGTGATTTTGAATACCTGTTTCGGTTAGATTTTCTTTTGTTATGGTCAGAATCCTTTGGGCGAATACCTGACGGCCTCCATTCAGGAATAAAGGCGTATTGCGAATCCCGTCTATTTTGATTTTTATCTCGTTTAATTTCTCAGGTTCATTTATTTTCACGTTAGATTCCACGGAGGCAATCTGCGCGAAATCAACATCAGCAACCACGGCCATATCTTCAGTGGCTTTTTGTGGACTGACTTTTTCCATGGAAAGCCCCAGAAGTCCGGTTTCCTTCAAAACCTCTCCCTCTTTGCTGAGCCAGGCGCAATTTTTTGCTCCCATAAAATCAGCGCAGAATTTCTGCGTTAAAACGCGTTTGCCCATGATGGGAATTACTTCATCGGCCTGACGGGTGACGTTAATTTTACGAATGCCAGTTGTGGACGGATCAAAAATGGTAAAATCACGCGAGGCTTCTTTTTCCAGGCCGGCGCTAAAAGCTGCCTCATATATATTGCCGCTGACATAGGGAATATCTTTAAGCGGTATTTCGCTTCTTTGCTGAGAGGAAGGTTGCCCGGAAAAAAGAATCAGCCTGTCATCAGTCGCGTAGCCATGAGCTTTAAAACTGAAAAGACTGGAATTTAGCTCAAAGTTGAAAGATGAAAAGCTCATATCAGGGTTAAGATCTGTCTCCATTTTCAGGTGAAGAACCTGGGTGGTTCCCAGAGTGGAAATCTGCATCGTCACATTTTCCTGGCTATGCATTTTCCCTGTTTCCGTGATAATGAATTGGCGGTGAATCACGCCTATTTTTTTGTCTTTCTGGTATATATTCATCCAGCTTTCCGCGGGACGCTGTATTTCCGCTTTTTGGGATAAAGCCCCTTTTTCATTGTCTTTTGTAAAAACATCAAGACGAATTGCCAGCAGTATTAAAAAAACGATACTGACAAATATTCCCAAGATAACCGATGGTTTTGTCTTAGTCATATAAATGAGACTTTTCATGAGTTGCATTAATGATATTATATAGACGCTGGCGTTAAGAGTCAACGGTGCATGATTAACGCGGGAATACTTTACAGCTTTCAGTGAGATTCAAAGGGAATCGCTGTTTTATAGGCGCCGTTATCCTAAAGTGTTTTTACGCGGGGAATGGCTTTTTTTCGTAAATTTTCAGCATTGCCGTGTTGCTTTCCAAGTCATCCCCGGTAAATCTGGTTATGCCTTCTTCGCGGCCCGTGCGGATTAAAAGTTCAAGCAGAAATGAAGCGATTCCAAAACTCTGATAATTTTTATCGACTATAAAAGTGGTATCCGCGAAAACTAAAATGATTAATATGTTCAAATCTATTGAAACTTCAAAGATTTATTGACAAGAGAGCTCAATTAATATATCAAAAAATCTCTATTGCTAAGGAAAGCTGTGAATAAATGAAACACGATAGCATTATCGCCCGCGAAGGTTATCCTTTTATTGTTTTTTCCTTGATCACCTCTGTTTTTGTTGCTTTTTTCGGCATTGCCTGGCTGACGCTTATATTTGCTTTGCTCACAATATTTGTTATTTGCTTTTTTCGTAATCCGGAAAGATATTTTAAGGAGGAAGAAAAAGCGGTAATTTCTCCTGCAGACGGAAAAATTATTAAGATTGAGAATGTTGAATTAAGCGGAAATATTTCCGGAAAATTCAAAAAAATAAGCATTTTTATGAATGTTTTTAATGTTCATGTTAATCGCGCGCCGTATAGCGGCAAAATTGAGGCTATCAATTACCATGAGGGGAAATTTATTGCCGCTAATCTGGATAAAGCTTCCGAAGATAATGAGCGCAATGAAGTGCTGATCCACGCGGATGATGGCCGTAAAATTTGGGTGGTGCAGATAGCGGGATTGATTGCCCGCCGCATTGTTTGCTGGGTGAATGCCGGTATGACGATCAATAGAGGGGAACGCTTCGGTATTATTCGTTTCGGATCGCGAGTGGATGTTTATTTGCCTGAGGATTTTGTTGTTCGGGTCAATCTTAAGGAAAAAGTCAGAGCAGGCGAGACGCTCCTTGGTTATTTATCATGAAGAAAGAATCTTCTCTAAAAAAGATACGTATTAAAAAGGGTATTTACGTTCTGCCTAACCTCATTACTACCGCAGGCCTCTTTTGCGGATTTTATTCGATTATTGCTTCACTGTCAGAAGATTTTGTCATTGCCGCCATAGCTATTTTAGCTGCGGCGGTTTTTGACGGATTAGACGGACGAATCGCGCGTTTTACCAATACCACGAGCAGGTTCGGCTCGGAATATGATTCTCTTTCCGATGTCATTGCTTTTGGCGTGGCACCGGCTTTGCTTGCCTATAACTGGGGATTATCTTTTTACGGAAAGTGGGGGTGGCTTGCCGCTTTTTTATTTGTACTTTGCGGAGCTTTACGCCTGGCGCGATACAATATCCAAATCGGTCTAATTGAAAGCAAAGTATTCAATGGATTGCCGATTCCGGCAGCCGCCGCGGTTGTGGCGACAACCGCGCTTTTCTTTGATCAGGTAGGGGGCGTGCAGGGCAAATTTCATGATCCCTCAATGCTGGTGTTTGTTCCTGTTCTATCTGTATTGATGGTCAGCAATGTTAAATATTACAGCTTTAAAGATTTGAAACTTTTCGCCCGTAAACCTTTCATGACTTTTTTCTTGCTGGTCTTGGTGCTGATAATTGTAGCGGCGGAACCGGTAATTTCAGCTTTTGTGGCTATAGTGGGTTACGCTATTTCCGGCCCGATTTGGTGGATGTTTAAATTCAGCCAGGCAAAACATCAAAAAAATAAAGAAAGAAAAGCGAATACCTGATATATTGTCTTAAGTAATTGATTCAGGTATTAATCAGTCATAGGCAATATGCGGATTACTGGAGGTGATTTAAAAGGCAGGACAATTAATTTTCCTGCCGGTATTAAAGAAAGGCCGACTTCAGATTTTTTAAGGGAAACAATTTTTAATTTACTGCCGTCGCTGGAAGGTAAAAATTTTCTCGATCTCTTTGCCGGGTCGGGAGGTGTCGGCCTGGAGGCAGCAAGCCGCGACGCGGGACATGTTTATCTGATTGAAAAAGATAAAAAGTTGGCCGATGTTATCAGAAAGAATGTTAAATCTCTGGCCCTGGATGAAAAATGCACTGTAATTAATTTCGATATAGAGACAGCGCTGAAAGATTTGGCAAAAAAAAATTACCGAGTAGACATTGTTTTTGCTGATCCGCCGTACAACAGGAATTTGGTAAGTTTCACGCTGGCATGTTTGAGCAGATATCAGATTCTCGATGAGAAAGGAATGATAGTAATTCAGCATTCGGTAAAAGAAAATTATCAGGAATTTTTGCCTGAAAATATTTATCAGGTTAAGCAAAGAAAGTACGGCGAAAATATGATAACTATTTTTAGAAGGAGTTGAAATGGCACAGGATAAATTTTCTAAAGTAGCAATATACCCAGGGACATTTGATCCGATAACAAATGGGCATGTGGATATTATTAAAAGAGGCAGTAGAATATTTGACGAAATCATCGTCCTGGTTGCCTATAATCCTGATAAAGCTGCGCTTTTTACAGTGGAAGAAAGAATGCAGATGATTCGAGAAACACTAAGTGACGTTAAAACTGTCAGGGTCGATTCTCACTCCGGATTATTAGTTGATTATTTAAAATTGTCCGGAGCCAGTATTATATTGCGTGGCATGCGCGCCCTTTCTGATTTTGAGTATGAATTTCAGATGGCACTGATGAACCGCCGCCAAACTCGGGAAATCGAAACGGTGTTTCTGCTGAGCGGTTTCAAATGGTTTTATACAAGCTCCAAACTTATAAAAGAAGTAGTGAGTTTGGGAGGCTCGGTGAAAGCGCTGGTGCCGGATAACGTACATCAGAAACTTTTGGAAAAATATAATGTCAAACCCAGAGACAATAATAACAGGAGGTAGTTTGTGAAATTAGCGGAAAGGATTGCCAGAATAAAACCATCGGAAACTTTAGCCATTACGGCAAAAACAAACGCGCTGCGCGCACAGGGCAGAGACGTTATCGGTTTTGGCGCGGGAGAACCTGATTTTGACAC
>DHGA01000083.1 GCA_002402545.1 Syntrophaceae bacterium UBA4810
GAAAAATAGTCGATATCAATAACGTGCCTAAAGTGGTTCAACACGCTTTTGTTTCCTCTGAAGATTCGCGATTCTATCAGCATAAAGGTTTTGATATAAAAAGTATCTTTAGGGCGATGTTTAAAAACATTGAAGCGGGGGCGATAGTCCAGGGTGGCAGCACCATCACGCAGCAGGTAGCCAAGATGATGTATCTTTCGCCGGAAAAGAAATACATCCGCAAATTAAAAGAAGCGATACTCGCTTACAAAATTGATAAATACCTCTCCAAAGATCAAATAATCGGCTTGTATTTAAATCAGATTTATCTGGGGCACGGGACGTATGGAATAGAATCAGCCTCACAAATGTATTTTGGCAAAAGCTCAACTGACCTGAACCTTCCAGAAGCCGCGCTTCTGGCGGGATTACCCAAAGCGCCCAGCACTTATTCTCCGTTTCTCGCTTTTGATAGAGCGAAACAAAGGCAGCTTTACGTTCTTAACCGAATGTTTGAAGACGGATATATTTCCAAAGAAGAAATGGAAAAAGCATCTGCCGAAACAATTCAATTGCGCGAAATTAAAGAACAACAGAAAGTCGCGGCTTATTTTGTAGAAAACGTGCGCCGCTACGTGCAGGAAAAATACGGCGGGGATGTTTTATATAAAGAAGGCCTTTCCATTTACACTACCTTGAATCTGGCCGCGCAAAAAGAAGCCAACGATGCTGTGGAGGCGGGGCTTGCGGAGCTTGAAGACCGGCAGAAATACGAACGCGGGCTGGTGCAGGGCGCGCTTCTTTGCATGGATGTGAAAACGGGCGCTATACGCGCCATGGTCGGCGGGCGGGACTTTACCAAAAGTGAGTTCAACCGCGCCACACAGTCGCGCCGACAGCCGGGTTCGGCATTTAAACCGCTAATTTACACGGCGGCATTTGACAAGGGATTAAATCCTTCCTCGATTTTTGTTGATTCACCCATTGTTATTGAAGACCCCACGGCGGAAGACGGACTGTGGAAACCGAACAATTTTGATAATAAATTTTTGGGGCCCATCACCATGCGCAAGGCGCTGGTTGATTCCCGTAACGTTGTAACTGTTAAAATTCTTCAGGAAATAACTCCGGCATATGCGGCTTCTTACGCGGCAAATATGGGCATAACCTCTCCGTTAATGCCCACCTTGTCTCTGGCACTTGGTTCATCAGGAGTTACCCTGGAAGAAATGGTAAGAGCTTACGGAGTTTTAGCCAACGGCGGGAAAAAAGTTACGCCTTATTATATCAAAAAAATCGTTGACCGTACCGGCAACGTTTTTGAAGAAAACACACCCCAGTCCGAACAGGTTATCGATCCGCGCATCGCGTTTATGACATCGTATATTATGCGTGATGTTGTGGAAACCGGAACCGGCAGAAGAGTAAAAAGCATCGGCAGGCCGGTCGGGGGAAAAACCGGCACAACGAACGATTATCGTGACGCCTGGTTTATCGGATTTACACCGTCTTTGGTAACAGGCGTTTGGGTAGGATTTGATCAGGAAATATCTTTAGGAAAAGCGGAAGTGGGCGGAAGGGCGGCGGCTCCTATCTGGCTGTATTTCATGGAAAAAGTGCTCAAGGGCGCGCCCGCGGAGACTTTCCCCACGCCGGAAGGAATAACATTTATGCGGGTGGACGCGCAGACGGGCAGGCTTTCCACCGGCACGGATGACTCATCCACTATATATGAATGTTTTCTTGAAGGCACAAAGCCCAGCGACAAAGCAATCGAAGTGTTCGACGATAAGGAAGATTTGTTCAGGTAACGCGAGTTTTTCGCCTCTAAGAAAGGGGCTTGACAAAAAATCTTCTTTTCGTTAATAGAAAATCAACGAAAGAAAATAAGGTTTTAAGTAAATGTTTCTTAAAGAAAAAGCGTTCGGCAACCTGATAATTACCATCGTAAGCGTACTGGTAGTAGTAGTACGCAAGGGGTCTGCCGGTTCGTGTATCTTTAAGAACTAAAAATAAAAGATACAAAGCCGCGGGCCCCTTAAAACCGCGGCTTTGTTGCTTGAAGGCCAAAGCCGCTTTTTTCCCAAGAAACAGGCGGCTTTTTTAGTTAGTGTGGCTCAAATTTAAGGAACTTAGTTAACTTAAATTTGTTAGCCGAACTAATCCTGAGCGAGAGATATCGAGTCGAAGGATCTTTTTGCTGAGGAAAAATACACGGATTTTAAATAAAACGGATTTTCAATATCAACAAAATATTTTGAGGTAAAAACATGAAATTAAAAGGTTCACAGATTCTGCTGGAAATGCTCAAAGAAGAAAAAGTGGATTTAATCTTCGGCTACCCCGGCGGCGCCGTTCTGGATATTTACGATCAGCTTTATAAAAGCAAAATAAAACATATTCTTGTGCGCCATGAACAGGGAGCGGTGCATGCCGCCGACGGCTACGCGCGCGCAACCGGCCGTGTCGGTGTGTGTCTGGTCACTTCCGGCCCCGGCGCGACCAACACCGTTACGGGAATAGCCACCGCCAATATGGATTCCATTCCCATAGTTGTTTTCACCGGCCAGGTTCCCACAACACTGATCGGCAACGACGCCTTTCAGGAATCGGATATTACCGGCATTACGCGCCCCTGCACCAAGCACAATTTTCTAGTGCGCAGCGTGGAGGAGCTCGCGGCAACCATCAAAGAAGCTTTTCATATCGCGCGTTCGGGACGCCCCGGGCCGGTTCTGGTTGATTTGCCCAAAAATGTCATGGCCGCTGAAACGGAATTTGACCCGGCCAATATCAAAATAAGAAATTACGATGTCACGCATAAACCCGTGCCCAAAAAATTATCGCAGGTTTTTGAAATGCTCAGCCATGCCAAACGGCCTTTGCTCATGACCGGCGGCGGAGTTATTTTAGGCAGGGCAGCAGGCGAGCTTACCGAGCTCGCCAGAAAATATCAGATTCCCGTAACGGGCACGCTGATGGGGCTGGGCTCGTTTCCCGGAACAGATCCATTATGGCTGGGAATGCTGGGGATGCATGGCACGTATCACGCCAATATGGCGGTAAGCCACTGCGATTTGCTCATTGCCGTGGGCGTGCGCTTTGACGACCGCGTCACCGGCACGATTGAAACATTCGCGCCCAACGCGCAGATTGTGCAGATCGATATCGATCCTTCATCCATCAACAGAAACGTGGTGGTGGAATTGCCGATTATCGGAGAAACCAAGGCAACGCTGAATGATTTGCTTCACTTTCTGGCGGAGCATAAATATGCTCCCGACAAAAGCGCGCGCAAGGAATGGCTTGCCGAAATCGAACAATGGAAAGAAAAAGTGCCGTTGACCTACTGCCAGAACGGCGAGATTATCAAGCCGCAGTATGTCATTGAGATGCTGCACAAAGTAACCAATGGAGATGTAATCGTCACCACGGAAGTGGGGCAAAACCAGATGTGGACAGCGCAGTTTTTCAAGTTCGACAAACCCAACAGCTTTATCACTTCCGGCGGTTTGGGAACTATGGGCTATGGACTGCCCGCGGCAATTGGCGTCAAGTGCGCTTTTCCCGATAAAAATGTTGTGGACATTGCCGGCGACGGGAGCATTCAGATGAATATCCAGGAACTCGCGACCGCCGCGCAGTATAATATTGCTGTCAAAGTTGTTCTTTTGAATAACGGTTTTCTGGGTATGGTGCGCCAGTGGCAGGAGCTTTTCTATGAGAAACGATACTCGCACACCGATATGACCTACGCGCCTGATTTTGTGAAACTGGCCGAAGCATTCGGCATTATTGGCATGCGTATAACAAAACCCGCCGATGTGGAAAAAGCGCTGCGTGACGCTTTCGCCGTTGACAAACCCGTGTTGATGGACTTCCGTGTTTCACGCGAGGAATGCGTCTACCCCATGGTGCGCCCGGGTGAATCGCTCAGCGAAATGGATTTGGGCACAAGAGAAATGATTAATTAAATTTAAAAATAGAAAGGTTGGAGGGCATGGAAAAGAAGGAACACATTATTTCAATACTTGTTTACAACAAGCCGGACGTTCTGGCAAGAATCGCGGGCACGCTGGGTGGCAAGGGTTACAACATTGAAAGCCTCAGCGTTAATACGACCACGCAGTATGAGATATCCAAAATCGTCATGACCAGCATAGGCAATCAGGCGACGATTTCGAGAATCGAAAATCAATTGCAGCGGCTGGTTGACGTAATCTCTGTCGATGATTTGACCAACGTCGAATCAGTGCACCGCGAAATGGTTTTAGTGCGCCTCGATTTGACTGAAGACAAAAAAGACCAGATTAAAAAAGCTGTTGACGATAATCAGTGGAAGGTAATAAAGTCCGGCGAACATTATGTAATACTGGAAATAACCGGTGATAAAGCGCAGATTGATTTGGCGATGGCTAGGCTCGAACCTTTGGGCATCGCCGATATCACGAGAACCGGTCTTGTTGCCTTGGAATTAAAAAACTAAAATAAATTTATCTAAATAACAGGGGGTTTTATATGGCAAAAATTAATTTTGGCGGAGTTGAAGAAGAAGTTATCACATCTGATGAATTCCCGCTTACTAAAGCGCGGGAAATTTTGAAAGACGAAGTTGTGGCGATTTTAGGATACGGCGTGCAGGGGCCAGCGCAGGCCATGAACATGAAAGACAACGGCATCAACGTTATTATCGGACAGGCGATCGAAGATAAGTCTTACTGGGATAAGGCAGTGGCCGACGGCTGGGTTCCGGGCAAAACTCTTTTCTCCATTGAAGAAGCGGTTAAACGCGGCACGATTATCCAATACCTGGTCTCCGACGCGGCGCAGATGATGCTGTGGCCGAAAGTAAAAGCAAACCTTAAAAATGGAGATGCTCTGTATTTTTCACACGGCTTTTCTATCGTCTACAAAGAGCAGACCGGTGTTATCCCGCCTGATTTTGTCGATGTGATTATGGTCGCGCCCAAAGGTTCCGGCACCAGCGTGCGTAGAAATTTCCTTGACGGAAGCGGCATCAACTCCAGTTTTGCCGTTCATCAGGATGCCACAGGACGCGCCAAAGAAAGAACACTGGCGATGGGCATCGCTATTGGTTCGGGATTTTTGTTCCCGACAACTTTCCAGATGGAAGTTTACAGCGATCTTACTGGCGAACGCGGCGTGCTGATGGGCGCGCTCGCGGGCATGATGGAAGCGCAGTATAACGAACTGCGCAAGCATGGCCACACACCGAGCGAAGCGTTTAACGAAACAGTAGAAGAGCTGACACAAAGCCTGATTCGCCTGGTCGGTGAAAACGGCATGGACTGGATGTACGCCAACTGCAGCACCACCGCACAGCGCGGCGCTCTGGATTGGCGCCATGAATTCCGCAAGGCAGTGGAACCGGTATTCAAGAAGCTCTACAAATCGGTGGCCAAAGGCAAGGAAACAAAAATCGTTTTAAAGGCCAATAGCGCGCCGGATTACAGAGTAAAACTAGAAGCGGAACTCAAAGAAATGCGTGAATCGGAAATGTGGCAGGCAGGAACTGCTGTCCGCGCCCTGCGTCCGGAAAAAAGAAAAAAATAAAAACCACTTCTGTCATTGCGAACTCATATAATGAGTGAAGCAATCTCTTGATCGCGATAAGATTGCCGCGCACCCTACGGGCGCTCGCAATGACGAGAGAAGATAGTTTTTTAATTTATTTACGGAGAATAATTATGAGAAGTGATCTGATGAAAAAAGGATTGGAAAGAACGCCGCACCGTTCGCTCTTTAAAGCGATGGGCTATACCGACGAGGAAATTTCTCGTCCTTTAATCGGTGTGATCAATTCCGCCAATGAGATAATCCCCGGCCATATCCATCTGGATATAATTACGCAGGATGTTAAAGCGGGTATTCGCATGGCTGGCGGCACGCCGGTAGAATTTCCGGTTATCGGTGTTTGCGACGGCATCGCCATGGGGCACGCGGGTATGAAATATTCGCTGGCCAGCCGCGAACTCATCGCCGATTCCATCGAAATAATGGCGACATCTCATCCTTTTGACGCGCTCGTTTTTGTCACCAATTGCGACAAAATCATTCCCGGCATGCTGATGGCGTGCCTGCGCCTGAATATTCCCTCGGTAGTTATCAGCGGCGGGCCGATGATGGCGGGAAAAATGGAAGGCAACACCTACGATTTAATCAGCGTTTTTGAAGGCGTGGGCGCGGTTAAAGCCAAAAAAATGACGCTCACTCAGCTCAAAAAAATCGAAGATTGCGCCTGCCCTGGCTGCGGTTCCTGCTCCGGCATGTACACGGCCAATTCCATGAACTGCGTCACGGAAGCTCTGGGATTAGGGCTTCCCGGAAACGGCACTGTTCCCGCGGTGCATGCCGCGCGTCGACGCTTGGCCAAACAGGCGGGAATAAAAGTAATGGAACTTTTCAAAAAGAACATCAAGCCGCGCGATATAGCTACGCTCGCCGCTTTTAAAAACGCTATCGCCGTGGATATGGCGCTGGGCTGTTCCACCAACACCGTTTTGCACATTCCGGCTGTCGCGCATGAAGCGGGCATCAAACTCGATTTGGACCTGTTCAATAAAATCAGCGAAAAGACCCCCAACCTCTGTAAATTAAGTCCGGCCGGTCATCATCACATTGAAGATCTAGACGCGGCGGGCGGCATTCAGGCCGTGATGAAGGCAATCAGCGCGCTGGGCGTGATTGATAAAAAAGCAATGACTGTGACCGGTAAAAATGTGGAGACAAATTTAAAAAGTTCCGCCGTTCTCAATGAAGACGTTATCAGACCTTTGAACAATCCTTATTCGCCGCAGGGCGGCATTGCCATTCTGCGCGGCAACCTCGCGCCGGACGGAGCGGTGGTAAAACAATCCGCCGTTTCACCGGGCATGCAGGTGAACGATGGCAAAGCCAGAGTTTTCGATAGCGAAGACGACGCAATCAAAGCAATCCTCGGCAAGAAAATCAAACCGGGCGATATCGTGGTTATCCGCTACGAAGGCCCAAAGGGCGGCCCCGGCATGCGCGAGATGCTTTCGCCCACTTCGGCCATTGTCGGCATGGGTCTGGATAAAACCGTCGCGCTTTTAACCGACGGGCGTTTCAGTGGCGGCACGCAGGGCGCGGCTATCGGCCATATCTCGCCGGAGGCGGCGGAAGGCGGCCCCATCGCACTGGTCAAAGAAGGAGATATTATCTCCATTAACATTCCGGAAAAAACTCTGACGCTGAAAGTAAGCAACCAAGAACTGGAGAAGCGCCAAAAATCATTCAAACCCAGAAAACCGGCCATTACAACCGGCTATCTGGCGCGCTATGCTAAAATGGTTACGTCGGCGTCGACCGGCGCGGTCTTCAAAGATTAGCAAGTGCTGCTGAAAAACGCTCATCTGTTCTTACGTCTTGAGATCATCTCTGCTTTGAAACCGGAATCAAAAGACATGTCATTGCCGGGCTCACTTGCCCGGCGAATGCCGGGCGACCCGGCAATCCAGTTTTATATATTTAGGTTAAATAATACCGAAGCCACAATTTAATTAAGTGTTATGTCCCCTGAATTCTACTGAATTCTTAACTAGTAAAAGCTGCCTAAAAAACGTCGCCGATGAAAGACTGACTGTCCGGCAAGTGATTTACTTTTACACATTACCAATCACCTTTTTTCTTTCTCCAAGATTGGTATTCCATATAAAGATATTCTTCATCTGGATATGGACAGTTATCACCATATTTTGCTCTTACAAAACCCTGAAAACGTGCTTCCTCCAATTTTTCATAATTTCTTTCGGCGACCTCTTGCTCTCTTTTCCAATCAGCTGATTTATGACATACGGCGCAAAGCACCTCTAAATCTTCAAGTGGTTCATCACCAAATTTTTCATATGTTAAATGATGAACTGTGAGCTTACGCAGATACCTGTCTTTCCCACATCTCTCACATTTATAGCCTACGCTAATTTTCTTTTCTTCACATTTCTTTTTCCACTTAGAAGAACTGAGGTATGCTCTATAAGTTGGTTTTTTTGTTTTGTCAGGAATTATATTTCCAAATAAATCAACCGCAGGCATAGAATATTGTTTTCTCCATTTATTATTATTTATGATTGAGTTGACAAATATTTTTCATATTAGTACCTTTATAAGGTAATATAATGCTTCAATTTTGTTCACTTATGCCTTTCTTTAAGTAAAATAGTAGTTTGATGCTTACGTTCTTAATTTTATTTTGCAAAACCTATTTTAAAAAGCAAGAATTTATTAACTAAGATGAAATAACGAGTTTTATAATATAGTAATTATAATAATTGTAAATTATTAATTTTGATGTCATTTAATTACAAAACAATATGTGTTCATAACTTCGTACTCATTTCGCTCTCTGTTTAATAAGTGGTGCAATATATTGAATTACCAATTCTATTGCAATTAGTCATTACTGGTCGATTTATAGTTTGCTGCCTCCTTACTAATTCTTGCTGAGTTTTTCCCCATTCTAATAAAGCGTTTTGCGCCGCTTGTAGCGCTAATTCTCTTTTTGATATTTCTTCACGATGGGATCTTGCTAATTCTTTATCTAAATTTGATAATACCTCATAAATTCCCTGTTCGAACTGTTCTCCTTCTGTAAAAATTTTCCTATTAGCTTCACCCAAAGTGATTTTACGCTGGATCATATCGGCATATATCAAATCTTGATTATGATAGAACCGAACAATTACAGGAATCAACGCGGGCACATATTTAGATGTGTTTTCAATCATCACTTTACGACACCTAGTAAATTCATTATTAATAATAATTAAAGCTTCGATTTCTTTAGGCGTAAGTTTGCTTTTGTCGGCAAGCTGCTCAAGAGTTGGCGTCCCTTTGGTTACAAGACGTGTCCTAATGCTATTCATGGCAGGCGTTTTTATATTATTAAGATTGTTAAGCATATTTTGGTCGCATTCCGTTTTCAGCTGAATAGCTTCTTTTAATCCGGCATGAATTACCTCCGTTCTCCTTTGCGTAGCCGTCTGACAACTGGTAAAAACAAATATTATTATAAACAAAAACATAAACCTCTTACTCAATCTTTTAATGCTTGTCTTTAATTTATTATTCATAATATATTCTCCCTATAATTACTATTTTCAAAATAATTCTTTCTTTAATTATACTTTTGTCAATTATATAATAAAAAGCAAGCAATACAAATTAATTAGCTAATCTAGTAATTAGGGTCAGGTCTTGAAATATCAGTATTCTTAATATCATTCATTTTTCAATGCCTTGCTATCGGTAGTATAATGAATCTTCAGAAAAGCGTCAATTTCTTTTAATCGATGGTTATCAATTCATTCCAATCCACCGGCATTAACCGGTGGATTGGAATCAGAAAGTTTTAATTACAATCCCTTTTTTTCGAAAAGGAAGAACAAGCCAATCACGGCCGCCCAGAAAATCGGCACGAGCACCCAATGCGATACGCCCAAGGCGTCTTGTAGGCCGATTTTGCCGAAGTCTTTCCACGCCATGACGGTGGAGCTCAAAAACGGATATAGTTCGGCAAACACCGCCGCGCCGACAAGCATCCCCAGAATGGCGAAGATGGCGTGCAGGCGGCCTTCACCCAAAGCGGCCGAAGACGTGCCGGGGCAAAATCCCATCACCGCCCAACCGATGCCGAAAAGAATCCCGCCAATCACCACCGCGCCGACGTTCATCGGTTTGTGGCTCAAGGTGGTTATGCCCATATCGGAGAGGATAAATATACCCACCATGCCGACCATAATCGCCGAGAGCATGAATTTGAATATCGTCATATCTTTAATCAAAAGCGCGCCAATCTGTTTTTCAAAACGGATTACCCGCCCCTTTTGCAGCAAAAATCCGAACACCACACCGGTTATTAAACCTAAAATTTGCTCGATGCTCATGATGCCCTCCTTTTGTAAACAATCGCCGCGGTCAGAGCGCCGGCGGCAAAAAACAACACCAGCGCCACAAAGGAACTTACCGATAGCTGCATCATGCCGCTTAGGCCGTGCCCGCTGGGGCAGCCGTCCGCCAGGCGCGCGCCTATCATCGCCACAATGCCGCCCAAAAACGCGCCCACGGCTCTTTTGGCCAGCGACGACCCGAAGCGCTCCTGCCAGATCGGCGAAACTTTTTCCAGTTTAAAGCTTTTGTCGGTTAAAGAAGAAATCAGCGCGCCCAGAAAAATGCCGATAACGAGCATGAACTGCCAGTCCACTTTGATTTTTGTGGCCGCGAAATAGGCATTGGCGGCGACACGCTCTGAGGCGAAAACCTGCTCCACAAAACCCACGGCGCGGACAAATGTGGTTGACGCGCCGATGTAGTTTGTTTTACCCATGAGCGCCGTTGTAGCGTAAACCGAAGCGATGGCCAAAATGCCGACCAGCGCGCCGGCAAAATAAGGATTCCATCCTCCGTCTTTTGTTTTGAGTTTCATCTTCGTCTCCTTTCTTTGTTTATTTAAAAAAGCTTAGCGTTTAATCATTTATCGCAAAGGTATAATTATGAATGATATTAACTAATTACGTGCTAAATATGTTTGTGCGTTTACCTTTTCAGCAATTCCAGCCGTTCTTTAATGCTTACGGCTTTGGCGGTTTGACCCTGTTCCAAATAATATTTTTCGAGTTGGCCAAGATAAGCCCAGAGAGGTTTTTGCCAGCCGTTTTCGGCGGCGGTATTAATCGCTGTCTGCAAAATAGTTTCATCGCCGGATAAATGCTTTATCCAGACACCGCAGGCGACAAGCCGGGAAACCGGATCATCAATTGCAGTAATTTCTTTGCGCGCCTGCGCTAAATTTTTTTCGCGTGCGGATTTGATGATTTTCGAATATTGCGCGGGCAGTAATCTCTCATCGACTGCCGCAAAATTTCCTTTCAGAAAATTATAGTAAGATAAATTCGCGGGTATGGATTGCAGCCTGTCGATGCGCAGAAATTCGCTGTCATCAAATTCTTCCAGCACCGACGCGTGCAGGGCGTATTTGGTTAAATAAGCTTTGGCCAGCAGATCCAAATCATTGCTCGCGGAAAGCGCAACGCGGGCTCTGTTAAAATGCGCTTCGGCGATGCTTTCTTTGCCAGTCAGAAAACTGGTTTTGTAATTTTCCATATCGCGGAAGGCTGTCTCTTGCCATTCGGGAACCTGGGTTGTTGTCGCGCAGGCACAGATAATCATCAGCATGCCGGTAATCAGAAATTTCTTCATGGCAACTTGATCTCCGTGTCTTTCTTTTTGTAGAGAAGCGCGTTAATGTCTCTGGATACTTTATTCAGCGTTTGCGTAACCTCATCGATATCCGCGCGCAATGCTCCCAAATCCTGCGTGCCTTCGGAGGCGTCTTTGCTGATCTTGTTTAAGTTATCCACGGTTGTTTCCAGTTTCTCGAGCTTACCGGCGACATCTTTTAAAATTTTATTAATCTGCGGCAAGGTGCCTTCTTTGCCGAATACCTGCTCGTCGGCTTTTGCCGCCATGCCGTCGATTCTACGGCTGAGACGCTCAATGGTTTCCAAAAGCGGCTGGATTTTCTCAATAGCGTCATTGATATCGTTGACGACAAACACTTCGGCAACTTTTTTTTCGGGCATCGGCGGGCTTTCCAGATTATTCGTGTTGACGACAATGCGCGCCGCGCCGATCAGCGGCCGATAAAGCACAAAAAAGCTGTCTTCTTTAATCCATTTAACATGTTTATCAGGAATCCTTATTTTAATCAGGACAATGCCTCTGTCATCCAACTCCAGGGAGTGGACCCTGCCGATATCAAAACCGGAAAAAACAACCGGCATGCCGACGGCAAAACCGTCGCCGGTGCGGGAGGAAAGAGTGTAAGTATGGCTGGTGCTGAAAAGCCCTTTTTCCACAGCCAAAAAAAGCAAGGCCAGCAAAACAAGCGCTGCCGCGCAGATGACAAAAATACCAACTTTATATTCACGGCTCATCGGCATAGGGCACCATATTTTTGTTCCATCCAGTCGTAATCATAAATGTGACAACTGGAATATAAATCATCTATCGTCTTCAGCGCCTGCAATATAGGATCAATGTTTTTCAGCTGCGGAACCATGTTAAACGGCCTGTTAATCAATATGGCGGCGTTTTGCACCATCGCCGAGCGAAGGAGCTTTACTAAAAATCTTTCTTTATCGCCGAGCGCCAGGTTGCGCTTATCGGCAACGCTTTCCAATCCCAGGCGCTTCAGCCAATTAAAAACCAGCTTTCGGGATGCTTGAGCGGACATGTTTTCATGGTACTGCTTAATTAACGCGATATTGAGCCAGGCTTCCTGATTGGAAAGCAGAGGAATATCCTCACAGACGGGCGCGGCATTGCGCGGGTTGACGCGCAGAAACTTTTGCACGGCCCTGGACAGTTTTTCTTCCGTATCAAAAAAGGTCACATTAATTTTGTTAGTAATGACAGCACCTCGATAATAAGAATTGCCGCAAAAACACTAACCATGCCGCGGGAGACAACAATGGGAATGCTGGTAAGCTCATGGGTCGCCCGCAGGCCAAAATAAATAGGAATAAACGTAATAAAAAATCCAAACACCGCGCACTTAACAAGCGCGATAACTATATCAGAAAAATTTGTGGAATTTAACAGAATATTTACGTAAACATCCGCGCTGATCCCGAATATTACCCGCGAAAACAAAATGCCGCTGCCCATTAAAACAATGGAAAACAGGAAACTCAAAAGCACTACGGATATAATGCCGTTCACAACTCTGGGCGCTAAAAGATAATTTATTACGTCTATACGAAACGTTTCCAGCGTTTTAATCTCCTGGTTGACTTTCATCGCGGCCATCTCGGTATTAATGGCGGCCCCGGAGCGCAAAGTAATCAACAAAACGGTGAATAAAGGCGAGAGCTCCGTAACGATCAGCCCCATCAAAACATTGCCGAAAAGATCAGTAAGCCCCAGATTTTTAAGAAGTTGAAAAACAATACCGATCAGCACAGAGCCAAATAAAACGGATACGGCTAGAAAGGCCGGCAGTATTTGGATGGAGGTAAAATATATTTGATTAACCAGCACCGTGCGCGTGGCGCTGTTGTAAGTGCCGAGCATAAATAAACGGTAGAAAACCGCCGCCGCAAAAGAAATCATCTGGGCGAATGATGTTGCCCTTTGCATCGCGAAGCTTCCTGTTGTTTCTATAAAACTCATAAGCCTCTTTTTGGCGTTAAGGATGCGCAATATTAGCACATGCTCGCGCATACTTCAAACCGCCGCGCCCCGATTTCCATTGACAAATATGCTCCAATCGTTATATTCATCCACAAAATTAAGCAACAAGCAGTTTAAATGCTGCTCAATAATATCGGAGGATTATATGAAAAGTCAAAATCGCAAAACTTTTTTTATGTTTTTGCTGGCGTTTCTAATCGCCTTTTTTATCGTATCACTTGTGGAAGTTTTGCGTTCTTCCTTTATGCCTTCCGCTATACCGGATATTCCCAAAGCTTCAGCTACCTCGCCTGTCTCCTCTTCATCCGAGATCGGCAAAGTCCCCCTTTCCTTCTCCGATTTAGCCGAACGCGTTAAGCCGGCAGTAGTAAACATCAGCACTACAAAAACTACAAAAGGGTTTGGTTCCTCTTTTAGAGGCTCGCCCTTTGGCGGCACGCCTTTCGGCGATGATTTTTTTGACCGATTTTTCGGCGATATCCCTCAGCGCGAATTTAAACAGCGCAGCCTTGGTTCAGGCTTCATCATCAGCAACGACGGTTATATCTTCACCAATAATCACGTGGTGGAAAAGGCGGATAAAATCCTGGTTAAAGTAGCCGACGACCGCGAATACGAGGCAAAAGTTGTGGGAACTGATCCTAAAACGGATATCGCCTTGATTAAAATCAAACCGAAAAACAGTTTGCCGGTGGCGGATATTGGCGATTCCGATCAGGTTAAAGTAGGCGAATGGGTTATTGCTATCGGCAATCCCTTCGGCCTGGAAGCGACCGTCACGGCGGGAATTGTCAGCGCGAAAGGCCGCGTTATCGGCGCGGGGCCTTACGATAACTTTATTCAAACCGACGCGTCGATTAATCCCGGCAACAGCGGCGGCCCATTATTCAATATGGACGGAAAAGTAATCGGCATTAACACAGCGATAGTAGCGCAGGGGCAGGGAATTGGTTTTGCAATCCCGATTAACATGGCCAAATCAGTTTTAAACGATTTAAAAACAAAGGGCAAAGTAACCCGCGGCTGGCTGGGAATCTCGGTTCAAGATATTACCGAAGATATCGCTAAAAATATGAACCTGGCGGACCGTTCCGGGGCATTGGTTTCGGACGTATTCAAGGGCGATCCCGCTGATAAAGCCGGTGTTAAAGTGGGAGATATAATAACTGAAATCAACGGCAAAAAAATAAAGGATACGCATGATTTACTGCTGACCATCGCCGGGGTACAGGTAGGAGAAAGAGCTTCCATCAAAGTATTGCGTGACGGCAAAGAACTGGCTTTCCGTATTGTGGTCGCGGAACGCAAAGACACGGCGGAAATCGTATCATCAAAAGATGCTAAAGGACATTTCGGTATTGTCGCGCAGGATATTTCTCCGGAAATGGCGCGTCAGCTCGGCATCAATCAAAATGCCGGCGTGATTATCACCAACGTAGCGCCCGGCTCTCCGGCGGATGATGTCGGCATTCAGCCGCAGGATATTATTGTGCAGGTCAACAGAGTTAAAATAAGTTCGCAAAAAGATTATGATCAGGAGATTGCCAAGGCGGTCAAAAATAAAAGCGTCATGCTCTTAATCAGGCGCGGCAACTCTAGCTTTTTTGTCACTATGCGCATTGAATAAAATGCGTTAAGAGCACCCCATGCAGATGAAAAGGCAGGCCTCAGAGCCTGCCTTTTTTATTGTGGACAAATTTCTGCGGAAGATTTAATAAAAACCTATGAAAATTTTCGATTACGCCGGCGTTATCCATTTTCATTCTTCCTTTTCTTTTGACGGGCACTCGCCGCTCGCAACAATTCTGCGGGCGGCGAATAAAAATGGATTGGATTTTTTAATGCTGACGGATCACGACCACCTGCGGGCTAGAGATGAAGGCTGGGAAAGATGGCACAATAACACTTTGCTGATCGTCGGGCAGGAAATATCACCGCGTTTTAATCATTATCTGGCCTTCAATACCGTCTCTGCTATATTTTATCCCAAGGACGCGCAGAATATCCCGCCACAGAAATACATTGACGAAGTCACCGCTCAGGGCGGATTCGGCCTGATCGCCCATCCTGACCACGGGGGCGCGCCGATGTTTCACGTGAAACATTATCCCTGGAACGATT
Source organism: Syntrophaceae bacterium UBA4810 (assembly GCA_002402545.1). Lineage (GTDB taxonomy): Bacteria > Desulfobacterota > Syntrophia > Syntrophales > Smithellaceae > UBA4810. The sequence continues at coordinate 15,331 of DHGA01000083.1, forward strand.
GGACAGTCAGCGGCTACAAAGGGATCAGCGTCTGGGACTTTATGACCGACTGGCAAAGCTCTCTGCAGGGCTATTTTAAAAGCCTTTTGAGTTTTCTTTTTCCGGCCTGGTTTCTCAGCGGGCCGAAGCCGGTCACTCTTTCCCGATGGGATAAGCTTAATCAAACACAAAAAATTACAGGTTTTGGCGAGTTGGATAATCACGCCACCAGAAACAAAATATTAGGGATGAGCTTTGCCGCTTTTTCTTTCGCGCGCGCGTTTAAGTTCATCAGCACGCATGTTTTGACGGAAGAAAAGCTTAGCGGGGAAGGTCCAAAAGATAAAGAGGGAATTCTTCAGGCGCTCTTGGCGGGCCGCGCCTATTTCGCTTTGGAATATTTCCGCAAAGCGCGCGGTTTTTCTTTTTTTATTGAACAGCAAGATAAGTTTTATCAGATGGGCGATGAGTTTAAATTTAGTGATAAAGCTATTTTAAACGTTTCTTTGCCGGCTGAAGCGCTTGTGCGCGTGCTACGCAATGGCTTGCTGACGCAAGAAGAAAGAACATCCAGGCTTTCCCGTCAAATTTCTGAGCCAGGGGTTTATCGGGCGGAAGTTTATCTGAAAGCCTACGGCAAACTCCGTCCTTGGATTTTTTCCAACCCCATATTCATTCGCTAAACTATAAAGAGCTTTTTTGCCAAGCCAGTTTAACCTTTGAGCCACTGGGCATATTGATACATCTGGGCTAGCGCCTTAACCGTACGTTCCGGCGTAATGAAATTGACCCCTTTATATTTACAGCCTTCAACTTCGGTTATCGTGCGCGTTTTATTGTCATTGAGCAGATAAACGCCCGCGATCGGCTTTTCATACTTTTCCATCAGAGTGACTGTTCTTTCCACGAATTGTCTTTCAAAATCATCCAAGTAAGTCAAGGCGCCTTCGACGAACTTATCATCATAGTTTTTGTCTAGGGCTACAGTTGATTCCATCACGGATTGAATCATGATCCTGCGCCCGATAATACCCATGTGAATTACCGCGTCACATCCCTCCCACTGAATGAGCTCCTCAAGAACAGTCATATGGATTTCGGTGTTCATTTCACCGACTATATCCACCGGATTTGCATGATTCCAAAAGGCCGGCAGCAATTTATTGAGACGGGCAATCACTTGTTCCGACAGTTGCGGCACTTCCAAGCCATTTTCCATGCACAAGTCGCAGGCCACCACACCCCAGCCTCCACCGAGGGTCATAATACCAACTCTCTTGCCTTTCGGTAGCGGCAACGAGGAAAATGCCGCGGAAAGATCCAACAGGTCCATGGGTTGATCCACAAGAATTATTCCCGCCTGCCTGCAGACCGCTTTAAACACTTTTACATTTGAAGCCATCGCTCCAGTATGGCTGGCCGCTGCTTGTGCCCCCGCCTCAGTTCGCCCACCTTTGAGGGCGATGACCGGTTTTTTTCTGCCCACTCGCTTTGCCGCTTCGAAAAAACGGCGTCCGTTTTTAATGCTCTCGATGTATAAAACGACCGTCTTTGTCAGATCATCAACTTCAAAACCTTCCATCGCGTCTTCTATGGTTATCATCGCTTCGTTGCCGGAGCCGGCAAAAGCACGTATTCCTATTCCCTCTTTTTCGGCAAAGGCAAGGAGCTGTGTTCCCAAGTTTCCCGACTGTGTAACCAGCATCGTGCCGCCTGGTTTTGGGCGCACATGCGTTCCTGTGCAATAAAGCGAGATATGGGGATTGGATATGCCCATGGTGTTGGGGCCTAAAATTATAATTCCCGCTTCCCTCGCGTGCTTTACCAGTTCTTCTTCCATTCGTTTTCCTTCCGCGCCTACTTCGGCAAAACCGGAAGTTATCAGCAGCACATTTTTTATTTTCTTTGCTTTGAGTTCCGGTATTAGAGCCAGAACTTTGTTTGCCGGAATCGTGACCACGGCCAGGTCAACCGGATCAGAAATTTCGGTGACGGATTTAAAAACATGTCTGCCGATGATTTCTCCGCCTTTGGGATTTACGAAATATACTTTTCCCTGATATTTGCCGGCCAAAACATTGCTGAACATCAACTGCCCCCATTTGCTCATGTCCGCGGACGCGCCGACAAAGGCTATCGATTTGGGATAAAACAGCTTTCCCATGTCTTTTGGTGCTATCGGTATGTGGGTTACCTTGCGCTCGGCCGGCTCTCCCAAAACGACAAGCGCGTCCACCGCGGCTATCGTTCCATCGGGCATAACCAATAATGGGTTTATGTCAATTTCTGATATTTCCGGAATTTCCATTCCTATTTTTGATAACGCGACCAGTGTCTTAATCAGGGCATCCGTATCCGGTTCTTTCTCGCCACGAAATTCTCCCAACAGCTTTTTCGCCTTGAGCTGCCCAATCATTTTTTTCGCGTCATTTTTATCCAGAGGGGCTATAGCAAAAACAACGTCTTCAATCGCTTCGGTAAATATTCCTCCCAGCCCGAACATGACGGTGGGGCCGAATTGTTCATCATGAAAAAGTCCCGCGACAAATTCTCTTTTCCCCGGCAACATCGGCTGAACCAGAAATCCTTCCAGGTCGTTTCCTGCCGCATCACTGATGTGCCGTGCCGCATTTTGCACTTCCGTTTTATTGGTTAAGCTGAGCTTAACCAAACCTCTTTCTGTTTTGTGTGTCAGGCGTGATCCTAAGCCTTTCAGAACAACCGGGTATCCATAATTTTCTGCGGCATTCTCCGCTTCTTCCGGAGTTGCGACAATCTTTTCATCAACCACCGGTATATTATATTTTTTAAGAAATGCCTTTGCTTCCGCTTCCGTCAGTGTTTTTCTGCCCTGTGCCTGCGCCTTCTTAATTATGTCCAACTTGTAACCTCCATCAAACAGCTTTCATCTTGTTTTATTTAATAATTTCAAGCGTTTAGCTTTGTGCGTTGCTGGTTTTCTGTTCATTTTCAATAACTTATTTTTATCAATACCATAAATAACATCTTCGCCGTAAGTAATTTTTTGAACAATGTTATTTTTTATGAAACCATGAACATATTACGTTAGAAGCTTACGCAATTTTCACGGAGGTCTATTTTTTCAGGCCGCGTACGTTTTGGTATTTTTTCATCGCTTCGCCCCCGCTGTTGTCGTCGGTTACATTTCCATCAAAAAGTATTTTCCGCTGGAAATCGCCGGAACGACAACGGGCATGATTAACCTTTTTCCTTTTGCCGGCGCGGCGCTCGGCCAGCCGCCGATGGGATTATATCTGGATCATTTTGGCGGTTCGGGCGATCACTATTGTGTGGACGCTTATTCGTTTGCTTTCAAAATTCGGCCTGCTCTTTTTGTTTGGCGCGTTCGTGGCCAGGCTGGTTAAAGAAACCATGGATAAAACCGCTGACGCGCGTCATTCCTGAACGAATTTGGCGGCGGCCTCACCCGCCACATACCCTGTGGAAAAAGCCGCCTGCAGATTATATCCTCCGGTGTCCGCGTCGATATCCATTGTCTCGCCGCAAAAATAAAGCCCCGGGACAATACGGGAAGACATCGTGCGCGGGTCGATTTCATCAAGAGAAACCCCTCCCGCGGTTACAATCGCTTTTTGCAGAGGCAACGATGCCTTTATATTGAAGCGCAGAGCTTTAAGTGTTTCGACTATTTTTTGCCGCTGCGACGCGGTAATCTGATGCGCCAGTTTTTCTTTGTCAATGCCGGTGAGGTCAATTACCGGCTCAATCATTTTGGACGGCAGATAATCTTTCATCACGCTGATTATTTTTTTCTTGCCGTGAGTGTCAAAGTCTTTCTGCAGGCGTTTGTTTAATTGTTGGGCGCTCAGTGCCGGCTTTAAATCTATTAAGACACAGGCGGGGCCTTCGCGCAGCGCGTCAACAACCGCCAGGCTCATCAATAAAATAATCGGGCCGCCCAAACCAAAGTGGGTGAAAAGCATTTCTCCAAAGCGGCTTTCAATAACCGGCTCTTTTGCCTGCTTTGCCTCGCCGCGCCCATAATTAGCGTTGGGTATCAGCAATAAATTTATATCTTCGGCCCTGCCCCGAAACGCCGTGGCGCGCGCATTACGCAGGCTTACTCCCTGCATTGACTTGGCGAGGCCTTGCTCATTAACAATAAGCGGCACAAGAGCGGGGCGCGGCTCCACAACCGAGTGCCCCATCTGTGAAGCCAGCTTACAGCCGTCGCCGCTGGAGCCTGTTTCCGGCCAGGAAGAACCGCCCGCGGCCAGAATCACACAATGTGAAAAATAATTTCGCCCGGATGTTTTCACCCTGAAAAGCGCTTTTTCATCTCGTACTATTTTGTCAACGGCGGAACGCAAAATGATCCGCGCATGGTTTTCGCTCAGGTACTGCTTAAAAATATCGACAACGTCACGGGCGTTATCGGAGAGGGGAAATATTCTGCCGCCGCGCTCCGTTTTTGTCTTGAGCTTATAGCGTTCACAAAAATCGATTAATTCAGGTCGAAAAAAACGGTGAAAAGCGCTGTGAAGAAAACGACCGTTTGGCCCGTACATGCTGATGAACTTTTTCAAATCTGCGCTATTGGTAAGGTTGCAGCGCGTTTTTCCGCTGACCAGAATTTTTTTGCCGATACCGTCGGTTTTTTCCAGAAGCAAAACACGCGCTCCGAGTTGTGCCGCCCGTCCCGCGGCCATCAGCCCGGAGGCTCCACCGCCCACCACAATTACATCAGCGTCATTTTTTGTCTCCACCATGAAAACGGTCTACTCGAAATGTCGCGCATAGTCAATCCGTCTAAAAGCCATGCCGGCCTTGTCATATCTTGATGCTTGTGCTATTTTTTGTAAACTTCATCAAGGGGTTATTTTTTGTCTGTTCCCTCAAATTTGATAACGCTGACAACCATGATGATTCTGCAAATACGCCCGGCTGTTCATGATTCTCTGGGCGGCTGGAAAAATTTTGCTGAAACCATTCCTGATGCGGAGCTGCGCCATCAGGCGCTCGCGAGTATTCAGACAAAAGCTTTTCACTGCGAAGGCGGCGCCGTTTACGGCCTTTTGGCCGGCAAGCATTATAAAGAAGCGATTAAATTCATTGTCGCTTATCAGACGATCAGCGATTATCTTGACAATCTTTGCGACCGGAGCACATCTTTGGATCCGAATGACTTTCGCGCCCTGCATGAAGCCATGCTGCACGCATTGACGCCTGAGGCGCGAATTGCAGCCTATTACCGTTTCCGCGAAGAACAGGATGACGGCGGGTATCTGGCCGCGCTGGTGGCGACATGTCAGGAGGTTTTGCGTAATTTGCCCGAATACCGCCTCGCCGCGCCGCATCTTCATGAACTCGCCGGCCTGTACTGTGATCTGCAAGTCAACAAACACGTGCGAAAAGATCAGCGCCTCGGCCTGCTGCAAAAATGGTTTAATACAAAAAAAACAGCCTTGCCGGAAAAAATGGCCTGGCATGAATTTTCCGCCTGCACTGGTTCAACTTTGGGAATTTTTTGCCTAGTCTCGTCTTTATTCGAGCCTGGGTCATCGGAAAGGCATTTGCTGAATATCAAAAAAGCCTATTTCCCCTGGGTCCAGGGCTTGCATATTCTGCTTGATTATTTAATCGATCAGTCTGAAGATCACGCGGCGGATGATTTAAACTTCTGCGCGTTTTATCCTAACGATATTGTCCTGCTCAACAGGCTAACCACTTTTTATATTAAAGCAATGCAAAGTGTTTCCGGCTTGACGCATCGCAGTTTTCACCGCCTGATCAACCGCGGACTGTTAAGCATATATTTATCCGACGATAAGGTTTTTCAACAAAAACCAGTGCGTCAAATCGCGCGTTCTCTTTTACGTATTGGCGGCCTGCCCACAATGTTTTTGTACCTGCACTGCCGGATCTATCGCAAATTGTTTTAAGGACAAAGGCGCTGAATAATTTTCTTAGGGAAGGGCAACGATAAAAAAACCGTCCAGCTTTCTGCTGCCGGTTAGATCTTTCGCGACAATATTGCACCGAATTCTTTTCTCGCCGTTTTCTTCATACTTCTTCACGACTTTACCGGTTACAACTATGGTGGCCCTCTTTTTTGTGTTTTCCGCGTCGTTCCAATCAACCGGCTCCGTCATCCCCAAAAAACGCGAGTGGAACTTTCTTAAATATTTGTGCGGGGTCCATGAAACAATAGCTTCACCCGCGATACCCATAATCAGCATGCCGTGCGCGATGACGTTATTCAGGCCAATCACTCGGACAAACGTCTCATCATGGTGCAGCGGATTGAAATCACCGGAAGCTCCCGCATAGCGCACCAGATGGCTTCTGGTAATAGGAGCGGATGTGTATTCCGGCATTAAATCGCCGATGTTTATGTTATCGCTGGTCAGATTCATTTACTTTTTCATCTCTCTATCATCGTTGAACGGACTTTGGTCACTAATTCGCCTCTTTGATTTATAAGTTCCGTTTCCAGCACGGTAACCTCCGCGAATCTGCCCGGCCTGTCTTTTTGGCCTCTTTCATACATGTCCACTACTTTCATTTTACGGGTAATAACGTCTCCGGCGTAAATTTGACCGAGATACTCGTATTCTTCCTCGCTGTGCAGAAGTTTTTCCAAATCAAACCCTAAAGCTTTTACTATGCCCATCAGGCCGTCTGTCCAAAAAAAACAGCTTGTCATAAATGTCAGCGGAACGGGTATTCCTTCATAGCCTGCTTTTTTTGCCGCATCTTCGTCATAATAAATCAGGTCGATTTCCTCTTTGCTATCCTTAAGCGCCACGGCGGCGGCGAATTCGGCAATTTTTGTCTTTTCCACGACCATCGTGAACGGCGGAAACTCCATGCCTATTTTTGATTTATCAGCCATAAATAAATTCTCTGAAATGAATATTATTGTTCATATCATATTATCTTCATAATGCTAAATATTAATTAAGAACAATTCACGTTTGGCTTATATTTACAGATCGTACAAGGTTTCGTCTATGTTAGGCTTATGCCCGGATTTCTTTTTCCCGGAAAGCTTTTCATCAACCGGATCCTCGCTCATCAGATCGTCCGCCATTTCCAATTCTACTTTATCCGGGTCTTCTCCTTTTTCGATTCTTCGGAGCGCTTCATAAAAATTATCCCCCATTTTTATGCCTGTTTTGTCCGTGAATCTGCGCATCAACTGCGCCGCCGCGCGCGGGTCATCGTCCTTTATTTTTTCCGCTTCCGCGGCAATCTTGGCCAGTTCTTTTTCCACTTTCTTTTCATCAAGACCATCCAGGGGATGCTTCTCTTCCGGTTTCTCGCCGCCGGACAAGGCGGCAAACACCGACATTTGACGGATAAGCTTTTCTTTTTTGCATGTAGGACATAGCGGAATTTTGCTGGTATTTGCCGTTTTGGAAAGAAAATTATAAATTGTGTTGCAGCGTTTGCAGTAGAATTCATAAATAGGCATTTTTAAATCTCCCGCGAATTTTGTGCGCTTTCATAATCCAATGTTTGCAGATATTCAACGCGCTGGACGAGCGGCGGATGTGAAAAATAAAACCATACATACAGCGGATGGGGATAAAGATTTGCCAGATTGTCTTTTGCCAGACGCTTGAGCGCGTCAATCATGGGCGCCGTTTTACCCGTTAACTGCCACGCCATGAAATCCGCCTCTCGTTCGAAGCGGCGCGATATTGCCGCGCCTAAAGGGCTCAAAAAAAATCCCGCCGTGCCCAGATACAGCGAAACTAAAAACAAGCCCGCGTAAACGGGCGAATCCTGCAATCCGAAAGCGGCATACAAAGGCTGCCAGTTAACCGCCAGATACACTCCGTAAAGCAATGCCAAAGAACTGATAATCATAAAAGCCATCTGCTTGAGAATGTGTTTCTTTTTCCAATGTCCGATTTCGTGCGCCAGCACCGCCAGTATTTCCTCCGTTGAATGCGAAGCCAGCAATGTGTCATAGAGCACTATGCGCTTGGTTTTCCCGATACCCGTGAAATAAGCGTTGGTGTGTTTTGAGCGTTTTCCCGCGTCCACCTGAAAAATGCCCTTAGTCTTAAGCCCCGCTTTACTCATTAGCTTGGTGACGCCGTCTTGCAGAACTTCATCCTGAATCGGTTCATACTTGTTGAAAAGCGGCGCGATCACCACAGGATAAAGCCATATCATAATAATTTGAAACGCGGTAAAGAACACCCAGCCCCAGAACCACCAGCTCGCGGGAAAATTAAGGATAAACGCCATAAGAGCGCTGACAATAATCGCGAGTAAAATTAGAGAAATAATGGCTGATTTCATCAGGTCGGTTATCCAGATACGCCAGGTAATTGTGGAAAAACCGTATTTTTTTTCTAACACAAAATTGCTGTACAGATCAAAAGGTATACCGCTAATTCCTCCCAGCGCGGCGAACAAAAGAAAGAATATAAGCGCCTGACTAATCAGGTGCATATCCTGGCCGCCCAGCGCGCCGACAATGACGGGCAAGAACAAAAATAAAATCACTAGCGTGATAATATCATCCGTCAGTTCTTCCCTGGAGCCCAGACGCGAGCTATCGATGGTATAGTCCACCATTTTATTAAGAGTATCTTTATCTATTGCCTGCTCAAAACTCGCGGGTATCTTCCGGCCATTTTTTTGCAAATGTTTTATGTTTACGCTCTCCAGCGCATAACGCCAGATGAATCGGCCGGAAAATAAAATTAAAAATATAACCAGAATAATTTTTTCTGTAATATTTAATTCCATTCTTGAATTCCCTGCTGATCTTTTTGTTGATTCCAAATCGGAATATATGGCCTTGGTGAATGTATGTCAAGTAATGGAGTCCCGGGGCAACGGTTATGGCGATTGGCAGCGTTTATTTCTCCTGTTTGGGTACCCGTTTTCTTCTTGACATGGGGAGATATTTTCCCTATATTTTCAAAAAAACAAAGGCTAATTATGACTGTTGTTCTAATGTGCTTTGTTTGTTTATTTTTGTTTGCATATACAGCGTGCCTTTATCTGGCTGTAATCAATTCCCATATCCAACGCGTTAATCTGAAAAAAATTGTTTTTGCTTATCTTGGTGGAGCAATGCCTTGTCTTGTGGCGCATCACCCACAAACGCCGGGCGCGTAACATAACACAATTTTAAAAGGAGGATACAATGGCTACGAAAAAAAGAAAGCGAACTACTCACTACAGCGTCGCGGGAACTAAATTATACGCGGTACGCGATGCCAAGGGGCGCTTTGTGGACATCCAGACTTATAAGCGCGCTCACTCCATGGACATGAAAAGAAAAAGCAAAGCGGAAATAAAGGCGGCAAAAAAGAAAAAGTAACTTTAAAGCAAACCCGAAAGATCAGCGCAAGTGGTGTGCTTTTTGCCTTTTGAAAGTACTAAGCTCTTTAACTTTATGCCTTAAACAGCAAGGGGGATTTTATTATGGAAACATGGCTTCCGATTATTATTCAGTTAATTAGTGGCGCGGTAGGTGGCAATGCCGCCGGCGCTCTTCTTAAAGATAAATCTTTGGGCACTATCGGCAATTCTATCGCCGGTATTCTTGGTGGTGCGGGTGGTGGCGCGCTGCTAAACATGTTGGGTGTTGCCACTGGCGCCGGCGGTATGGATATTGCCGGTATTATCGGCAGTATTGCCGGCGGCGGCGTTGGCGGCGGCGTGTTGATGGCGATTATCGGCTTTATCAAAAGCGCTATGGCCAAGAAATAAATATCGGTAAATATGTTGACCGAAGGAATGCCCGCGCGTCCCTTCGGTTTTTTTATTCCGTATCTTTAGTGCTTTTTCATATTTTCGTCCTGTTTCTTGTTTACGGTGGATACAGTGCTTATAAAAAGCTGAAAAGCATGAGCACGGTAAGTCCCGTTTGATTACATAATGCAGGTTACATTTTACGGCTGTCGTAGGCCCAGTGCAGGAGCGCCTGGCGCTGTTTGCGCCGGCAGTTGAGATCGCCTGCGGAACAATGTTTTTTGAGCTGCGCGATGTGCCGGTGCATCGCTTTCCATCTTTTGATTTGTCGGGCGTCATCCGGGCAGCGCCTGCCCATGTAATAGCGGCAATACCACTGAAACCAGCCGCGCGGGTCTTCGTGATAAATCCACCCTTTTTGCCTCCAGTAAGACAATGGCTTTGACGCGTTCACGCCAAAACAATTAAGTTTTGCGTCATGCCGCTTGTCGCAGAGTTTTGCTTTTGTAAACCATGAAGATGGAAATTCCCTGCGGCAGTCTGTCATATATTTACCGCCGAATACTCCCGCTTCCAGCATCTGTTTGGGCGTTAGTTGTGGCTTGAATTCCGGGTCGAAATTTTTTCCGGCAGGCTCCGCCAGGTAATAACGGTATCTTTTCTGCATTTTGTCGTTTACGTTTACTGGTTTTGGTTTCATAGGTTTCTTTCAGCGAATTATACCCAAGCCTGGTATTGCTGTAAACAAATAAAAAAACCGCGCTTTTTCGGCGCGGCTTTTTAATATTTTTTATTGCTGAAATATTTTATATTTTCTTCGCGGCTTTTTCGATAGCCTTTCTCGTGGAATCAAGTTTTTCCTGACCCATTTTAACCATGATTTGTATAACCAAGGTGCGTCCCAGAATATCTTCGGCGTAAGGAATGCTCGCGCGCGAATAATCTATTTTACCCTTATAGGATGGATCGGTAAAAGGGTATTTTTTGGAAATCGCCGTGGAGCGCGCCAGAAAATGCTCCCAGTTAGGAACATAGTGCCAGAGATTATTTTTGTAACAGACTGTATCTACGCCTTCCGTAGCCAAAAGCTTCTGAAATTTTAACGCCACACTCTCCTCCGGCAGATTAAACGCCAAGAACGTGGCGGAATCTCCTTCCGGATCCGGAAGCTCCCGGAATTTCACGCCCGGTACCTGCGCCAGCGCCTCTTTAATAACTTTCTTGTTATTTCTCTGCTCGGAGCAAACGTAATCAAGTTTTCTAAGCTGGACCAGGCCCAGTGCTCCCTGCAGCTCATTCATCCGATAGTTGAAACCTAAAATTGTTCTGCCTTCGAGCGCGCGGCTGACTTTCGGGTTATGATCGTGGCCGTGATCGTGATACCATTCAGCGCGATTATATAAATCTTTGTTATTGCTTATAATCATGCCGCCTTCGCCGGTGGTAATAGTTTTAACATAGTCAAAACTAAAACAACCCATATCGCCAAAAGAGCCCAGCTTTTTGCCTTTAAAGCCCGCGCCGCAGCCCTGCGCGTTGTCTTCCAGCACCAAAAGTTTATGTTTGCGCGCTTCCTCCAATATTTTATCTATATGGGCGGCGGAACCGCACATATGCACGGGAATGACGGCCTTTGTATAAGGAGTTTTTTTCTTCGCGATTTCTTTTGGATCTAGATTGAGCGTTTCGTCAATGTCCACCATTATAGGAACCGCGCCCACTTCCAGCACCGCCTCGTAAGTGGCCAGAAAAGTAAAGGCCGGAACAAGCACATCATCACCGGGACCGACATCCAGCGCCGTAAGCGCCACTTTCAGCGCGGCGGAACCGGAAGTAACACCCAGCGCGTAATTGGTGCCGCAATATTTCGCGAACGCCTCTTCAAACTCGCGGACTTTGAACATGCCTTTGCGTTGAGCGTCAAAACCGTAGCGCATCAGCACGCCAGTTTCGAGTATCTCCACTACTTCTTTTATTTCTTCCTGACCGATTAATTCCGCACCAGCCATTTTTCCCTCCTGAATCTTTCTGATATTTTTCTAGTTTTATAAATTATAATGCCTGCGCGTACATCGCGATCGCGTCATCTTTAGTTACTTTGCGCGGATTATTTTCCAGCGGCCGTGCCACCGTGAGCGCCACATCGGCCAGATCCGGAAAATCTTTTTCCGTAATGCCGAAATCCGCGAGCGACGCGTGAATGCCGCAATCCTCGATCAGCGCTTCCACCGCGTCGAGCGCCAAATAAGCGGCTTCGCGCGCGGGCAGTCCATCCGTGTTTTCGCCCATCGCCTCGGCGATATCCGCGAATTTTTCTAGCGCGCCGGGAAGGTTGAAATTCATCACCGCCATCAGCATCATGGTGTTGGCCAGGCCGTGACCGATGCCGTATTTTCCGCCCAGCGGGTAAGAAAGAGAATGCACCGCCGTAACGCCGGCATTTGCCAATCCCATCCCCGCGTATAAACTTCCCAGAAGCATTTGTTCGCGCGCGGCCAGATTTTTCCCGTTATGCACGCAGGTGCGCAGATTCTCGGCAATCAAAGCAATCGCCTGCAGTGAAATAAGCTCGCTCATGGGCGAGGAATTTATCGATGTATAAGATTCGATCGCGTGACATAAAGCGTCCAACCCCGTCTGCGCGGTAGGCGCGGGCGGCAGGCTCAGCGTCAGCTCCGGATCCAAGAGCGCCAGCTCCGGATATAGATGCACGCTGTTCATGCCTTCTTTCTTTTTCAAATCTTTGCGGATGAAAACCGCGGTAAAGGTAACTTCACTGCCCGTGCCCGCCGTAGTCGGAATCATGA
>DHGA01000061.1 GCA_002402545.1 Syntrophaceae bacterium UBA4810
AACATCATCGCGCGAACAATATCAAACTACCCGCCGTTTCTACGAAATGCGCGGTTATCAACAAGCGGCGTTTCTGGAAGATTTTTACGCCCCCGGCGACAGCAAAGTTATTTATCTAAAAAACCTTAAATAACAAATATCAAGCCCAATAACCGCTTCCCACAGCAATTTTAAGCCTTGCAAATTTTTCAATAATTGGCTAGAGGGCTGACAAATTTAATGAACTCTCATGGAAATTCATAGGAGGTTTGCCTCATGCGTCTGTTTCCCAAAGAAGAAAATTTCTTCGAGTACTTTGAAGAGTTAGCCGATAAAATTTCCGAAGGTGGCCAGCTCTTTATGGAAATGACCCAGAAAAAAGATTATTCCGAATCCATTGTCACCAAACTAAAACAAATTGAACATGAAGCCGACGGAATCACCCACAAAACTTATGAAAGAATGCACAAAACCTTCCTTACCCCTATAGACAGAGAAGATATTTACGCGCTGGTTAATAAAATGGACAGCATCATGGACGTTATTGAAGCGACGGCCATACGCATCCATCTCTATAAAGTAAAAAAACCTTCCAATGAAATCATTATACAGGCGCGTATTCTCAATGAAGCCATCAAAAAAGTTAAAAGCATCGTTCACGCCCTGCGTAATATGAAAAACTCGGAAATGATTCTTAGCGGATGCGTGGAAATAAACACTTTGGAAAATGAAGGTGATGTCGCCTTAAGAACAATTATGGCGGATCTTTTCGCGCAGGAAAAAGACGCCATCGAACTTGTCAAATGGAAAGACATTTATCAGCTTTTAGAAGAAGCAATTGACGTTTGTGAAGATGTGTCCAACATCGTGGAAGGGATTGTCCTGAAACATGCTTGAATCGGTAACCTTTGTTTTTTTTCTGGTTTTTGTCGCGCTGATTTTTGATTATATTAACGGCTTTCATGACGCCGCTAATTCCATTTCCACCATTGTTTCCACGCGCGTTTTGTCACCAAAACTTGCCGTCTTATGGGCGGCGTTTTTTAATTTTATTGCCGCATTCCTGATCGGCACACACGTTGCACATACGGTAGGCAAAGGAATTATCAGCATTGATATTGTCAATAACTTAGTAATTTTATCCGCTTTGACCGGCGCCATTACTTGGAATATCATCACCTGGTATTATGGTCTCCCCAGCAGTTCCTCGCATGCTTTAATCGGAGGATTAATCGGCGCGGCTATTTCCAAAGCGGGCTTCAGCAAACTGGTTTGGACTGGTATTATTAAAACATCTTTGTTTATAGTCATTTCCCCCGCAGTGGGTATGGTCTTGGGATTTTTTTTCATGGTCATTTCCATGAATATGAGCCGCAACTCCAATATTGCTAAATCAGACAGAGCTTTCCGTAAATTACAGCTTTTTTCCGCCGCCGCCTATTCGCTTGGTCACGGCATGAACGACGCACAGAAAACAATGGGTATCATTGCTATGCTGTTATTCAGTAAAGGATTTTTAGGACCGGTATTTTACATTCCTTTCTGGATAGTGCTTCTGTGTCACGCATTCATTGCGCTGGGCACAATGTCCGGCGGCTGGCGTATTGTGAAAACAATGGGAACAAGGATAACAAAACTGCAGCCGATCGGGGGGTTCAGTGCGGAAACAGCCGCTGCTGTTTCAATCATCGGCGCTTCTGTTGCGGGTATTCCCGTCAGTACGACTCACACAATTACGGGAGCAATTGTCGGTGTCGGTGCATCTAAAAGAATGTCTGCCGTACGCTGGGGGGTGGCCGGCAATATCATCTGGGCATGGATTCTGACCATTCCTATATCTGCTTTAATTTCTTCATTTGTTTATTTTACGGTAGGGTATTTCGCTGGTTAATTTAGCCTGACTCGAAAAAAAGCGACAAAATTATCATTGATAAATTGCTTTTTTTGTCTTAAATGGTCTTAACGCTTAGCAAGAATTACAATTTTTATTATAAAAAATTTCGAATTAGGATTTGATTTATATGGCGGCAAAAGTATTGCCTTTTACCAAACAACAAATCGAAAAAATAATCGCAAAATATCCCACGCCTTTTCACCTTTATGATGAAAAAGCCATTAAGGAAAACGCGCGCGCATTTAAACAGGCCTTTTCCTGGAATGAAGGCTTCAAGGAATTCTTCGCCGTCAAAGCCGCGCCCAATCCTTATCTCATGAAAATTTTGCAAAAGGAAGGTTTCGGCTCTGATTGCAGTTCACTGCCCGAACTTCTGCTGGCCGAAAAAACCGGCATCACCGGTGAGGAAATCATGTTTTCTTCCAACGACACGCCGGCGGCGGAATTTGTCAAAGCCAGAGAACTTAACGCCACGATCAACCTGGATGATCTATCGCACATTGCGTTTTTGGAAAAGCACGCTGGTCTTCCGGAACTTATTTGCATGCGCTATAACCCCGGGCCGCTAAAAAAAGGCAATATCATTATCGGCCATCCGGAAGAGGCAAAATACGGTTTCACGCGCGAACAGCTTTTTGAAGGATATAGAATTTGCAGAGAAAAAGGAGTGCGCCGTTTCGGCATTCACGCCATGGTCGCCTCCAATGAACTGGATGCCAATTATTTCGTCGAAACTGCTGAAATATTATTTGAACTGGTCGCGGAAATATCACAAAAGCTGAAAATCCGTTTTGAATTTGTCAATCTCAGCGGCGGCGTGGGCATTCCTTATCTGCCCGAGCAGGAGCGTATCGATCTTGCGGCAATGAGCCGCGGTGTAAAGACTAAATATGACGAGATTATTGTCGCCGGCGGTTTCGCGCCGCTTAAAGTATTCACCGAATGCGGCCGCTATATTACAGGCCCGTACGGATATTTAGTTACTCGAGTTTTGCATATAAAAGATACTTATAAGAAATTCGCCGGGCTCGATGCCAACATGGCCCATTTGATGCGCCCCGCGATTTACGGCGCTTATCATCACATCACTGTCGTCGGCAAAGAAGATAAACCTCACAATATCGCCTATGATGTTACCGGCTCGCTTTGCGAAAACAACGACAAATTCGCCATCGATCGCCTCTTGCCGGAAATGGAACCCGGGGATATCGTTGTCATTCATGATGCGGGCGCGCACGGCCACGCGATGGGATTTAATTACAACGGAAAGCTACGTTCCGCGGAATTGCTACTGAGAGATGACGGCAATGTTGTGCAGATAAGACGCGCGGAAACTGTTGATGATTATTTTGCCACGTTGGATCTTGAAGGGCTTTCCAAATTCAAAGTTTAAAATTTATCTTCACCATTAAGGAAGCTGTGATTTTTTTCCGGTAAGTTTGTCTATCTTCACGCCGACAATCATGGTTTTTTGCACTATATTTTCCGGATAGGTATAGTTGCCCCGTCCCGCGTATTTTTCCATAAGCAGGTTGAGCGCCTTTATTTTTTCCGCTTGATCATTCACGAAAAAAGCGCGTCCGCAGCCTATAACGCTCGCGTATTTCATGCCCCACGCGCAGGGAGTTTCACCGGCTATAATCTGCGCGTTAATCTCCATTTCAAAACACACGTTGTTGTTTTCGTTTAAAATTTCAATTTTCTTTCCCTTGGTTGCCGAGTGGAAATAAAGACAATCACCTTCCACGACAAAATTTAGCGGAATCAAATAAGGCATACTTCCTTGCGCCATAGCTATACGGCAGATTTGAGCTTGACGCATGATGTCTTGAATTTCTTCTGGATTACTGATTTCTTTTTCCGCACGGTTCATCGTCATATTCTAAAGCATATGACCAAACAAGAAATATTGCAATATCCTAACCGGTTATGCTATTAATTAAGCGCGGTTGCCACAAAAAACGCGCTTCTTTTTTTCTAAGGATTTTAGATGAAACCAATTCAAAAATCGATCATCAACGATTTTCGACATGGTATTTTCCTTACTCTTCTGGCTCTCTTCGCGATCTACTTCTTCTGGCCCCAACTGGAAAGAATTGAATACGGCCTGTATGACCTGGGTTCGCGCCTGCGGGTAAAGCCCGTGGCCTCGCCCGTCAGCGTTATCGCGATTGACGAAAGAAGCATTGCCGATTTCGGCCCGTGGCCCTGGCCCCGATCTTACATAGCGTTTATGATTGATATGCTGGACGTTTATGAGGCAAAAGTTATCGGCCTTGATATTATCTATTCCGGCAAGGACCTTAATCACGGCCTCAAAGAAGTCGTTAATATTATCAAGACCATTGAAAACAATCCCCAGTATTCCAAAAAAAATATGAGTACCGTTGTTTTATTGGCGGCGCTCAAAGACGCGGAAGAACGCCTGGATAACGACGCGATTTTAGCCAATTCCGTTGCCGCAAGCAAAAAAGTGGTTATGCCCCTGCTGTTTCATCTGAAAAAATCGAAGGAAGCTCCTTATAATTTCTATACCGATTACATGACCGCCAATTCACTTTTCCCCTACCCCTCGGATAAAAGCGTTGTTGCCCGCGATATTACTGTCCCCATAGATCCTTTCGCGAGCGACGCGCTGCGGCTGGGGCATATAAATATTTTCGCGGATAACGACGGCGCGGTGCGAAGTGAAAACTTTTTTATCAATTATAATGGCAGAATATATCCTTCTCTCGCTCTTCAGCTTGTGTTGGCTTACTTTGATCTTGATTTAACGGATTTATCTTTCGGAAAGAATCTAACTTTCGCGCACAAATCCATTCCTCTTTTAAACCAGAACAGGATGCTTATTTCTTTTAAAAACGAGATCCCTTATTATTCGTTTGTAGATGTTATTAATAAAAAAATCCCCGCTGACGCGTTTCGGAATAAAGTTGTCATCATCGCTCCCAGCACGGCAGGCTTGGGGGAACTGCGTGAAACCGCGACGGCTTATAAAGTTCCCTCGGTAAAAATTATCGCCAACATTATCGATAATATTTTAAGCGACGATTATATAATCCGCCCGGAATGGGCATTGGCGCTGGAATTGATGATGATTTTTTTATTCGGGCTTTTTATTACGCTTATCATACCGCGCCTCGGAGCATTGATCGGCACCATCATAACTCTGGCCGTTTTGGCTATGTGGATTGGCGTGAGCTTGTATCTTTTTGTTAATTACAGTTACTGGATCAAAGCAGTGTATCCCGCTTTCGTTCTTTTGATGGGGCACATTATCATCGTGTCCAAAAGATATGAAGTAGCTCCAAAAACGTGAAGGTGGTGAAAACACTTTAATTTACACTGCTGACTTTTTTCTAGCCCTGGCTATGACACTATGGTAAAGCCGTTACAAACTTGCCTTCGGACAGGAATTTTGCCAGAAAAAAGATGGACAAGGAGTTTTAATTTTTACCCGTGAAAAATGACCGTGCCATAGGCGTTTTCGATTCCGGAGTCGGCGGCCTGACCGTTGTGCGATCCCTCATGGAGCGCCTGCCGTCAGAAAATATCATTTATTTCGGTGATACCGCGCGCGTACCTTACGGCATAAAATCAGTCGATACGATCAATCGCTACGCCTCCCAAATCACTGAATTTCTTTTAAAAAGAGATGTTAAGCTGCTGATTGTCGCCTGCAATACGATGGCAGCTGTCGCCTATCAGACAATCAAGGATTTATCCGACGTTCCGGTTTTAGAAGTCATCGAGGCCAGCGCCCATAACGCTGTGCGCCAATCGCGCGCGAAGGTTATCGGCGTTATCGGAACGCCGGCTACTATCAACTCGAACGCCTACGCGCGCGCGATCCGTCATTGTGACAAGACGATTAAAATTTATTCTCAGGCCTGCCCGCTTTTTGTGCCCCTGGTGGAAGAAGGTTTGTTTGAACATGAGGCGACAAATCTTATCGCGCGGGAATATTTAAAACCGCTTATGGCCGAAAAAATTGACACGCTTGTGCTGGGATGCACTCACTATCCGTTATTAAAACCGTTGCTTCAGGATATTGCCGGCCCCGAAGTAACTCTTATCGATTCGGCGCAGGCAATGGCGGATATCGCCGCGGATCTGATCGCGAAACAAAAAATTGCCAATGACGGCAATGATCATCCCGATTACCTGTTTTGCGTAAGTGACGTTCCGTACCGTTTTCAGGCTATCGGTGAAAAGTTTTTGGGTCGGAAATTTGACCGCGTGGAAGTGGTTAACTTATAAAAACTTGATGGAAATTATCTAAAAAAAAGGTAAATGACCTGTCATGAAAATTTTACTTGCCGGCTATAACCTTGATTATGAGCTTATCAGTGAACTCAAACAAAAAAAATCTCTCGCTGAAGATTTGACACCGGAGACAATCTCCGCCGCTTACGCGCGCATCAGCCGCAGCCCCAAACCTGTTGATGAATTGCGCCAGCTGGCGCGAGGCGAAGTGGAAAAAGCGCGCCAGTCCAACCGCAACATCGTTTTTGAAATGGGACATAGCTCTGTCGCGGAACACGCTGTTTTTAACATCGATGTGCTGGGTGTTTCGCGCCTGCTGGTTGAAGAAATTGAGAAATTTCGCCTGTGTTCATTCACGGAAAAATCGCAGCGCTATGTTCTTTTCAATAAAGATTTTGTCGTGCCGGATGAAATCTGGCGGGCGGGTATGACCAATCTTTTCGTGGAGACAATAGCGGCGCAAAATGACTATTATCATGAACTTTATGAGAAGCTTCGCCCTTTTGTTTTTGAGCAAAACAAAGCGCTGGCCGAAAACCCGTCCAACAAATCCACGCTGGAAGGCTGGGCTAAAGAAGACGCCCGCTACGCCATTTCTATGGCCACACAGACACAGCTGGGCATGACCATTAACGCCCGAAATCTAGAACTGATGCTGAGAAGACTCGGCGCGCTACAACTGGAAGAAGCCAAAGAATATGCTAATAAATTATATGTGGCTACAAAAAATGTAGCACCTTCTCTTATTCGTTATACTGATGCAACATCCTATGATCGGCTTACTAGAAAAAATTTATGGAGACATCCTCTTTCAAGTCAACAGCATTTTCCATTTTTTCTCAGCACCGACTATGACTTGTTTACTAGACAAGGTTTACACGAGCAGGCATCTGCTATTATGAATAAATATCCACAACCCAGAAGGAATAAAAAATTGCAAGCCGTACAACTTCTGTCTATCTCGGACGATGCTGATGACCGTATTGTCGCTTCACTTCTTTATTCTTCATCCCGTGATAATTACATAAATTGCATAAAGCGGGCTAAGCAAATGAACATCAAAGAAAAAAAAGCCTTGTTCAAAACTGCTTTTGAGCATCTTGAACCGCATGACTCCGTGCTGCGCGAACTAGAAAATGTTGATCTTCACTTTGAACTCATCGTCAGCTCCACTTGTTTTGCACAATTAAAAAGGCATCGCATGGCGACAATTATCACGCAGGAATACGACCCCGCACTCGGTGTTACCATTCCTTCTTC
Organism: Syntrophaceae bacterium UBA4810; assembly: GCA_002402545.1. Lineage (GTDB taxonomy): Bacteria > Desulfobacterota > Syntrophia > Syntrophales > Smithellaceae > UBA4810. Next base: position 7,400 of record DHGA01000061.1, read on the forward strand.
TGTGCGCAAAATCGGCCAGCAAAAAAAGTTTATGGATATCATCAAACAGACAAACAAAATTTACTCGCAAATCCGCAAGAAAGCGCCCGAAGCCGCGACCTACATTCTTACCAACGCGCACCGCAAAAGAGTATTGATGAAATTAAACGCGCGCGAGATGTATCATCTGGCGCGTCTGCGCGCCGACGCTCACGCCCAATGGGATATCAGAAACCTTACCGAAAGCATGCTCAAAAAAGCGAATATAATTATGCCTTTGACGCTTGCGCTGGCCTGCGGAAAAGACTCCTTCGAAAAGCTTTATAAAAAGACTTTCGGCGCTCAAGGCAGGCAGGGCAAATCCTAATTTCATGACCGACAAAAACAATTTTTATATTCTGCTCGCCGTCACGTTAAGCGCGTTTCTGACACCATTTATGGGTTCGGCTGTTAATGTCGCCCTGCCGGTTATCGGCAAAGAATTTTCCATGACCGCGCTGGCCTTGGGCTGGATTGTTTCTTCGTTTATTCTGGCCGCCGCGATCACGCTTGTTCCTTTAGGCAGAGTATCGGACATTTACGGGCACCGTAAAATATTTCTCTACGGCGCGCTGATTTTTACTATCTCCTCATCTTTGTGCATCTGCGCGCCCGCGTCTTCTTTGTTAATTTTTTTCCGGACTATTCAAGGCGTTGGCGGAGCGATGATTTTCAGCACGGGAACGGCTCTTTTGATTTCTCACTATCCGGCACAAAAACGCGGCATGATTTTGGGCATTAATCTGGCCGCGGTTTACAGCGGCTTAACCATTGGCCCTTTTGTGGGCGGACTTTTAACGCAGCATTTCGGCTGGAGATATATTTTTCTTTTTGCCGCATTTTTGGGCGTAATTATTATCTTAACCATCGCTCCCCTGGCGCGGCAGGAACGCCCTGAAGCCCGCGGTGAAAAATTTGATTATACAGGATCTCTTATATACGGAGCGGCTTTGTTTTCTATTATGTACGGCTTTTCACTATTGCCTGCGTGGTCTGCCGCTTTTCTTATTTTCGCGGGTATCCTGGGACTCATATTCTTTATCCTGCGGCAGCTTAAAATTCCCTTTCCGCTTTTGGATATTCGTCTTTTTATGGAAAATAGGGTTTTTGCCTTTTCCAATCTGGCGGCGATGATTCATTATTGCGCCACGTTCGCGGTGACATTTTTGCTGAGCCTTTATTTACAGCAGGTAAAAATGCTTTCACCCGCGCAGACGGGATTCATTCTGGTTGCCGAACCGGTTGTCATGGCGCTGTGTTCGCCTTTCGCGGGCAGGCTATCCGATCGTTTCGAACCGCAGATCATTGCTTCTTCCGGAATGGCTCTCACCGTTGCCGGTCTTATTTTGCTGATGTTTATCAGTCCTGCTACCACCACCTGCTACATCATCACCTCGCTGATTCTCCTGGGCGTCGGTTTCGCGTTTTTTTCCTCGCCCAACGTCAATGCCACCATGAGTTCCGTCGGAAATAAATTTTACGGCGTCGCTTCGGCAACTCTGGCCACTATGCGGCTTACCGGCCAGATGTTTTCCATGGGCATTACCATGCTGGTTTTTGCCGTTATTCTGGGGCAGCACACACTCGGCGCGGCGGATAATTTGCTTCTTTTAAAAAGCGCGCGTATAATTTATTTTATTCTTGCGGTAGTTTGTGTGTTTGGTATTTTCGCCTCGGCGGCGCGGGGAAAGGTGCATAAATGAAACTAAACGTTATCAGCTTAATCATCGGAATTTGCGCCGGCGCTTTCGGCGGCCTTATCGGCATCGGCGGCGGTTTAATCATGATTCCGCTGATGATGCTGTTTTTGAAATTCGGCCAACATAAGGCTCACGGCACGAGTTTAGTCGCCCTTATTTTCACGGGAATCAGCGGCGCGATAATCTACGGCCTGCATGGCTCTGTGGATTACGTGGCTGCTATTACGCTGGCCGTGCCCGCGATTTTTACCGCGAGATTAGGGGCAAAATACGCTCATTCTCTAGCGGAATGGAAATTGCGGAAATTATTTGGAATTTTTTTATTTTTCTGCGCGATGATGTTATTTTTCAAACCTTACATGGGAAACGCGATTGTCATCACATCTCCCGCGTTTATCATCATTATTTTTGTGATTGCCGGCGCGGCCACCGGATTTCTTTCCGGCATGATGGGTGTGGGCGGCGGAACAATAATGGTTCCGGTAATGGTGCTGCTGGCGGGATTCGGCCAGCACATGGCGCAGGGCACATCGCTTTTGGTTATGGTTCCGGCGGGTGCCGTGGGTGCTTATACGCACTGGCGGCTCGGAAACGTTAATCATCAAATTCTTTACGGCCTTATCGTGGGAATTCTTGCCGGCACATATTTAGGCGGATACCTGGCGCATCTGATCGCGGAAGATATATTAAGGTTGATTTTTGTGACAATAATGATAGTGCTTAGTTTCCGTTATATTAAAACCGGTTATCCTGAAGAAGTTGAATAATCATGATTCGCCAATGCACACAAAATGATTTTGAAGAAATTCTGGCCATCATCAACGACGCGGCAACTGCCTACATTGGATTCATCCCTGATGACTGCTGGCACGAGCCTTACATGTCTGCCGATTATCTACGCCACGAAATGGATGACGACGTGAACTTCTGGGGGCTGGAAGAAGAAGGCCGGCTTATTGGTGTAATGGGCATTCAGGACAGAGGCGATGTTACGCTGATTCGCCACGCTTATGTCCGGACAGCTTCGCGCAATAAAGGAATCGGCTCTCAGCTATTAAATAATTTACAAAACATGGCCGACAAGACCATCCTTATCGGCACCTGGGCTGCCGCCACTTGGGCGATATCTTTTTACGAGAAAAACGGCTACAGTCTGGTCTCCACTGAAGAAAAAAACCGCCTGCTTAAAAAATACTGGAAGATTCCCGCGCGCCAGGTAGAAACATCCGTGGTTTTATCTTCAAAAATCAAAACTCTCATCTAAAAAAAGTTTTAACGGAGAGCTCTTTCGTAGGCGCTTTCGGAATAGCCGTGAATGGCGCGACCGTTAATGATGGCAAAGGGCACACCGCTTCTTGGGTCAAGCTCCCTTTTTCTGGCCGCGGCCTCGCGGTCTTTTTCCACGTCATATTCGGTAAAAGGAATATTGCGGGACAGAAAAAAATTGCGCGCTTTCGTGCAGTAGGGGCACCAGCTTGTCGTATAAAGAACAACTTCTTGATTCTTATCCTGAATTGCCTCTTTTTTATCCGCGGATGTTTTTTCTTTTTCCGGCCTGATGCAAATCTCTTGGGGAGTATCCGCATCTTTGCTCGTCTTTACTTTTTTGCCATACTTCGCGGGCGGCGGATAATCGGTTATATGGACATTGCCCTGATCATCTTCCCACGTATAGAAATCCGCAACGGCAATTCCCTGCAGGGCAAAAAATATAGCAATACAAATAAATAAATGTTTTATCATCCGTTCCTGTCGCTGATGTTTATGACATTGAGATTATTATATTTTTAGCCCCGGCATTTGTCCAGAACAATATTATTACGGCGCAAACAAACAATTTGACAGACAAATATCTTCTTCATATACTCTTGCCACAAAAGCCTCCCCCGGCCGGTTAATTTGCTCATAAAAACGCAATTATTTTAATAAAATACAGGAGGAAAAAGTAATGTTAAAAACGAGACTAACAGAATTATTGGGAATTAAGTACCCCATCATGCAGGCAGGCATGGGCCCATTTTCCAACAACAACCTTTGCGTGGCCGCGGCCAACGCCGGCTGCCTGGGACTGCTTTCCACCAGCGGTCTTTTCAACAAAGACGACCAGCCCTGGGTATACAACGCCTTTTGTGACACCGGCGAAGCGAAACGTGACGACGATATGGCCACCGTGCTGGACACTGTTCTGAAACGCACGCATCGTCTGGTCAAAGACAAAGGCGGCGTTTTCGGCCCCAATGTGATGGTATCGGCAGAACTAAAAGACAAAGCCAACATCATGATCGAAACGGCCATCAAGGCGCGGGAAGAAAATCCCGACATGAAAAAAACCCTCAAGGTAATTTATACATCTGCCGGTGATCCAATGGGCTGGGGAGAAAAAATTAAAGGCGCCGGCTTCATCTGGATTCATATCATCCCTTCCGTCAGAGCCGCATTGCGCTGCAAAAAGGCGGGTGTGGACGTGATTGTCGCTTCCGGCCATGAAGGCGGATTCCACACACATTGGGAACCGCTTCATTCTATGGTTCTTTTCCCCGCCGTTGTCGAGGCAGTGTCCGACGCAAAAACGCTCGTAGTGGGCGGCGGCGGCGTATCCGACGGCAAAACTCTGGCCGCCACTTTGGCTTTAGGTTGTGACGGAGCGCTGATGGGAACCCGCTTCCTCGCGACACAGGAAAGCGATTTTCCCCCGCTGTGGAAGCAATCCGTTGTAGAAGCGCAGGATCGCGGCACGCTCGTCGCCCGCGGTTATGTGGGCCCCGCCCGCTGGCTGAGAAATCCCCGCAGTGAAGAGCACGCGGTGAACACGCTGAAAAAATCTCCCGGCGTGTTCCTCGGCACACCGGACAGCTATACAACCATGGAAGATATGTCTTTGATTGATTTTGAAAACGAATCTATCAAGGCCGTGTTTGAAGGAGACAAATCAAAAGCGATGATGGCCGCCGGCGAAGCCGCCCAGCGCATCAACGACATGCCCAAGGTTGAAGATTTGGTTAAAGCCATGGCCAAAGAGGCGGAAGACATTATCGTCAACATGCCCAAGAAATACGTTAAATAAAGATTTACACGCCAAACAAAAGCCGGAGGCGATTTCTGCGCCTCCGGCAATTACAATAAGGGGTGTTTTTATGCGTCACCTCGAATTTATTAAACCTGTAAACTGTTTCAAAAAGCAACTGATATATTTACCAGACATTACCCAGTTGTTATGATAAATAAAATGAAGGAGGCTCAATGAAATGGTAGAGCAACCAAAAAGAAGTTTAGGAAAAGCAATTGATTCAATTGTTGACGCACTAGAGACCTTGGATGATGATTCAAAACTTATTGCGGTTAAAGCTGCATGTGCTCACCTGAATATCCCTTTGGGTAACGAAGCACAAACAGTTCTACCACCACGGACAGTAACGCCAACTCAATCTGAACAGATAGCACCATCCTCAACTCAATCACCAGATAATACACAAATTATTGATATCAGGTCTCTCAAAGAGAGCAAAAACCCTAACAATGCTGTTGAGATGGCTTGTATTGTAGCATTTTACCTTGGAAACACTGCCCCAACCGAAGAAAGAAGGAATGAAATTTTTACCAAAGACATTGACCGCTATTTTAAGCAAGGAGGATTTCCTCTTCCTAAAGTGCCTGGCCAGGTATTACGTGATGCCAAGGCCGCTGGCTATTTGGATTCTGCCGGTCGAGGATCTTTTAAATTAAATCCTGTCGGTTATAATTTAGTTGCACATACTTTACCGCGAGCAAAAGGTAAAAAATCTTAGCTTTGTTCTTGGCTGGTATCAAATCTTTGAAGGATTTAGGTCTTATTAAATGATTGAACATATCAGAACTTTACAAGAAGCTCTTAATTCTCTGCAAATTGGCCTTCGTAAAATAAGATCAAAACAGATTCATCATAAAAAGATCATTGCTGCTTCAAAAAAGATAGTTGATATTTATTTTAGAGAACTTCGTGAATTTCTTTTGAGTGCCTGCAACAACACGTCTGTTATTACAGATCTGGATGCTAATATGCAAGACCTTCTTGAAGCAACACATAAGAAGACTAGTATCGGTATTTATAAGAGCAGGGTATCAAAAATAAAAAATCTACTATTGGAAACAGAAAAACTTATCCTTTTATCAGCAAGTAATTCTAATAACAGACATCAACTTACCCCTGCTGACAGAAGGGTAATAGAGACATTAAAGAAAATTCTCCCCTCGGCTGCGTTATCGTATGAGCAAGCATTAATAGATATGGAATCGTCGCACCGCTTATCCTGGAGGGGACCAGCGACAGATTTACGTGAGGCATTAAGAGAGTGTTTAGATCATTTAGCCCCTGATAAGGAAGTTGAAGATGCCCCCGGATTTAAACGCGAACCAAATGCAAATGGCCCCACTATGAAACAAAAAACTACATATATACTGAGGAGTAGGCAATTATCTAAGGAATCAATTAAATCAGCACAAGATTCGGTTGCACTGATTGATGAAATGCTTGGATCATTTGTCCGATCAATTTATACACGCGCAAGTATATCAACACATACACCAACGGATAAAAAAGAAGTGGGGCGTATTTGTGATTTGGTAAGATTTGTTCTATGTGAACTATTATCAATTTCATAAGAATCCTAACCAGTCGCTAAAGCCGATCGCAGCGCCTGCGGCGCCGCTCCGGCTTAGCTTTTCGTTGGGCAACAAAATTGAATACAATCATGAAGCGAGAAAACAGGCTTTTCATAGATGAATGTGGTTATACGGGAGAAGACCTCTTTAATGAGGATCAACCCGTTTTTGTCCTAGCCAGTTTCTGGTTAGCTGAAGAATATTGCGTCGATTTAAAACACAAATATTTCTCAAAAGTAAAAGCCAAAGAGCTGAAACATTCACGTTTATCAAGATATCCCGCCCAACAAAATATGGTTATTGATTTTCTTCGTGATATAGCAAAGGAATCAGACTCAGTCAAATTTGCCATTGCCCATAAACATTATGTTCTTATAACTAAAATTGTTGACCTTCTTATCGAACCAATGGCGTATGAAGATGGTTTAGATTTCTATCAAGATGGTCTCAATATAGCTTTTTCAAATATGCTATACATCCAAACCAAAAGACTCGCAGGAGATGATTTTTTTAAATGTATGCTCAAAAGTTTTCAGCAAATGATGAGAGAAAGGACATATCCCGCGTATGAAGCTTTTTTTAGGCCCATTTGCGAAAAAAAATTTCATAAAAAGCTTGATGAATTTTTTATTTTTCTTAAGGCACATCACGTACGATATGGCCCCAATTTTTTACGTACAATTCCGAAAGATGCGCTTGAAATTGCCTTTGCTGAAGCATTCAATTTGGTAGCTGAGTGGTCGAAATCTATTCAAGGCAATTTTTCACTTATACATGACAAATCTTCAAATATGGCCAAAAATAAAAAGGCCTGGGATAAAGTGCTTCACCCTGCGGTTCCACCCAAAGTTGTAGGCTACGACAGGAGAAAAATGTATTTTCCCATTCGGACGGAAAAATCAGACTTCGAGAATTCATCTGATTTTGCAGGATTGCAACTTGTGGACATATTAGCAGGAGCAATGGCCAGATGTATGAAATGGAATATTCAGGGGGAAGAAGATCATGACGACTATGCGAAAGAATTGTCATCCTTTTTGCCAGAGTCATTTGGAGGACATATGCTTTGGCCTAGTACAAATGTAACTCCCAAAGATCTTGGGACAACTGGTCCAAAGGCTGAAGATGCAATACAGCATTTCATTGACTTGATCAAAGATGTTATCTAACAATAATGAACTTAAGGGCAATGCCCAACACCCGCTAAAGCCGATCGTGGCCACAAGGGCCGCTCCGGCTGAGCTTTTCGTTGGGCAGGAGAAGGACATGAAGAAGCGATGCGAGTGGTGCGGCGGTGATCTCCTGTATATTGCCTACCACGATGAAGAGTGGGGTGTCCCTGTTCATGATGACCGCCTGTTGTTTGAGTTCCTTGTGCTGGAAGGAGCACAGGCGGGACTAAGCTGGCTGACCATCCTGAGGAAACGGGAGAACTATCGGAAGGCGTTTGACGCCTTCGAGTGTGAGCGTGTTGCCAAATACACAGGGCATGACGTAACGCGCTTGCTCTCGGACTCCGGAATCGTACGGAATCGGCTCAAGATCGAATCGACCATCAAGAACGCTCGCACCGTTCTTGAAATCCAGAATGAATGGGGCTCTCTGGATGCGTACTTATGGCGCTATGTTGATGGCATCCCAAAGCAGAACATGTGGAAATCTATGGCGGAGTTGCCCGCGAAGACCGAAACGTCCGACATGATGAGCAAGGATTTGAAGAAGCGCGGATTCAACTTCGTGGGCTCAACAATCTGCTACGCATTCATGCAGGCGGTCGGCATGGTGAACGACCACACCACAGACTGCTTTCGCTACAGGGAGATCAAGAAGCTGAGATCGTCCAACCAGCCATCGGAAGCGACTCGCTAAAGCTCGCTCCTAAATGGCTAACGTTAAGGGAAAAAACATATTATGCAGTACACCACTGTTCCTTTGTATGTCTCTACGCCGACAATGAAGAGCCTGGGCAATGAATATACTATCTTCGAGGACAAAATAGATTTGAGGTGCAGGTATTTGTTTTTCAATAAGATAATTACCGTGAAAAAGGAGGATATCGTTTCTATCGACGTATTCAGGCCACCGGTAATCAGAACTTCGTTTAAAGCGCTAAAGCTTGATCTCGCGGATTTTTATGAGCATGTCGGCATAACCAGAAAGGGCGGCGTTTTCAGTCAATTGCGTTTTACCCCGGAAGACCCGCAGAAATTTGTTGCCGCGGCCAAAGAGGTTTTTGATATTGCTAATAAATCAAAGGAGATTTAAACATGCCCGAAAAGTTATCAGAGATAAAAGATTTGACCAATGTATTGAAGCTAAAAGATATCGTCGCCTATCAGGAGCATTCCGTGGTGAGCCGGGAATTAATCCGCAAGCCAACCGGAACGCTGAGCGTTTTTGCCTTTGACCAGGGCGAAGGCTTAAGCGAACATACCGCGCCATTTGACGCAGTGGTCTGCATCCTGGAGGGCGAAGCGCAAATCAGCATTGATAAAAAGCCCCATACGATTAAAGAAGGCGAGATGCTGATTATGCCCGCCAACAAGCCACACGCGCTGCAGGCTGTCACCAAATTCAAAATGTTATTGGTGATGATTAAATAAAGATTAGGATTATTATATAAATACACTTTTTTAACATTCCAAATGTTTGGCAGCAAAACAAATGACTTGATTTTCAAAAAGATTACTTCTTGACATTAGTAAACATATTGTTTATCATGCCTGCATGATCAAGTCTTTTCGTTGCCGTGAAACCGAGAAGATATTTCGGCGTGAGTTTTCACATAAGTTTCCTCGAGACATCCAGCAGCGCGCCTTCATAAAACTCAACGCCCTTGATGCGGCAATAAAAATTGAAGATTTGCGTTTGCCACCTTCTAATCGGCTGGAGACATTAAAAGGAAAGCGACAGGGACAATGGAGCATCAGAATCAATGACCAATGGCGTCTTTGCTTCACATGGAAAGACGGCCATGCAGAAAACGTTGAAATCGTTGATTATCATTAAGGAGATTTAAAATGGCAAAAAAACCAATAAAGCCAGTTCATCCGGGAGTTTATTTAAAAGAGTTGCTCAATGAGCTCGAGCTTTCACAGTATCGCCTCGCAAAAGAGTTGAATGTTCCGGCGATGCGTATTAATTATGTAATAAACGGCAAACGCCCCGTGAATGCATCTCTAGCTTTGAGATTGGGAAGGTATTTCAGCCAAGACCCGCGTTACTGGATCAATCTGCAGAGCCGCTACGATATGGATATAGCCGAAGACGCGCTGGAAAATAAAATCGTCCGCGAGGTTCATCCCCTGAGAATGGCAGGATAGCATAAATAATTTAGATGCTGAAATTTATTGATTGTGAGGCGGAGGCCTTTTGGCCGCCGCCTCTTTTTTTAATAACCTAAATCCACTTAAGAATTCCCGCAAAAACAATCAGCATCAGGGCATTGACGCCAAAGAACGTGCCAATAACTATCTTCTGCGTTTTGGGCTTCCAATCGTAGGAATACATGGAGACGACAAAGAAGGGAATGTACACGGTGATAAACACGGGGATCGAGCCCCACCACGGATATACCCAGACGAAAGCGGGCGTTTTGGCCAGAAATATCTCAAAGATGGAGAAAAAGGCCGCGGCGCCCAGCGCGATAAAGAGACGGTTGTTGATGCCCAGTATTTTCTTTTTCGGTTTGGGATCGAGCAGCTTGCTGTAGACTAACCCTGCGGCGGCAAACATGATGCTGAGTTCCGCGCACACGCCTACCAGCAGCAAAAAACCCGTGCCGGTGGGAACAGTCCAGAGCGCGTGTCCGCTGAAATGCTGAATTAAAGCGTTGATAATTTCATAAAACCAGTGAACCATATACAAAGACAGGCCCGCGGCGATGCCTTTGTAATTCTTTCGCGCGTACTCATCGAAGTAAATGTAGAAGAGAAACATCAAAAGCGGAATGATATACCACTGGAAATTCTCGCCGTTTCTGAGGATCGCCAGCGCCTGTGTTGTTGCTTCGGGATTGTTCATAATTGTGCCCTCCCTTTTCTGGTTTATTTCCGCATAATGTACCGATCCGCAAAGGCGGCGTCAATCGGAATTTATATTCTGAAATTATTCCACTTTTTTATAAATTCTCCGGCTTCATTGTTTTGTGTTCTTTTTTTTTCTTAATGAAGGTATAATCCAAAAACCTGCCAAGCGGGTATATTAATCGTTGCACAGGCGCATAGCGACTCGCCTACGCCGCAAAGGGGATAGATTGCCAATGAGAACGCTCATCAATCCTTTTGGAATCATTGCGCTGGGGTTGACTTCAATATTTATCGTCGTCCAGGGATGGTCACTTCCGGAATTCTGCTGGAGCATCTGGCTGGCCGGACTTGTTTACGCATGGGGCTGTATCCTGACAGCGCTTCTGCATATAGTTCTGACTGCCCGGTCGCAAAAAGCTTTCTACGAGCAAAAATGGCCATTTCTTCAGCGTCTTTCTCCGATGCCTTTCCTTATGTGCGTAACCGTTGCCGCCATATGTGCGGGATTTTTAGGTTTTCGCATATATACTTTTTTATTCGGTTTTTATGGCTTGTTTCTCTCTGTTTTTGCGGAAATGGAGCCTTTTTCTCTTTTCGGAAGAAATGGATTTATTAACTCAGATTTTTTCACCCCTGTGGCATACCTCTTAAATCGCTTCTGGCCCATGGCAGCAGGTGTAGTTATTGCGAACTGGGACGATTTCTTGCGTCATAACCCGTGGAAGCGTATCGTGTTACCCTTTCAAAAAGAAATAGTACGTCTGCATATCATGATTCTTGCCTTGCCTTTTTTATCGCTTATCGCGTGGTTTATCTTCGGAGAGGCATACCAGCTAATAACCATTTTACTGCTCTTGGGACTTTTCTATCTTTTGCCCAAGAAGGCATTGATAAATCAATCGGCGAGGAAAAATGAAGTCGACAATCGCTCCCAATAGAGAAGCCCTTGATCCGCTCCCTGCGCACGGGTTTCGGGATAACAACTATGTCGGACTGGAGCACCCACCGCAAAGCTATCTGCGACGGTTTTTTGCCGTATGCCTTGCCTGGCGCGGCCAAGCGTTGAAAGTTAATCTTTCATTGACACACAAAGCCGTCTGTCTTAATATTACAACAGTGTAAAACACTTTTTTATTTCCGGCGCATAGGCAAAACCCATCTATGGATAGTCCCACAGGCGAAATCAAAGGAGTGGAATACCGCGAGGAATTTGTTGCGGTTGATGATGCGGACGGAAAACCAGGCGGTACACAAGCAAAGCAAAAATCAATCGGCAATATCGCGAGGCACTGCATTGTTTGCATGAAAAGGAGGAATCTCAAGCATGGCAACTGATTTGATCCGTTCCCGCCGGCAGGCAAACTGGACACGCTACCTTCCCGGCCAGAAAAAAGGTCACTATGAAAGTTTTTTTCAGCGCGCCAACCACCCGACGCGCCCTCTGGCCTTCTGGATCCGTTACACCATCTTCAGCCCTCATGAACGCCCCGCGGATGCCCTGGGCGAGCTCTGGGCTGTCTATTTCGACGGCGAGAATGGCCGCCATGTTACGGTCAAAAAAGAGGTGCCTTTTCAGCAGTGCTCTTTCAGCACGGAGGGATTTTCCGCCAAAATTGCCGATGCTTTTTTAGAAAACCGCAAACTAAAAGGCGAAGCGGCTTCCGGCGGCCGTCAGATTTCCTGGAATTTACAATTTGCAGGCCAGGAAAATCCTCTCTTCTTTCTGCCGCTTAACTTATACGAAACCGGTCTCCCCAAAGCCAAAAGCCTGGTGGGTTTGCCTCTGGCCGTTTACAACGGATTGCTCACCGTGGATGGCCGGGAAATCGCCATCACTGATTGGGTGGGCAGTCAAAATCATAACTGGGGAAGCAGGCACACAGACCAGTACGCCTGGGGACAGGTGGCGGGCTTTGACGCTGACCCCGATAGTTTTCTGGAAGTGGCTACCGCGCGTATTAAAATCGGCCCCTTCTGGACGCCGTATATGACGCCGCTGGTGCTTTGCCATCAGGGGGAGGAGTTTGCCCTCAACGGCCTGACACAGATATTTCGCGCCCGGGGAATGTTTGATTACTTTACCTGGAAATTCCGATCGGAAACGGACTCTGTTTGCGTGGAGGGCACAATCACCGCGCCCAAGGAAGCTTTCGTCGGGCTCAACTACTACAACCCGCCGGGCGGCAGCAAGCACTGCCTGAATACAAAGATCGCTTCCTGCCAGATCAAATTCACGCGCAAGCTGCAAGGCAGGACCGATGATGTAGAAATTTTTTCCACAAAACACCGGGCTGCTTTTGAGATTTTAACCAACGACCGGGATCACGGTATCGAGATCAGCGCCTAGGGGTCAAAGTCAATCACTTACCGTCTAATCAGTCGTTCATCTGGATAGTGCTTTAAGAGCTATGTTTTAATTATTGACATATGGAATCCCCCTGCTACTATGTCATGGTCAATGACGAAAAGGGGCACTCGATGCATCTTGATTCTTCCTTCGTCGGCACAACTCTGCGCGAATATAAAACTACAGTCCACTGGCGGCATACGATGAACTATGCCGCCGCGGTGAACGATCCCAATGAAGCGTATTTTAACGATGAAAGGCCGGAGGGAATTAGCGCCCACCCGATGAATTGCGCCGCTTTAACCTGGCCCATAACCGAACGGATACAGGATTTTATCGAATCAGAGGATTTCCCAAAGGAGCTGCTTGCAAGGCAGGTGCATTTCACCGAGCATCTGGAATTCCATCGGCAGGTCGTGCCGGGGGATGAATTGCTGATACAGGGACGCATCGCGGCAATTGAGCCCCACCGCGCCGGTACCCACGTAATAATACGTTTTGACGCGACAGACAGAGAGGAGCAGCCCGTGTTTACCGAGCACATCGGCGGCCTCATGCGGGGAATCGAATGCAGGGGTGATGCCCGTGGAATGGATGATGTTCCCATGGTACCTAAATCTTCATCCGCCGACGTGCAATGGGAATCGGCCATCCCTATCGATAAAATGGCTTCTTTTATATATGACGGATGCACAAATATTTTTTTTCCAATACATACCTCCAGAAAATTCGCGCGTCAGGTCGGTCTGCCGGATATCATCCTGCAGGGAACCGCGACCCTTGCCTTTGCCGTGAGAGAACTCATCAACAGGGAGGCCGGTGGAGATCCCGCGCGCGTTTCAAAGATATACTGCAAGTTTACCGGAATGGTTATGCCCGCATCTAATATCAGGGTACAGCAGACCGGCAAACTGAACACAGGCGCGGGTATAGATATTTTTTTTGTCGTACTGAACAGCGAAGGACAGAAAGCCTTAAATAACGGCTACATACAGATAACATCATAAATGGAGGGTCACATGACAAACAGCATTGAAGAACTGAACCTGCCCCTGGTAAATTCCTATGTTGAATACTGGGCAAAAAAAACTCCCGACGCTATCGCGATGATTCAGCATGAGGATGACAGAGCCTTTTCGTATAAAAAGTTTGCATCCCTGATCGACTTCTTCGCGTTGAGGCTCCTGGACATGGGCATTAAAAAGGGCGACACCATAGCCACGCTGCTCGTGCTTCTTCCCGAGCATATCATGCTGATGTACGCGTGTTTCAAAATCGGCGCCATCATCGCACCCCTTGACGTGCGCCTTCAGGATGATGAAGTCGTGCGGGATATCGATAAGATTAAGGCGAAGGCCTTTTTCTTTCTCGGTAATACGCCGGTAAGGGACTTTCGCACGGCAGGAAAAGCAGTTAAAGAAAAGTGCCCCTACGTCGAGCATCTCATTCAATTCACACCTGATCCGCAACCGGGCGACCTCATCGCAGGCGCTACCGGCATCACGGGAATGATGGATAAAAAACGGCTGATCTGGCTGAAAATTAAAGATGTCATATCGGGCAATCTGAAAAAAGTTTACGCGAATATCGATAAGAGAACCCCCGCGCTTATTATCTATACCACAGGGACTACGGGCGAACCTAAGCCCGCGCTCCTCTGCCATGAAAATATCATCGTGCAGAACAGAATTCTTTCACGGGGGATAAACGTTGATAGTATTAAAATACTGGTGAACCTGCCGCCGAGCCACGTGGGGTGCGTCACTGAAACTTTTATGACCACAATATTTCTGGGTGGCACCGCGGTTCTGCTCAGAATATTTGATGTCGCCATGAGCCTTGAGGCGATACAGAAGCACAAGATCAATGCGATAGGTCAGATCCCCACTCAGTTCAGGATGATGTGGGCGCATCCTGATTACAAAAAATTCGATCTCAGCAGTCTGAAGGCCGCGGCCTACGCGGGATCCGCAGTTGATGTTGAATTTCTAAAAAAATTATCCACAATGGCCCCGAATATCGGTACGGGCATCGGCATGACTGAAAACGCGGGCTTCGCTACATTCACTCCCGCCGGTATAAGCGTCGAGGAGATGGCCGGTCAGGTGGGGCGCGCTTTCCCGGACCTCGCACAGGTGTCGATCAGAAAACCGATGAACGCCAACGGGACAGCCGGCAATGAATTGGCAGACGGCGAGATCGGCGAGATATGTTATCATCCCCCGATAGTCTTTCTCGGTTACTACGGCCAGCCGGAGGCCACTGCAAAGGCGATATCTAAAGAGGGAATTCTTTATACCGGTGATATAGGATGCTTCAAGGACCTGGGCACATACCGGGCTCTGTATCTCGCGGGAAGAGAAAAATTCATGATCAAGCAGAAGGGCTTCAAGGTATTTCCTGGTGAGGTCGAAGACCATATTTCGAAACTGGATAAGGTCGATGTAGTCGAGGTAATCGGTATGCCGCATTCAATATTCGATGACGGTATTTTCGCCTTCGTAAAACCGAAACCGGGAGAAGAGCTCACCGCTCAGGCTGTGATGGAACACTGCAAAGAGATCGCGTCATACAAACGTCCGCAGCACGTAGAAATATGGCCGGCTGATAAACTTTTCCCATTGACCAGAAGCACCAAGGTTGACAAACTCGCCCTGAAGAAACTCGCGGCACCGATAATAGAATCGCTCAGAAAAGGGGGCGGATGGGACGCGTCATAAAAGACCATCGCCGTAAAACAAAGGATTGAAGAGGGCAATTCGGAGGATATAAAACTTAATTATCTTCAGGGACATCAGGGCTGTTGTCCCTGATTAGTCCACAGACAGGACTCAATCTTTTATTGACACACAAAGCCGACTGTCTTAAATTCGCCTATTAGAAAGCCATGTCGTATCAGAAGTTAGAGGCAGTTATGGATAGTCCCTCAGGCGAAATCAAAGGAGTGGAATACCGCGAGGAATTTGTTGCGGTTGATGACGCCGTGCGGCTCAAGGTAATGGTTTTTAAACAGACTGCCGCGCAGGGCAAAGCGCCTGTTCTTTTTGTATCGGGCTGGGTTTCCGCATTTTCCGGCTGGGCTTCTTTTATCCGGGCGCTGGCCGGCGAGCGCGATGTTTATTATCTGGAGACAAGAGAAAAGTCCTCGGCGCTAATTGACGAAAAAGCTCCTTTAACCGATGACGACTTCAGTATATTTCAAATCGCAAAAGACATCATTAAGGTCTGTGAACACTTCAAGATAAACAATCCGCAAACGCTGGCCTGCGGCAGTTCGCTGGGCGCGACATCGCTTTTGGAAGCGCTCAAAAATGGCAAGCTCAAAGTCGGTGGCGCGTTTCTGGTAGGGCCCAATAGTGAATTCACCGCGTCACGCTTTCTTTTGTGGATTTTATATTTGCACGTCAGCTTCTACAAGCCCTTCACCTACTTTTTGGTTTGGTATTTGCGCCACTTTCGCGTGGATGCCAAAACGGAGCCCGAGCAGTTAAAGCGCTATAAAGCAATGCTCAATGATGTTGAACCAAAGCGGCTGAAACACTCCGCGCGATCGGTCATTTTGGGAAAATACCGGGTGTGGAACGATTTGGAAACAATAAAAATCCCTGTTGCTGTTGCCTACGCGCCTACCGACAAACTGCATAATCTGAATAACCTTTTATTAATCGCCCGGCGTCTTCCTTTCGGAAAGTTGAACCCCTGCCCGACAAATCTCTATATGCACTCAGAGCAACTGCTTGATGATATCAACGCCTTTGAGCGGGAAATCCGGTATTGAACCCGCACGCATCCTCTCTTCTGCGCGATAGGCGTCTGCAAAAAACAGCTTATGTAATTTCTTCGATACCAAGCGGATACTTAGACATAACTTCACAGCCGTCTTTAACAATAACAATATCATTTTCGTAGCGAAAACCGATATTCTCTTCCGGCGCGGCATACTGCATAGCGCAGACAACCACTTCATTTTCCTGATAGACATGGTCCTGGTCTGTCCAATAGGGCAGATCAGGATTGACCACCGCGCCAATGCGCCACTCGTCGCCGAAAAGGCCGATGCCGTGCTCGCACGCTGGCTGAATAAAGTCGCCGCAGCCGCGCGACTCGGCGTAGTCCATCATAATCGCGGCAAGCGTTCCGGGAGTGGTGCCGGCCCGGTAATTATCAAGCACTTTCTGAATAATCGCGACAAAATTATCCGCGTGCCATCGCTGACGCTTTGTTGCCGGCCCGATCAGATAATTGTGCGAATGATCTCCCAGCGCGAGTTTAAACATCGCGTGAAAATCCAGCATCAGCGGCTCGCCCGCTTTTATTTCTTTCGTGGTCGGAGGAGTACACGCCCCCAGTCCCGTGCGGTAGCCGCTGGAAATCTCGTTCAGTCCCGCAAAATTCCACTCCGACACGCTTCCCGCTTTGCGCATCGCCAGCGCGGCAATCCCGGCAATGACTGTTTCCGTCATTCCTTTGTAGCCGCCGTTTTCCAGCGCCGCACGCGCCGCTTTATGGCCTTCATCAACAATAAGCGATGCGGTGCGAAAACGCTCAATTGTTCCTTTGTCTTTTATTAAAGAAAGGGCGTCAATAATGTCATGGGCGTTTACCCATTCAAAACCGGGCAGAGCGTCTTTAAAATGAGTGTATTCCCAATGCGTTAGATTTCCCTCGGCTGTATATGCGGAAATGCCATCTTCATAGCCGAGGCGCCCTTTATTGATTCCTATCTCATCTTTTATATAATCAGTGATGGCGGAGACCTGATCCATGCCGCCCATTGGTCCGTAGGCGCGAACATGATCACCGTCCAGCCAGGTCTCGTCTCCTATCCGCAACGCGTCCACGACAAAAGTAAAATAGGTCGGCTGTCCTTCGGGCGGAATAATGATATAACTTCTCCACGGGCAAAACGTATCCATGACAAAGCTCATGGTGCGAATGCGCGAACCTAGATACACGTCAATGCCGCGCTTGTGCATTTCGGCCTGTATCGCCTTAACACGTCCGGGATTATCGATGTAATATTTGTCTTTCGGATCAAGTTTTCTGGGCATATTTAGTCTCCCTTAATAATTGGTTGGTATTTTTGCTAAAACTTTATTCAGGCGGTCGGAAACCGCCGCGAGTTTGAGCGCTTTGGCCAGGTTGCCTTTGAGCTTGAGCTTCCCCGTCATCAGCGCTTTCTGCGCGCCCAGCTCCGCGCGGGAAATTTTGGCAAATGTTTCGTAATTGCCGGTGATGAGAAATTCCGCCTTGGGCGGCTCGCCCGTGCCTGTTTCCACGCGGGTTACTTTCCCTTCTTTGCATTCGACAAATAAAAACATTTCCGCGCCGCTGGGACAGTTTTTATAAATGTTGGACATAGACGTGGTTACATTGTTCATTTTTTCCGGTGTGAGTTCTGACTGAAGCCTATTGAGCGCTTCATCACGCCATGCCGGGCTCAGGTACGCGTGTTGTTCGGACATGTTATTTTCCTCCTGGCTGATAAGTTATCATATTTTTATGCCGCAAGCATAGGTTAATGCTTCGCGATATGTCAATGAATTTATATCCTTATTGCTGAATACCTGATTTAGCAGCTAATATTCAGATTTATTTACGATAAGCAGCGCAATGAGGAGATATTGAACTAAAATATTGGTGGCAATCTTTCATTGACTCTCAAAACCGTGTGTCTTAAAATCAGCTTGTTGAAAAAGGTCCATGGAAAAATGAACGGAAAGCGTAAAAACCCATGAAATATGTCGGGCAGGATTCTAAAGAAAAAATTGTACAGCGCTTCGCCCAATATGTCAGCCCGGGCAAGGCGGAAACATTCAAGGCCTACGATATGCAGTTTGTCTTTGGCCGGCGTGAAGGGCCTTATGTCTGGGACGCGGTAAGCGGCAAGCGCCTGATCAACTGTCATTGCAACGGAGGCGTCTTCAACTTAGGGCACCGCAACCCCATAATTATTCAGGCACTCAAAGATTCTCTGGATGAACTGGACATCGGCAATCATCACCTGATCAGCGAGCAGCGCGCTTTGCTGGCCGAGAAACTGGCGGGGCTGATGCCGGGCGACATCGACTGCACGGTATTCGGCGTGGGCGGCGGCGAGGCGATTGATCTGGCTATTAAACTGGCGCGCGGCTACACTGGTAAATTCAACATTATCTCCGCGCAGGGCGGCTATCACGGGCATACAGGATTTGCCCTCGCCACGGGCGATGAACAATACCGCGCTCCCTTCGGCCCCAACCTGCCCGGTTTTATTCAGGTTCCCTTCAACGACATTGATGCCCTCAGCAAAGCCTTGAACAAAGAAACCGCTGCGGTTATCTTTGAAACCATACCAGCCACGCTGGGCATGCCTCTGCCTGATCCTGATTATTATAAGAAAGTAAATGAACTCTGCGCTCGCCACAGCACCCTTCTGATTATCGACGAAGTACAGACGGGACTGGGGCGCACCGGCAAACTTTGGGGCATAGAAAACTACGACACAGTGCCGGACATCATCGTCATCGGCAAGGGGCTCTCCGGCGGCATCTATCCGATGAGCGCCACCTGTTTCCGTCGCAAATACATGGACTTTTTTCGTCAAAATCCCTTTATCCACATATCCACCTACGGCGGCGCGGAAGTAGGATGCCCGGTGGCGGCCGCGGTGCTGGAAGAATCATCAAGGCCGGAATTTTTACAAAATGTCACCGATCTGGCTTCGGTATTTGCGGAAGCTTTTGCCGCATTAAAGAAAAAACATTCACGCATTCTGGTTGGGTTGAGGCAGCTGGGGCTGATGATGGGCATAGAGATGGTCAACGAAGATTGCGGTCCGCTTATGACCAAGGCCTGCTACGACCAGGGCATACTCGCCATTTACGCCAACAACAATAAACGCGTCTGCCAGCTTCTGCCGCCACTCATTATCGACAGCAATGTTGCCGGAGAAATTATTTCCGGCATTGACACAGCGCTCAAAGAAACCGCGGATTTTCTGGGCCTTAAATAAAAACATTCAGGAGGCCGTCATGCAAATAGACATCGAACTTCTAAAAGAATTTGAACGTGGGCTTGACCCGGAACACCCGGAGCGCAGCCGCATACCGGCAAAAGTGCTGGGTTACGGCGAGATCAGCACCATTTTTGAAATCGACAGCCCCACCACAATGGGCCTGGCCTGCAAACGCATGCCCATTTTTCAGACGGAAGAAGAAATCGCGCACTACGCCCGCATCTATAACGACTACAACAACGTGCTGCAAAAAGAGATAGGGATAAACGTGCCGGATTTCGGATTTGTCTGGTTTGCCGCGGATGGCGGCAAAATAGTGGCTTTTGACCTGCAACGCAAACTGCCCGCCGAATCCATCGGCAACCGCGCCATCCATCTTATGGACAAAGAAAACATACGCGCGCTTTTTGTCTGTGTGCTGCGCGAACTGCTGAAGGTATGGTCCTTCAACAAAGCTCATCCCTCGCGCGCGTTGGGCATCGACGGGCAAATTTCGAACTGGTCTATCGCTGAGTTCAGCGCGGAAAAACTTCATATTAATTCCGCCACCAAACTTTTGTATATCGATACCAGCACGCCGCTGATGAAGAAAAGCGCGGTAGAACAGCTTGATCCGGAACTCTTCCTGCGCAGCGCGCCGTCTTTTTTACGCTGGCTTATCCGCTGGCTTTTTCTGGAAGGAGTGATGACCAGATATTACGACGCCCGCCTTGTGACCATTGACCTCATCGCCAATTTCCACAAGGAGCAGCGCCCGGAACTGGTGCCGATGCTTATAGAGGCAGCCAATGAATTTTATAGTACCGAAGGCAGCCTGCTGGGTCTTGCGCCCTTTACCGAAAAAGACATCAGCGCGTATTACCGCGAGGATAAAACCATCTGGATTGTTTTTCTGGCGCTGCGCCGTCTTGACCGCTGGCTGCATAAGTACATTTTACGCAAACCCTACGTCTATATTCTGCCGGGTAAAATCAGGCGTTAATTTTTCCCGCCGTTGTTCGCGCGGTAGAAATATAAAGAAGGCGCAAAATGATTATCATGAATCATTTGGATAACCTCGTTAAGATGTACTGGGAGGCGGTGCGCACCGTTGACCCTGGCATGCTCATCACCTCCTACGTAAAAAAAGAAAACGGCAAGCTAATCATCAAAAATCCAGGAACCATCATTTCCGAAGACTTGTCCCGCTACAAACAGATAATCGTTTGCGGCATCGGCAAGGCTGCGGCAAGGATGGCCGCGGCAATAGAACAAGTTTTGGGAGACGATATTGCCCACGGCCTGGTCATCACCAAATACGGACATACGGTTAAAACCAAAAAAATAAAAGTAATGGAAGCGGGGCATCCGCTGCCGGATGAAAACAGCGTGCGGGGCGCCAAAGTTCTCACGCAAATGGCGCGTGAAGCTGATGAAGAAACTCTGGTTATTAATCTAATCTCCGGCGGTGGCTCGGCTCTTTTTTGCCTTCCCGCAGGCGCTCTCACCCTCGCGGATAAAATACAGACAACAAAGCTACTTTTGGCCTGCGGCGCGGATATCGACGAAATGAATTGCGTGAGAAAGCATCTCTCGCGGGTAAAAGGAGGCGGCCTGGCCAGAATCGCTTATCCGGCGCGGCTTATCAATCTGATTTTATCGGATGTAATCAGCGACCGAATCGATACCATCGCTTCCGGTATTACCGCGCCCGACCCGACCACTTTTGCCGACGCGCTCGCCATCGCACGGAAATATTCTCTGGAAGATAAGCTTTCACCGGCGGTAATGGAACACCTGCTTCAGGGAACAAAAGGCCTTATCCCGGAAACACCAAAAGAAAATGATTCCGCATTTAAAAAAACTGTAAATATTATTCTCGGTAATAACAAGCTTGCCTGCCAGGCGGCCTTAAGAGAAGCGAAAAACTTGGGTTACGAGGCGCGTGTCCTGACCACAACTCTCACAGGAGAAGCCTCTGAGGCAGGAGTTATGTTTGCACAAAGAGCAAAAGAGTTAATCACAGATAAGACGGGCGAGACGAAAAATTCCCTGCTGATCAACGGAGGCGAAACCACGGTTACCATACAAGGAGAAGGAAAGGGAGGCAGGAATCAGGAAATGGCGCTGGCCTTCGCCTGTGAACTCAACCGCATACAGCCCGGCGCTCGCAACGTTTATTTTCTGTCCGCCGGCACAGACGGCAGCGACGGGCCCACTGATGCCGCGGGGGCTTTCGTCACGCCGGAACTGATAGAAGAAATGAAAAACATCGCGGCCACGGCGGAAGCGCATCTGGCGCGAAACGACTCGTATAATTTTTTCGCGAAGACGGGCTGCCTGTTCAAAACAGGCCCCACTTACACCAATGTCTGCGATATTCAAATTTTATTGGTTGTGTGATAAACTTGCCCTCAAAAGGAGGTTTTTATGTGCGATACATGCGGCATCGGGCCTGAATTCACGGGCTCCGGCATCAGCATTTTCGGCAAGAATTCCGACCGCGAGCCGGATGAAACACAGCTTGTGGTGTCTGTGCCGTCAAAAAATGACGGCGCGAAAGAAGAACTGCGCTGCACTTATATCAGCATTCCTCAAGTTGAGGCTACTTTCGCCATGGTGCTCTCCAAGCCTTTCTGGCTGTGGGGCGCGGAAATGGGCGTCAACGAAAAAGGCGTGGTTATCGGCAACGAAGCGCTTTTTACCAAAGTAAAACAAGAAAAATCACCGGGGCTAATCGGAATGGATTTGCTTAGGCTGGCGCTGGAAAGAGGAGGCGATGCCCGGCAAGCGGCACAAATAATAATAGATCTATTAGAAAAATACGGGCAGGCCGGAGCCTGCGGCTACCGTGATAAAAAATTCAGCTATATGAATTCCTTTATCATCATGGACCGGAAGGTTATCATCAAACTGGAGACAGCGGGCAGGGACTACGTCATGAAGGATGCCGGCACGCATGCCGCGATTTCCAACGGCATCACCATCGCGCGGGATTGGGACTCATCGTCGCTCGCGCCGAATACAGACTTCAGCAAATTCAGCGACCCGTTGATTACCTATTTTTCTGGCAGCGCTTTCCGTAAGGGCGGAAACGAAACCGCCATCAATCAGGCAAAAGGAAAAATCGACGCCGGAGAAGTTTTTGCGATGCTCAGGGCTCATCACGGTGACGCGCCGGGAAAGAGCTTCAATCGCGATGTCTGTATGCACGCCGCCGGCCCGCTCATCAGAAAATCACAAACCACCGGCTCAATGGTGGTGGAGCTGCACCCGGAGGATAAATTCCGGATCTTTGTAACCGGCGGCTCGGCGCCCTGCCTCACCGCCTTTAAACCGTTTCTGCCGGCAGCGCCTTTTCCTGATACCGTCATCGGCGCCGGTCATTATTCTGATGATTCATACTGGTGGAGGCATGAGGCCTACCATATCAATGCCTTTTTGCGTTATGAATCCGTCAGGGATTTGGCGCGGCAATACATAAGGGAAATCGAAGGCAAATATGTCGAGAAATTCCCTCCGCACGCGTGGCGTGAGACTGATGCCTCTTTGGTCGCCAAATCTCACAGCGCCTTTAAAGAATCGGAAGGGCAGGAAAAAATTATTCTCGGACGAATGAAAACAATGAAAAAACAGGCGCCGCGGCCGTCCGCTTTATTCTGGAAGCACATTGCCGGGCGTTGTGGCGTGCCACTTGTATAATAGACAAAGCGGCAGAACTGTTCACTGGCTTGCGTTAACCAATTCATTATTGACTTATAGAATTATCTTTTCTATATAAGGTTGGTGACAGCCTGATATTTTTTTAACGGCCTTATTATTAATTCCCCATCTAAGGATTTTGATGCGGCAGTCCAACTCAAATATAAAAATTTTATCTCTGTTTTCTCTTTTATATTCAGGCGGCAATTTTAAAAGCAACGCGTCGGCTCTGTCCGTCATTGATTGGCCGGAAATGACCACTTTTATTATGGAAAAAGGTTTGGCTGGGCATTTCTACAGCATTCTCTATCAAAATCCAACCGCCGCCGCACTCATTCCTGCAGATACAATGGAAAGATTGAAAACCGCCGCTCGACGCGTCGCCGCTCACAATGTTTTTTACGAAACCCAATGCGCGGCAATACTCAAAGATTTGTCCGCAGCGGGAATAGAAAGCATTTTGCTTAAAGGCTTTTCCTATATGCGGGATATTTATGGCGACACTTCTTCCCGCAGCATGAGCGATATTGATCTGCTTGTTCGCCCGGCCGACCGGATTAGAGCGCACGAATACCTGATAGATAACGGATTTTCTCTTTGCGTAATCCCTTCTTTCCGGGGCAGCCGGGAGGATTTCCTGCGCCTGACCGATATTATCGGCGAAACGCATTACATGAAACAAACCGGCGCGCTCACCGCGAGCGTCGACCTGCACTGGAAAATGCGCGCGGAATTTCCCATGAATAATTACATGGATTTGGATAAATTTCCCTGGTGGAAAAACGCCACGACTGTAGACATCGGCGATGCCCAGGCAAGAAGACTTGTGCCGGAGATGCAGTTCATTCATCTGGCGCTGCATTTCGCCATTCGTCATCACTATTGGGGGTTGAGATGGTTTGTGGAATTATTTCTTTTTCTGAAAACGTTCGGAGAAAAGCTGGATTGGGATTTCGTTTATCAAACAACTTCATCAAGTGACTGCCGCAAACTGCTGGGAGTCTGCCTGCGCCTTGTTAAAGATTATTTAGGCGATGCGTGCCCCGCTTCTGCAGAATGGCAAAAATTTCTGCCTGTCCGTTCTCTGTTACCCGGTGAATACAGCTTTTATAAAAGCTACCTTGCGCGGGATAAAAAATCACGGCTGGCCGAATATCTTTGCATGCCGCTCAGCCCCGCGACGATTACCGGCCGGCTGAAGATGATTTATTATTTCCTCTTTGACGCGCAGGGAGTCGTTTTCTGGCAGGGAGCAGAAACCAGAGTGCCAAAAATGTTGCATCCTTTCTATGTTTTGTATATTGTTGCCCGGCAGTTACTGCGCCGTAGAAACTGATGAAACGCCAATTTGCATAAAATAACGGAGAAATGCATATGAAAAAAATCCCGAAGAAGAACCCGGATATTATCTGGAAAAATGTAAAAGGAGAGACCGTGCTTCTCAATCCCCAAAGCGGAAAGTATTACGGCCTCAACAAGGTCGGCTGCGCCTTCTGGGAAAAGGTAGACGGAAAAAAAGCAATGCCGGAGATCGCCGACTTATTGCTCAAAGAATTCACCGTGGAAAGAGAAAGGCTTCTGGGGGACTTGGAAGATTTACTTAAAACGCTTACCGAAAACAATATTATAACAATAGAATAAAGAGGCCGGATTGCAGAAATATTCTTATATTTTTGATGCTTTTGGAAGTTCGTTTGGAGTATCGGGCAACTGGCCTGACTGCCTCAAAGATATCAGCGCCTGGTATGCCTTGCCGCAAAGCAAAATATCGGGCAAGCCGGATTTATCTTTGCAAATCTCCGGCGCCAAAATAGAAGAAATTGACCGGCGGCTTCCCCTGCCCTCTGAGAATCATAAACTCAAAAAAGGCGTCATGCTGGCCAATGAAAATTTTGATTATACATCTTACGCGGACAACGAAAGGCAATGGATTGATTACGCCCGTGTCGGGCGAATTATGATTGATTACGTCAATGGTTCTGCGATAGCGCTTATGTGCGGCAGCGCCATGCTCCCTACCTACCAGAAAATTCTTTTTCCCGACTATGCTTTGGACAAACTTCTTACCTCCCGGGGAATTTTTTCGATGCATGCCTCCTGCGCTGTGGTTAACGGCAAAGGCATAGCCTTTACAGGCAATTCCGGCGCGGGTAAGTCCACGGCGGCTTTTATGCTGATGCAGAAAGGAATGCAGATACTTACCGATGAAAAATTGTATGTTTTTAAAAAAGATTGCTACCGGGCGGGGGCGGTTTCGGATATTATTAAGGTAAACGATGATTCCATGTCGAGATTTTTTGCCGGGCGGGATTCTTACAGCGAATATGACGTTATCGCCGGGGAACATTATTTAAAAATCAGCGCCGCGACAAAATCCGCCGGGCAAAATCAGGTGCCGCTCAAAGCGCTGTGCCTGCTGGAGCAGACAGGCTTTCCCCAAACGCAGATAACCTCCGTCAATCCCACCAAGCTTGTCGGCGGCCTCTTCCCCGTTACCATAACAGGGACAAGCCGCAGATATAAAGCAGCCAAGTTTGATTTTATTATGGAAATGCTGGAGAACATCGAGTGCCGTCTGGTTAAATTCGGCACTAATATGGATAGTTTTACGGAAAAAATTAAGGAACTGGCAGATACATTATAGTTATCTGATAATAAAAAAGGCGTTCAATGACCGGATTTAACCCGATTCACTGAGCACCCGATAAAAACAAAATCTGATATTTTAAGGGTCTGGTTGTTTGCTCGAAGTGGTTATATCCGAAAGATCTTCATAAACGACAAGTTCCGGTTTTTCGTAGTCTTGCTTCATAGTTGTTCCCCCTTTGATTGAATATTAAATTGTTTTTATGCATACGACAAAAATCCATCACAAGCAAGTTTGTTTTTTTTTGCAATGATTCTAGTGAAACAATTCTTCAGAAGCAATATATTATAAGCTCAGGTATTTGTGCCTTTTTATGACTTAATAATACTGCTCCATTGGCCAATTTCCCTTGACATATAAGACAGTCTTATCCTACGATTTTGCAACCAAATATAATATATTATCACAATTAGAGGTGGCTTTGCATGAAGGAATTGGACCTTGCCTGGTACATGATACGACTGCACACGCGGCTGCGGCGTTTTGATCATAAGCGAAATAGTCAAGATAAGATAAATATTTTTCACCATGCCAGGAGGGTCACGAGTAAGTTGAGTTCCGTCCTGATTCGCTTTTCTGTAGCCGAGGCAAAAACCCCGTGGTTTACTGATGACGAAGCTAAAGCGATTCATCAAGAGAGAGAAAAACTATTAGAGAAGCTTTCCGGTCGGACAAACCTCAGTGCCAACGGGACTAAACTCCATCTCGGTAAGCTGTCTCGGGGTTGCACCATTTGCATGGATGGATACTGGGGTTGTAACTATATCAACGGGCGGTGCCACAGAAACTGCTTTTACTGCATGCGAGATCATTCAATGCAAACGGAACCAAATTCCAAAAGTGATGGTTTTGATTTTGGCACTTCCGAAGAACACATAGAATTCCTCAAAACTTTTCAGATCAGGGGTGTCGGATTTTCCGGGGGAGAACCCTTGTTGGTTCTCGATCGGCTCTTGGAGCACATTGTTGCGATACGTAAGGAACTCGGTTCCACAATTTATCTCTGGATGTATACCAATGGCGATTTGGTAAACCGCGAGACGCTTAGTGCGCTCAGAGATGCCGGGCTAAACGAGATCCGTTTCGATTTGAGCGCCCGAGGTTATGACTTGTCACCTCTTGTGCTCGCCAAGGAATATATCCCCACCGTAGCTGTTGAAATACCGGCCATCCCTGAGGATTTTCTCTTGGTGAAAAAGTTGCTGGTCGATATGCAGGCTGTTGGCGTCAATCACCTCAATCTTCATCAATTAATGGCTGGGCAGCGTAATTGGAAGGCTTTGTGCCGTCGGCACTATCACTTTTCGTTTCAAAGTACGCCTGCTGTTCATGAGTCAGAGCTTTGCGCCTTGCGTTTGATTCTGTACGCTTGTGAGCAAAAACTGAACCTGCCAATCAATTACTGTTCCGTAGCCTACAAATTTCGTTTTCAGGGACGAGCATTCAGAATGCGGCGCGCCTTGGTTCTTCGGGAAGGGTTTCAGGAAATAACGGAAGCGGGCTATATCCGATCACTGTGTATATCTGATTCCGCCGATAAGATTGAAGCGCTAGCTAGGCGGTTGAAGGGTGATCATGTGGAACCCATATTGTGGAAAGAGGAATGCGATCATGGTGAAATCTCCTTGCACAGCAACCTGATGTCCTATGTTGATTGGTCTTCTGCGACGTTGGCTATCAAATACTATCAGGCTGGTGTTGCGCTCAAGAATAAATCCGCTCGATTCGAACCTGGAAATCTGAAAAGGGATAGGCGTACCGTCAAGACGGTTACCGGCTTGGGTTGTTCAGCCTTCGATTGTTGGCATAGGCTTTATGTTCAGAAGGAAGCCGCAACAGATGTTTTCAGCCCCACCCATCTTAAACACCTCGGTGTTTCGGAAGAGAAAAATCGGTTTAAGAATATAATCGGTCAACTGCTTTCTGTGGCCACATACGAACAATTGGAGGCTGGCTTGCCTGATGTGACTTGATTAATTAACAAGCTGCCGACACTGGTTACCCAAAATAGTTGTGCCGTCCAGGGACTTTAATAGCGGATAAGATTGTTTTTATTATTGAGATGCTGGCAAATGCTGTCAGAAACATTATAAATGCTTGATAAACAAAGGCGCTCAATACCGGGATTTAACCCTATTCATTGATCGCCAGATAAAAAAGATACTTACTGTTATACAGGACTGGTACTCAAGCCACCTGTCGTTACATCCGAAAGGTCTTCGTAAACAATCAGTGCGGGTGTTTCATAATCTTGTTTCAAAATTTACCCTCCTCAGATAATTAAAATACCTTTTAAGGTTTAAGGTTAAAAATATCCTGTTTTAATCTACTACTGTTTTGCTTATTGGCCCGCCTGTCGTGACGTCAGAAAGATCTTCATAGACAACAAGTTCGGGTTTTTCGTATTCTTTTTTCATGGTTACGCCTCCCTGGATTTCTTACTATAATGAATTGCTGAATAAATACAACAAAAACAAACAGTAGTCAATTTATTTTAGGGTTATAAAAACATAAAAATGCAAAATGGTGGAGTAGACAATATATTGACACAAAAGTTCAATGTTCTTATACTTTCTGACCGCATACTCGGCGGTAAACAAAAGAGGTTAAGGGGCATTTTTTTATGAGAGTATTATTTATCGGCCAAAACGGGTCTTTCAGCACATATCCTCTGCGCAAAATCGCGGCGGAGCACGAAATCGTGGGCATTGTGGAATCCGTACCGCAAAAGTACACGCCAATGAAAGCAAAGCTGCTAAAATTTTTAACCCGCTACAATAAAAAGCAGACGCTCAGATCATTGGCCCGACAAATGTCCGTGCCCTACTTTTTGCTGCAGAGAGGCAAAAAAAATGGCCTCGCTTCTTTCGTTAAAACACTTAACCCGGATATTATCTGCGTGGCTTCTATGTCGGAGCTTTTGCCCAAAGAAGTTTTTTCCATGCCTCCATTCGGGACAATAAATTTCCACCCCGCGTTGCTTCCCCAATACCGCGGCCCTCGGTCGTTTTTCTGGCAGTATTATTTTATGGAACCGGAAACAGGCGTAACCATTCATTACATAGACGAAGGCGAAGATACGGGTGATATCATCAGGCAAAAAAGCATTCCCATATTTTTGGGCATGAAAAGCGGGGAACTAGTAAATGAAATAACCATTATTGGAGCGGCACTCATGGCAGAGGCGCTTGACGATATAAGCAAAGGGACTGTCCAGAGCGTACCGCAAAAGCATCTGCCCTGCCCTTTTCGAGCAAGGCGCGAGAAAAAGGGCGAAGAGCTTATTGACTGGAACTGGCCGATTGAACGCATCTGGCATTTTCTACGCGGAACGGCGTATCAGGATAAATCGTTCAAATACAGGTTGCCCGGCTCTTCCTGGATTGTGAGGGATTTCAAAAAAGGCGAAACTGACGGCACAGCGGGGATGCTGAAAATCAGCTTACAGGGTTTCTACATGACCCACAGGGAAGGAAAAATCTTTGTTACCCTGAAATGGTCGCTAATAGATTTCGCCCGCGATTTATATCACTTTGCTTTAAAATTAACGGGACAAGATTGAACAAAAAAAGATTAGTGCTCGAAATAAAAAAGGCGCTCAATGCCGGGATTTAACCCCGTATATATTGAGCGCCCGATAAAAAAGATGCTTACTCTATCTTACGTCGCTAGGAACTCCAGTTGTTATCTCTGAAAGATCTTCATACACAACAAGTTCGGGTTTTTCATATTCTTCTTTCATGTTTTTTTCCTTTCTGTGTGTGCTTTTCTACGCTAAAATGCTGTGCTTGGTTCTTGTGCGAATCCCTGCGTTATAACCAAAAGGTCTTCGTAAACTACAAGTTCAGGTTTCTCGTATTCTTTTTTCATGTTTACGCCTCCCTGGATTTCTTACAATTGCGCAGTTATCTTCGCAAGAGCTTCATCAATAACCCTTTTCGGCGGGAAGCACTCGATCAATTAAGCAATAGTCGTGCTTCCTGTTGTTATCTCTGAAAGATCTTCATAAACAATCAGTTCAGGTTTTTCATAGTCTTGTTTCATCGTTTTTCTCTTTTTATTAGCGGCTTGATTTTACGACGTTATCAACTACGGCGCTATCACATGGTGTCGCCCGATACGAATATTCCCATTGTCACATCAGAAAGGTCTTCATAAACAATCAGTGCGGGTTTTTCATATTCTTGTTTCATGGTTTTTCCTCCTGTTATGGAATCAGTCATGAAATGTTTACAATAAAGATTCACGTTGGTCAACTTTTTTTGTTATCGAATTATCACGTTGACACACAAGTGGAACTTTCTTATATTTCAACTCCAAATAAGTTACCTGTTGTCAAAAAAGTCTGCCCGGGAGGATAAGTTGCTATTCCGCCGTTTATTGCGCTATTTGAACCGGCCTGCCGTCTTGCGCCGTATAGTGGTGAGCGGCCAGGCAAAGCCGCGCATCGCAAAAAACCATCCGGCCAAAGACCAGGTTTTTGTCTATCTATACAATAACGAAGATGCAGGCCTGAAAGATTTGTGTAGCTCTATTGCGCCAGCTTGGGAAAAAACCGAGCGGATTTTAATAAAGATTAACCTCAATACGGCGGATGCTTATCCTGCCTCGACCGACCCGGAATTTCTTGTCGCCCTGCTTGACGCGTTTCGCGATAGAGGTTTTAAAAATTTGCTGGTGGGTGATTGTTCTTCCATGGGCGCGCTACCCACGCGCAAAGTGGCGTATCAGGCAGGTCTTACCAACGTGCTGCGCGGCCGGGCACGGCTTATTTACTTTGATAACGAACCGTGGGTGCAAGTTAGCCTCAACGGAAAATATCTTTCTTCAGTTGTTGTCCCCAAAGAAGTATTTGAGGCAGACCGAATAATTCATCTGGCAAATATGAAATCACACGCGCTGGCGAATTTCAGCTTCGGCATGAAATTGGGCGTGGGATACATGCATCCCTTGGAGCGCTGTGACTTGCATGATGAATTCTTACAGGAAAAAATCGCGGAACTGGCTCTCGCTATTCAGCCGGATCTGACGATAATTGACGGGCGACAGGCGTTTGTTTCCGGCGGGCCGGTTAAAGGCCGGGTGGAGAAGGCAAACGTTTTGCTTTGGGGAGAAAATCCCCTGGCGGTTGATGTGGAAACATATCGCAGATTGTATGCGTTAAAGAAAAAATTTGCATGTTTGGAAGGATTCACGCAAGATCCTTTTGCCATGCGCCAGTTGAAACACGCGCGCCAGATTGGTGTCGGAAACAAAGATTGGCAGGAATACAACATTGTGGAAATATAAGGGCTATGAACTGCCGCAAGATTTACCTCTGATTATCGGAGCGCTTCTGCGGCTGCTTTATTTTGAGTTGATACTTCACCGAAGGCCGCTACCGGATATTTTAGCGGAAATTAGCGGGATGCCTTCCGTTTTATCTGCGCCTGCGGCGGAAGTAGCCGTTACCTTGGATAAATTATGGCGCGCCTGCGGCTTCTGGATGGCAAGGGTGCTTAAAAATCCCCGTCCCTGTCTGCGCCGCTCGCTGGTTTTGTATCGCTGGTGTAAAAAGCATGGCGTGGAGAGCAAAGTGGTTGTTGGCGTGGATAAAGACGGGGACATCCTCAAGGGACATGCCTGGCTTTACGTGCACGGGCAGGTGTACAGAGAAGACCCGGAGTTACTGGCCAGAGATTATACCATAATGCTGGAAGGCTAATCGCAAGGTAAAAGGTTTTTTTATGCGCTTTTTATTTATCACGCACGGCATAGAACCAAACTTGTTTCAGGGCCCGCACTGGCTGCCTTTGGGCTTTGCCTATATCGGCGCGTTGCTGAAACAGCATAGGCATGCTGTACAAGTTTTTGATCGTTACGCTGCGATAGATCGTTTAGGGCAAGACGCGGAAAAAATCGATCAGGCGATGTTGAATGCGATAACAATTTTTGCGCCGGATGTTGTCGGCCTGTCCACTGTTTCACCAATGATTCATGATGCAGTTCATTGCGCCAAAATAATCCGGGATGTTTTCAATGGGACAATGCTGGCCGGCGGGCACCACGCGACTGCCCTGCCTCGCCTCACTATGGAAAAGATCGCCGAGCTGGACGGCGTGGGAATTGGGGAAGGAGAAGAATCCCTGCTGGCTTTAGCCCAAGGCAAAAAACCAGATGAAATCAAAGGACTTTATTGGCGAAAGAATTCCGGCAAAGAAAGTTTCGGCCGTGTGGAGCAACTTGATTTGCTGCCTTTTCCCGATTTTTCATTGTTTGACACGGATTTTTACACACGACGTACTTCGTCCATAATTCGCGGTTTTCATCTTTCGACACTTTCCATGCTTACATCACGAGGCTGTTCTCAGCGCTGTTCTTTCTGTACCGAATCACTGACCTATGGCGGCGGCGTGCGTTTCCATAGCATAGATTACATTACGGAACTGGTTAAACGCGCCCTCAAACAGTATCCGCATGTTGAAGGCATCTATTTTCACGACAACGACTTTATGGTTGACCCGGCCCGCGTGGAAAATATTTGTCGCCGCTTTATCGAGACGGGACTTGCCAAGCGCTTTGCCTGGGCGATTCAGGCGCGCGCAGACAGGTTAAAGCCTGCCCTGCTGCGGCTGATGCGCAAGGCGGGATGCATCAAGATGGAAATCGGCGTGGAAGCTGCCTTGCAAAAAAACCTGGATTCGGTGCGAAAAGGCACCACGGTAAACGTCAACGAAAAAGCGCTAAGGCTATGCCGTGATGCCGGAATCAGCGTGCACGCGTATATTCTGACAAAAACACAAAACGAGTTACTCGCAGATTTGGATTTTACGCTCAATTGGCTCAAGAAAAATCGGCCGGATACATTCAGCTTGCATCCTTTATTGCGTCACCCGGGGTCTGTATTATACAAGGAAAAAGGAAATAGGTTTTTTGAATCTCACGACTGGACAAGGGAAAACGTTCTTCGCTTTTATAATGAAGATGTTTTTTCTAAGATTAGCCCACAGGAAAGAAAAAAATGGGCGCTATCACGTTACAATCCTTTTTACAAAAGGCATCACCGCATAATCCGCTACAAGGTGAACCCTCTTCGCAAATGGCCGCAAATGCTGTATGAGGCGCTGGCGCGCAGGCTGAAAAAATTGTTTGCCAAATAATTTTATTTGCGCTCTAACTAGTTTACTTATGGCCGCAAAAAAGAAAAATGACTTTTATCTTGCCGACTCAATAAACAATCTGATTGCCAGAGAAATACAGTCGGGCGATTTCACGTGCGACCTTCCATCGCACAAAGGAGACGCCGAGTGCCGCAATTTGTTTCTCAATATCTACGATGAAGCAATGATCCGCCGGAAGTTCGAGGAGATCGGTTTCGCCGCGCACCTGAAAAATAGAGGTTTTACAAAGCTGCAAATAGAAATTGACCGGGGCATGAATTCAGTTTCGAGCCTGAGATTATATAACGGGCCTATTTCGCCGGATAACCGCCTGTTGGACACGCGTTTCAGCGAAACTATTTTTACTCCTTTCAGGGAGTTTTGTGAACTTGCCGGCGATAAAAAAGACCCCTGCAAGTTTCAGATGATTGTAATCGAGTGGCTCGAGGCGCTTGACCCAAAAGCCCACTTCACTGCTGAAAAACCCCAGCTTCCCGGCCAGAAAAAACCCGGACTGGGGGCGCTTGTCTATATCAAGAAATTTTTGGGTGTCGTGGGAAAAGATGTTTCCCGCGACGGGTTTCTGAAAATCGCCGACCATATTCACACAGCTCTTATGTATTCAGATATCTTCATGTTCGTAAACCCAGCCCGCCAGGGATATCTCAGCGCGCTGCGGCGTGATATGGAAAAGTACAGTTTAAACGATATCGCCTGGGGTTTTGTGACTGAAACAATCTGTGACCGCGAAACCGGCGCGCCGGAAAAATATATTCCTTCCGAGCAGGTTTTGCCGCTTTCCGACAGATTAATGGAGCATTTTACTTCACGCAAATACGCGGACGATGTGCGCGCAGTTTATGAAAACAAGGGGTTTCGGTTCGACATTGACCGCATGCTTTTGCTGAAAAAAGAATGGCTTGGCAAAAACAGGCCGGAAGACGCTTAAACAGCCTGCTATTCAGCAAAAAACTTTTGTCGCCTATCACGCCACAAGAACTCAGGTAATCATTTCGACCGCACAGAGAGCAGTATTCCAAAACTTAACAGAAAAAGACCTGTAAAGTAGACGGGAATGGTAAACAAAGGCGAGGGGTGTCCGTTAAAAACAAACTTGGCCAATGCCAGCAAAGCATCGGAAAGCATGAAAATAAATGCCCCGATAGCGGCGAGTGGACGAACATCAGCCACGATGGCAAGCATTGTCATAAGGGTAATAACAACAAGGTATAACATAACCGGCACAAGCAGCGAACCCAGTTTGGGAACAAGCACAAAAGCCATGGCCAGCGAAAAAAGCAACACGGGCATTATCCATATACGGCGGGGACTTTTTGGAACACGCCGCATCCAAAATAAAATAAGAAAGCCCGCATGACCCAAAAGAAACGCGGCAAGACCGGGAACAAACAGGCGAACCCGATCTATGTCGAGAATCACGTCTCCGGCGCCACAAAACAGCGCGCCGGTTAACATCGCGATTTTCTGCGGAAGCGCCAACTGGCCGGTGACAAGTATTGCGACAGCCAGAATCAGCGCCGGAATCACCTTGATAACAAAGCTGGCCGTAAAGTCGGGTATAAATATTTTGACCAGCATGAAACTTACGGCGGCCGCCACATAGACCACCATGAAGGGTATATAGGAAAATCCTTTTTCGCTTTTCATGCGTTCATTAATAATTGGATATTCAGCGAAATGCAAGAAAAAAAAGCCCCGCCTCTGGAAGAGGCGGGGCTCAAAACAACACCATGTTTACGACGTATTACGGATTAAGGTACAGTTTATACTTGGCAACCGCCTCTACTTTTTCACGGCTCCACAGCATGGGCTGGTATTCGACTTTAGCCCAGGGTACCATTTGATCCTCGTACCACTTGCTCCCCGGGTGGCCGCTGACGCCGGTCGAATTTATTTTCACGCTCTGGTCAAAATCGCCCAAGTCAACAATCATGCGCATGGAAGGTATCAGCCCTACACTGAAATTGCCCTTGCTCGCGTACCAGATATTGTTGTTGACCGTTTCCGTGGAGCCGGATGTGGGCACAGGCCCCCTATTGACCAGCGCTTCAAGCGGTTTGACACGGCTGGCACCCAGCGGATTGCTGACGAACGTGGCGGTATGAAGCTTGCCCCAATTCCATTTATTGCGGTCATTGCCCTGAGCTAACTTTGCCGCCGCGTAAGCTTCGGCAAAAGATTTTATCAGTGTCTCATCGCGTGTTTCTTTCCTGTCCGGTGTTGTGGGATCATCCCACCAAGGGTCGTTGGGATTCTTCAAAAGCAGGGTAATTGCCCACAATTCCTTATCAATGCCATCGGCCTTTCCTATGTCTCCTATTTTATTTTGAAAAGTGTTCTGCATTAATTTCATTATAAAATGATTGAACAACACGGCGTGCGGGCTGTCTTCTCCACAGATAGCATCCCACTTTATAAGCCAGTCGCGGGCATCGGTCAGTTCCGCGTCTTCAAACTTGAGTTTGGCCAGCGCGGGCATAATCTCCTTAGCCGGTATGCTCAAATTATCGCCTTGAATCGCCTGATAAGTGGCCACGCTGTGCGGCGCGAGTTGCTTCATTAAATCATATGTGCGCTGCGAACGGTAGCCGTAAACCCACTTGTTATATTTGGAACCGAAGTGAGCATTTACGTTTGGCCCCAGCTTGCTGTTGAGCATGGCAAAATAACGGGGAGGCGCTATTTCCTGATTCGAGGCCACGATGTATTTACGCGCCGGGTTATAGAGACGTGGCATCAGATCATAAGGGACATACCCCTTCCATGCGTATTTGTCTGTCCAGCCGGGCACGGGCACCTGGCCGGTGTGGTTTTGAGCACGAACGGGAATTTTCCCCGGCATCTGCACGCCGATGTTACCCTTCCGGTCGGCATAAACCAGGTTTTGTGAAGGGGTATCCCAATATTTAAGCGCCGCGATGAAGTCATTCCAGTTTCGGGCTCGGTTAAGCTTTAGGATGGCCAGCGTAATAGTGCTCGGCTCCAAGCCGGTCCAGCGCAGAGCCAGGGGGTCTTTGTTGTTAAATCCTGCCAGCTCGCCCGTCTTGGGATCAGCTCTGTTTTCATTAATGATTGGACCCAGGTGCGTGATTCTGACCTTGATGTTGATGGAAGGTTTTCCGTCGCCGAATCTGATCGTTTCTTCACGAATGGTCATATCACGCCATTTCCCGTTCCACTCATATTGCAGCGGGTTGTCCGGATTGACTTTGATTTGATAAAGATCGTTCACATCAGGATAGACATTCGAGTTTCCCCAGGCGATGTCGTTATTATGACCCGCGACCACACCGGGAGAAGGGGCAAAGGCAAAGCCGGTTACGTCAAAAGGCCGGCCGGTGCCGTCGTCCGGGCAATGCAGCGCGACTTCATACCAGATAGAGGGCTGCTGAATGCCCAGGTGAGGATCGTTAGCCAGAAGCGGCTTGCCTTGCTTTGTCATCGAGCCGGTCGCCACCCAGGAATTAGTGCCAATCCCTTCGGCCTGACCCATGATGTGGGAAAGATCACCGGCGGGCTGTTCATAGCTTTGCGTAACCTCGGCAATTATTTTTTCCCGCGGCTCAGGCGACAAAGCTAAAGAGGCGGGATACATTGCCTTAATATCCTCATCGAGTAAAGTGGTGGGTTTAAGCCCGAGCGGCCAAGCCGGTACCAGCCACTGTTCCGCCATTTTCGCGCCTAGCTTGACATAGAGCTTGGCGCGGATGATTTCCAAGTCGCGTGAAAGGCCCAGATCCCAGGCCATCAGCTTGGAGAAAACCAGCGTATCAAGCGGAGACCATGGTTCCACCTTGAACTTGACTCCGGTAAGGCCAAGAATCGAATAGTTGACCGAAAGCTGCTGAGGGCTGCGGCCTGAAATATAAGCGTTAACGCCAGCAGCGAAAGCATCCAGGGCAGTGCGGTCTTGCGCGCTAAAACTGTTATATTCCTTTTCGGCTACTTTATACAGACCCAGTGACCTCAGGTAGATGTCGGAATTTACCAGCGCGGCTTTCCTGCCGGTGAGTTCCTCAATCCGCCCACCGCATGTTTTGCGGAAGAATTCCATCTGCCACCAGCGGTCCTGAGCCTGAACGTAACCCTGGGCGAAGAAAAGGTCCTGCATGTTGTTCGCGTAGATATGTGGCTTGCCGCCGGAATCGCGTAAAATCTCCACGCGCTCCTTAAGCCCCGCCACCTTCAGTTCACCTTTAACCTGTGGCTGAGGGCGTATTTTGTAGTAAGCACAACCGCCTAGCATATTCACTAACATCAATGAGAATAAAGTAATTACTGCACCTTTAAAAATCGTGCCAAATTTTTCCCTTTCCATACTTACATCCTTTCCGCGCCCGGATAAAAAACTACAGACGCATGAAACTTTATCATCTCTTAATTATCAAAAGTCAATACCTAGCTTTTTAAATCATTTGTTATGAAGACTGCGGGTCATGATAAAAAAGATGTTGCTTTCAGCGTAAAAAACTTTAATAATCACATCTACAGGGATCTTTCCGCTCAAAGAATTATTCAGACTTGTTGGTATATCACAAACTGGTAAAACCTTGACGTAAAGACACTTATCAATATACATACGGTGAATCATTATGGCAAAAGTCAAAGAAGTTAAAAAATCTTTCGGCCAGGGCATAAGAGCTTATCGCGAAGAAAGAAAGATGAGCATAAAAGACCTGGCGCATGAAACCGGATATCCCGCAGACGTTCTGGAAAAAGTGGAAGCAGACAAGGTGACTCCGCCGGTGGCTCTTGTATTGCAGCTGAGTCGCGCGTTAAAGATTGATGTGGAAGCGCTGGAAGACGAAAAAGGCAAAAAAACCGCGTCGCGCGTGAAAAGCCAGAAAAAACGCGCTGGTTCCTACGCCTACACTCAATTGACCAAAGCAGGTTCGGACAAGCACCTGGGCGCATACCGCGTAACCATTGAACCGAACACGGCCCATGAAGGGGTGGAATACCACCATGATGGTGAAGAATTCATTTATGTTTTAAAGGGCAGGCTTTCCATATCGGTGGGCAAAAATACCAGTGTATTGGAGCGGGGGGAATGCATTCATTTTAATTCGGCGCTTCATCACGCGCTCAGCAATCCTTCCGGCGAAAAAACAGAATTACTTGTGGTTTTATACATTCCCTGACGGCGGCATCTATGGCTTTTGAAATCTCCAGCGAACAAGAAATGATCAGGCTCATGGCGCGTGATTTTGCTAAAAAAGAGCTCGAACCTAAGGCGGCCGAATGGGACAGACACGGCATCTTTCCCCTGGAAGCAGTAAAAAAGATGGGTGATGTTGGGCTGTTGGGAATGATGGTCCCGCCGGAGATGGGCGGCTCGGGCGCCGGCGCGGTTGCCTACTCGCTGGCCTTGCAGGAAATCGCCTACGCCTGCGCATCAAGCGCCGTTACCATGTCGGTGGCCAATCTCTCCACGGAGCCACTGCTTAAATTCGGCACCAAAGAGCAAAAAGAAAAATGGCTGACCGGATTGGCGGCTGGTTCCCTTCTGGGGGCATTCGCCTTGACGGAGCCGGGTGCTGGTTCCGACCCCGGTTCGATGACAACTACGGCCGTGTTAAAAAAAGATAAATACATACTAAATGGCTCAAAAGTATTTATCACGCACGGTCAACAAGCCGATTTAATTAATCTCATCGCCCGCACCGGTCAGGAAAAGGGAAGCCGGGGCCTTTCCGCTTTTCTCGTGGAAAAGGGAACGCCCGGTTTTAAGATAGGAACAAAAGAAGAAAAGCTGGGGCTGAGAGCGTCAAACACGGTAGAGCTTATTTT
Source organism: Syntrophaceae bacterium UBA4810 (assembly GCA_002402545.1). Classification (GTDB taxonomy): domain Bacteria; phylum Desulfobacterota; class Syntrophia; order Syntrophales; family Smithellaceae; genus UBA4810. The sequence continues at coordinate 46,406 of DHGA01000061.1, forward strand.
TGAAGACTGTGAAATTCCCGCGGCAAATTTATTGGGCAATCCAGGCGAAGGATTCAAGGTGGCCATGCTCGCGCTGGACAGCGGACGAATCGGCATCGCATCCCAGGCGGTGGGAATCGCCCGCGCCTGCCTGGACGAAGCGGTTTCCTACACAAAGGAACGGCGGCAGTTCGGAAAAACCATAAACTCTTTTCAGGCAATACAGTTCATGATCGCCGATGCCGCCACGCAGATTGAAGCCGCATCCTGGCTTACGCTGGCGGCCGCAGACCGTAAAGACAGAGGCGTGAAATTCACTAAAGAAGCTTCCATGGCAAAGCTTTTCGCCTCGGAGGCGGCAAACGCGATTTCCTATATGGCGCTGCAGGTGCACGGCGGCTACGGATACACAAAGGACTACAAAGTGGAGCGCCTGTTCCGTGACGCGAGGGCCACAACTATTTATGAAGGCACTTCAGAAATTCAGCGTATTGTCATCGCCAGAGAAATTATCAAGGAATAAATTTTTCAGAAAAATCAAGAACGGCAGCAGGCGAACATGAAAATTTTAATATTAAACGGTAATCCATCCGAAAAAGGCAAAGAAATTGACGGATACATTGAACGGCTGGCCGGCGGAATAAAAAATGCCGGACACACTGTTCAGGTCTTCACTTTGCGGGATATGAAAATCACTCCTTGTCTGGGCTGTTTCGACTGTTGGGTTAAAACACCTGGTTTATGCAGCATCAAAGACGACGCTGTCGAAATAGCGAAGACATTCATCACGGCGGACCATGTAATCTTCTGTTCACCGCTGCTTATGGGTTTTGTGAGTTCTGTTTTGAAAAACGCGATGGACAGAAAGCTCCCTTTGATTCATCCCCATCTGGAAGAAATAGAAGGCGAGGTGCACCATAAAAAGCGTTACGACAAATATCCGCTTCTTTCCTTCCTCCTGGAAAAAGAAGAAGGCACTGATGAAGAAGACCTGTCAATCGTCACGGATATTTTTCGGCGCGAGTCAATTAATTTGAGATCCGCGTTGGGCTTTGTCCACGTGACCGATACACCCGTCAAGGAGATGCTCAATGAACTTGGTATTCATTAACGGTTCGCCGCGCACAACAAAAAGCAATACCGGAAAACTGATGGATCGTTTTCTCCGGGGTTTTCAGGAAACTGCCGGTAACACCTTTGATCAGGAATATTTGTTCAAGCACAGGAAATATTTCGGTCAGCTGGTGGAGAAATTCGCGGCGGCAGAAAACGTAATTATCGGCTTCCCTCTCTATGTGGACGCGATGCCGGGAAGTGTTAAGGAATTCATTGAAGCGCTGGAGCCTCTTACCGGTAGAAAAAATCTACCCGCACTGGGGTTCGTTGTTCAGTGCGGTTTCCCGGAAACTGCGCATCTGCGCTTTGTGGCCAGATATTGTGAAAAGCTTGCGCGCCGTCTCGGCTGTCAACCTCTGGGCAGCATTCTGAAAGGCGGCTGCGAGGGTCTTGATGTTCAGCCAGATTTTCTGAAGGCCAAATACTTTTCTTCCTTCTATGCCATCGGTGCCCATTTCGGCAAGACAGGCAATTTTGACGAAACCCTTCTTAAAAAACTAGCCCATCCGGAACACCTGAAAGCGGAAAACATGCTTCAGCTCATTCCGTTTATCAACCAGGGTTTATGGGACGCGCAGATGGAAAAAAACAACGTGCTGGATAAGAGCTTTGACCGGCCTCTGCTGCCTTGAAAATCAGGCTGGCTATTCCCGAATACGTTTTTTTAGTTCTTTAATCAGACTGTTGAGGACATCGCTCGCGTCAGCCACCATGGCAACATCGGCCATTTTCATCATCGTGGCCTGCGGGTTTTTATTGATGGCCACGATAAAATCCGCCTCGCCCAGTCCCGCCGTGTGCTGAATCGCGCCACTGATGCCGAAGGAAAAAAGAATTTTCGGTTTGATGTGCTTTCCCGCTTGGCCGACCAGTGCGTCATGATCCGCCCAGCCCGCGTAGACAACAGGCCGCGTCGCACCGACGCCGCCGCCTAAAATTCTGGCCAGTTCATGAAGTTTGGCAAAATTATTTTTATTACCCATACCGCGGCCGCCGCAGACAATCACCTGCGCGTTTTCAATGGAATGCTCTTTTTCCGCGCAACGTTCATACTCGATAAGCCGTACACGCGGTTCGGGCAAATCCTTTATCAATGGCAGTCGCTCCACCTGCGCTTTGCGGCTGTTGTCATGCGGGATTTCCTTAAACGTTCCGGGACGGACAGTCGCCATCTGCGGGCGGTGATATTCGGTGACGATTTCCGCCAGCATGTTGCCGCCGAAAGAAGGCGCGATCTGTACCAGCAGTCCCTCCGGGGAAATTTCCAAGCCGACGCAATCAGCCGACAAACCTGTTTTCAGGCGTTTGGCCAAACGCGGGGCGAATTCACGGCCGAAATCCGTCGCGCCGATTAAAATTATTTCCGGATCACGCTCGCGGGCCAGATTTTCCATAATCACCAGATATTGCTCCGTGCTGTAACTTTTGAGCGCCGGGTCATCGATGGCCAGAATCCTGTCCGCGCCGTGCGCCGTGTATTCCATAATCCATTCGTTGATTTCATGGCCGAAGACCAGAGCGCACACTTCCGCGTTAATGGCTTTGGCCAAATCCATCGCTTTGGAAATAAGCTGCAGCGTTACACGGTTCTGATAATAATTGCGGTAATCGCCGAAAACCCAGATGCTTTTCTTTTTATTTTCCACGCGTGCGTTCTTTCCCTTCAATCGATTTGCCGATTACCGTGCTGATTTTTCTTTCGTACTTATTGAGAAATTCATGGACCACATTTACCGCGACGCCGGTGAAAAACTCGTTTTCTTTTTGTGTCTTTCGCAAAAACACCCGGCGGACTTTCGTCCGCGAGCCTTCCTTCTGGACATCCGCGGCGACAATACCCAACGTGGCAGTATCCATAACTTTAATCTGGTTTTCGTCAAAGGCGCTTTGCAGTCCGCCCAAGCCCACGTAGCGCGGCAGATAATTTTCCATGGATACGGTCACGAGCGCGGGGCATTCCATTTCCATCGTTTCGCGGAAATTATCGACGATACGCCGCACGCGCAGCGTCCTGCCGTTAACTTCAATTTTTTCCGCGTAAGCAACCGCGGGAAGATTCATTCTTTCCGCGAGCTGCGGCCCGACCTGCGCCGTTTCGCTGTCCGCGGTAAACGCGCCGCATAAAATCAGATCCGCCTTATCGCATTGTTTATTTATCGTCTGCGCGAGAATCCAGGATGTCGCGTAAGTGTCGGAGCCGGCCAAAATTTTATCACAGATTAAAATAGTGCTGTCCGCGCCCATCGCCAGCGCCTCATAAAGCACCTCTTTAGCCGCGGGAGGCCCCATCGTGATAACCGTAAGATGCGCGGAATGTTTTTCTTTTATTTGCAGCGCCGCTTCGAGGGCGTGCTTGCAGGCGGGATTCATCATTCCCGGCGCGAGATCACGCCTGAGTGTGCCGGTTTTTTCATCCCACGGAAGTTCCGTCACCATGGGAACCTGCTTTATGCAAACGACAAGTTTTAACATGAAAACCTACAGTGTCAGTTTTGACAGTACCGCGCGCGCGATGACCATGCGCTGAATTTCGCTCGTGCCTTCATAAATCTCCGTTACTTTGGCGTCGCGGAAATATCTTTCCACATCGTATTCCTTACTGTAACCGTAACCGCCGTGAATCTGCACAGCCAGTGATGTTGTCTTGGACGCAAGCGTACTGCAATAAAGTTTTGCCATCGCCGCTTCGCAGCCGTAAGGCTCGCCCGCGTCTTTTAGCTCGCAGGCGCGGTATAAAAGCAGGCGCGCCGCCGCCTGCTCGGTCGCCATATCGGCAATATAATTTTGAATGGTCTGGAGCGAGGCAATCGGCTTTTTAAACTGCTGTCTTTCCTTGGCGTATTTTACCGCCGCTTCAAACGCGCCCTGAGCGATGCCCAAAGCCTGCGCCGCCACGCCGATGCGGCCGTTATCCAGCGTGGTCATACCGATTTTCATTCCCATGCCCAGTTTGCCCAGAATATTTTCTTCCGGCACGCGGCAGTTTTCAAAAAAAAGTGAAGAGACGGGATTGGCGCGCATGCCGCAGAGGTCTTCAAGCTCGCCGCGCAAGAAACCTTCGCAGGAACTCTCCACGATAAACACGGAGCTTTGCAGTTGCTTCTGATCGGAATTAGTCAGCGCGAAAATCAGCGCCAAATCACAAATGCCGCCGTTGGTGACAAAAATTTTTGTACCGTTTAAAACATAACCCTTGCCGTCTTGCACCGCCGTGGTTTCCACGGAACCAGCGTCGGAGCCGGCATTGGCTTCCGTAAGGCTAAACGCGCCGATCATTTCCCCGCTGGCCAGCTTGGGCAGATAGTGTTCATTTTGTTTTTTGTTGCCGAACTGCAGAAACGGAAAAACAGCAACACCGTTGTGCACGGTAACACACAGGCCCACCGCCGCGCATACGCGGGAAAGCTCTTCCACCACAATGGCCGCGCTAACCGAGTCCAGCGCCGCGCCGCCGAATTCCTTCGGAACCTGCAGACCGAAATAGTTAAGCTTTTTCATTTTTTCGGCCACCGCAGTTGGAAAGGTGGCGTTTTTGTCAATTTCCGCAGCAATCGGTGCCAATTCTGTTTCCGCGAAATGGCGCGCGGAATCGCGGATAAGTTTGTGTTTCATGCAGGGATTAAATTGCAAAACGCGGGCTCCACTATAATTTTATCTGCGTCAAATAACTTAAAATCAGCGTAAAATCAAGGAAATGAATATGGTTTTCTATGTGTTAAGGCGCGCGTAATGCGCCTTGATACATTTTACCTAATCCGTCAATTTTTTCGATTACCGGCTCTTAGATACCTGTTATTATTATTGATATAATTTGTTTGTTGGTCTACCCGGGAAACAATCGTATTTTTAATGCTTACGGCTTTTTTCCCATTAGCATCCGTGTGGTCATCAAATCGCTTTTGCTTTTTCCTGATTTAAGTAATAGCGCCCATCTTCGGTACGGCAAACAGCCTCGCTGATAACCAGCATCTCCAGAGCTTTTGGCCGGTAATCGCGATACCCAATTTTGAAATATTCAGACTTATCATACTGTAATGCAACAGCTTTTGCTTCATTGACCGCGCCTTTTGTTTCCAATTCCCGCATGATTGCCAGGCATATTTTCTTAGTCCACCAGCCTGTCCCGAGCATCGCCAGGATTAAAACAATGAGCAGTGCTAACATACCAAGAATGATTTGCGTTGATTCGGGCATAATTTACGTTCTCTGAGAATAATTTTTAACTTTTTAAACAATTTAATTACATGAAGCAAGACATTTGTCATAACCTGGGCAATAATTTTTTCCTTTTTTAGCGCTGTCATAAAATATTGCTTTTTTCATTATACTTGCTATATTACCTAGCAAAGCTTCATAAAATCCTTATTCAGCAATCAAAGAGGAGGGAGTATGAAAAAGAAAAAACCAGCAAAAAAGAAAGTGCCGGCAAAGAAAAAAGCTAAAGCGTTAAAAAAATCAAAACCCATCAAAAAGAAAAAAGTCGTTAAAAAAGCGGCGGCTCCAAAAAAGAAAAAGGTTGTAAAAAAAGTCAAAGCGGTCAAAAAGGCCAAACCTGTTAAAAAAGCAAAGGCCGCTAAAAAGGCGAAACCAAAGAAAGCCGCTGTGTCCAAAAAAGCAAAGGCAAAAAAAGTCGCTAGTCCTAAAAAAGCAATTGCCAAAAAGGTGAAAGCGGTTAAAAAGCCCGCTGTGAAAAAGGCGGCCGCTCCAAAAACAAAAGTATCGCTGCCCGCGACGCCTGCTGTGCAGGATTTACAAAGACAAAAAGCGGTCTTCACGTTATGTTCCTGCCAGATGGCAGATCCGTGGTCCATAGAGCAGCAGGCGGCAGAATTAAAAGTTGATCCGCATTGCATTATCCAAACATTGGTTATGGAAGACGAAGTCGGCAAACCAATGCTGGTGTTGATGCACGGTGATCAGGAAGTTTCTCCGGAAGAGCTGGCCGCGACCATCGGAGCTCGGCAGATTGCGGCGTGCAATGAAGAACTGACTGAGGTGCACACCGGCTATGAAAGAGGCGCGATTTCTCCTTTCGGCATCCAGAAAGTAATGCCCGCTTTTATGGAAAAATCTATCGCCATGATGCCCGAAATTTATGTGGGCGCGGGGCAGCGCGGGCTTCTGGCAAAGATGAAACCTGGCGAACTTATTGAGAAATTAAAACCTTTTATGGTGAGCATCGCCAAATAACGCGCGGATGTTTTTGGCTATATTGATTCAGTGCCGCAGGTGACAAATGTATGCCGGACAACGTTATTATCCGCTGTCTCAAATGCGGAACGAAAAATCGCATACCAAACAAAAAATTTCAGGGGCGTTCCGTATGCGGCAAATGCGGCACGCCGCTGGATGAATTGATTATCCCATGCCTCAAGTGCGGGACAAAAAACCGCGTGGCGGAAGATAAGCTTAACAAAAAACCATTGTGCGGCAAATGCGGCGATCCGCTGGTGGTAACACAGCAAAAACCCAAACCGCTTGACGTTACAGATAACACCTTCGCGCGTGAAGTATTGGCTTCCGATATTTCCGTGCTCGTCGATTGCTGGGCGCCCTGGTGCGGACCTTGCCGCGCCTTGTCGCCCATAATCGATGAACTCGCCTCCGATTACGTAGGCGGCGTCAAGGTTGCCAAGCTAAACGTAGACGAGAATCCGCTGACTGCTTCGCAATACGGCATCCAAAGCATCCCGACAATGCTTTTTTTTAAAGAAGGAAAGCTGGTGCAAAGACTGACCGGCGCGCTCCCAAAAGAAGAAATTGAAAAAAATTTACTGAGCATCATCAAAACAAACTGATTGCGGACGCCCTCTTCATGGAAAACAATAAACCTTCCCGTGTTTACCGTTGCAAAATATTCGATGTTTATGAAGAAGATGTGGCGCTGCCCAATGGTCAATCCATTAAACAGACCTGGATTGACCACAAACCAACCGTGGCAATCATTCCGATAAATGAAAAAAACGAAATCTTTTTGGTAAAACAATACCGCGTAGCCGTGAAAAATCAACTGCTGGAAATTCCCGCCGGAGCTTTTAACGACCATGACGAACCTGCCGAAGAATGCGCGCAAAGAGAGCTCGCGGAAGAAACGGGTTTTCGCGCCGGTAAAATGACCCGACTTTACGAAGGCTATTTGCTTGCCGGATACTGCAATGAATATATGTATTTTTTCCTCGCTTCCGACCTTGTTTACGCACCACTTAAACCCGATGAGGATGAATTTATCGAAGTCGTTCCGAAAAAACTTTCCGATTTAGAGGCGATGCTGAAAAAAGGCGAAATAGCCGACACAAAAACCGCGCTGGGCATACTCCTAACTTCAAATTACTTTAATAACCATAAATAAATAGACGCCCTTTCGCGCAGGAAAGATTCTTGCCAGAGCAACAAAGTTTTGTTAGACTTTATTCATAATTGTTCTTTACGACGAAGAGACTAAACTAACACGTCTTTGCGAGGGAAAGCAGAGACCGAAGCAATCTCGTATTTAACTGATGTATAATGGATTGCCACGCTCCCCTTGGTCGCTCGCAATGACAAACAGTTACTGATATATTATTAAATAAAGGGAGGCCCTTCCATGTTCTACAACGAAGAATTTGAAACCCTGCCCCGCGAAGCGCTCAAAGCACTGCAGCTCAAAAGACTCCAGCAGGTTATGCAGCGTGTTTATCACACGGTGGGATTTTACAAAAAATCATTCGATGCCGCTCAAATCAAGCCTTCGGATATAAAATCGATGAATGATTTGAAAAAACTGCCGTTTATCACCCGCAAGGACATGAGCGATAACTACCCCTATGGAATGTTTTCCGTCCCGATGGGCAGCATCGTTAGGCTTCACGCCTCTTCCGGCACTACCGGCCGCTCCGCAGTTTTCGGTTATACAAGACACGATATTGAAACATGGTCGGATCTGGTCGCGCGCTGCCTGGTTGCCGCGGGCATTACCAAAAATGACATTATCCACAACGCTTTTTCTTACGGCTTATTTACCGGCGGCCTGGGTCTGCACTACGGCGCGGAAAAGATTGACGCGAGCGTTATTCCGATTTCCGGCGGCAACGCCAAACGGCAACTGATGATTCTGCGTGATTTCGGCCCCACGGTAATATGCTGCACGCCTTCATACGCGCTGCATCTGGCGCAGGAAGCTAAAACGATGGGTATGGATTTAAAATCATTCAAACTGCGCGTGGGCATTTTCGGCGCGGAGCCGTGGAGCAAAGCCATGCGCGAGGAAATCGAAAAAACTTTTAGCATCACCGCGCTGGATATTTACGGCCTTTCCGAGGTCATCGGCCCAGGGATCGCGATAGAATGCATCGAAGCGCATAACGGCATGCATATTTTCGAAGACCATTTTATCGTCGAAACAATCAATCCGCAAACGGGAGAAGTTCTTCCGGAAGGCCAGGAAGGAGAACTTGTTTTCACTTCTCTTTCGCGCGAGGCAATTCCGCTTATCCGCTACCGCTCCGGAGATATCTCCAGGCTGATCACCGAGCCGTGCCGTTGCGGGCGCACGCATATCAAAATGGAAAGAGCGCTCAAAAGAAGCGACGATATGCTGATCATCAGCGGTGTCAATATTTTCCCCGCGCAGATCGAAGCGATTCTGGTGGAGATCGAAGGCCTTGAGCCGCGCTATCAGATTATTGTAGATAAAGCAGGCGCTCTGGACGCGCTGGAGCTGCAAGTGGAAGTCAGCGATAAAATTTTCAGCGATTCTGGCAGCGTCAAGGAACTGCAGAAAATTGAACAGCGCATTGTCAAAGACATGCAGGATTATCTGGGCGTCGAGCCGCGCGTGAAGCTTGTGGGGCCCAATACGCTAAAAGCAGGCGATAAGGTAATCGACAAACGCCGTATGTAACAATATTACAGAAAGGGGTGGTAGGCCATGAAAGTCGAACAAATATCAGTATTTCTGGAAAATAAACCCGGCACTCTGCAGCAGGCAACGCGCGTGCTTATGGATGCCAATATCAATATCCGCACTCTGTCCGTCGCGGAAACGGCGGATTTCGGCATTTTACGCTTAATCGTCAATGATGTGGAAAAAGCAAATACGGTACTTAAAGAAAATGGCTTTCAGGTCAGTAAAACTCCTGTGGTCGCCGTGGAAGTCCCGGATAAACCGGGCGGACTGCACAGCGTGATGGAAGCCGTCTCCCGGGAAGGGGTGAACGTGGAATACGTTTACGCCTTTGTGGAAAAAAGCGGTGAAAACGCCGTCATCATCTTCCGTTTTGATAACCCGGAAAAAGCCATCGAGATTTTAACTAAGAAAAATTTCACGGTCGTACCGGGCAAAAAGCTCTACGAATTCTAGATATGTTTTTATGGCCACAACCTTAAAACAAGCCATCAAAAAATTTTTGCGCCCGCAGGTGGACGCGGTGGGCTTTGCTCCCGTGTCACGTTTTGACGACGCGCCGGAAAAACATCATCCCGCGCGTGTCTGTAAGGAGGCAAAAACCGTTATCGTAATCGGCATTCCTGTGCCGCAGGGGATGCTCCGCTCGCCTGATTATAATCTTTACGGCGTGCACAGAACTTATCATAGCGCCTATACCTCTCTCGATCATGTCGCTCTTGCCCTGAGTAATTTTATTGAAGCCAAAGGCAAATATCTGGCCATACCCATTCCCTGTTACGCGCCGATGGTTTTTCATGGGTTCGAACCCTGGGGTTTGATGTCATTAAAACACGCCGCAGTAAAAGCAGGCATGGGACGTTTTGGACGCTCCGGACAAGTTTATCACCCCAAATACGGCTCACTTTTACGACTTGCCGCCGTTGTGACCAGCGCGCCCATCCCCGGTGATAAACTCCTTTCTAATGAATTGCCCTGCCCGCCCAAATGCAGTGCCTGCATGAAAGTCTGCCCCTCAAAAGCCTTCGATGAACACGGAAAATTCCATAAAATGACCTGTCTTGCACACACAATAAAACACGCCATTTATCCGCTGGCACTTAAAACCGAAGAAGGCCTAAAAAACATCGAACGCGTCATCAACACCGCCGGCCACAATTACTGGATTGACTGCGACGAATGCGTCAAGGTTTGTCCGTTGAATAAAAAGAAAGAGCGGAACTAGGACGGATGTTTGGACGAAGCAATTACAGCAAGGTAAGCCAGGCGCGCAAGAGATCATGGCAAAAAATTAAAGATGCGACCCCTTATTTGCTCAAAGATAAGGAAAGATCAATGAAGAAAATAATCACAGTAATAATGATAATGCTTATCTGTTTTACGGGTTGTGCGACGGCAGACCCGACCACACCACCCGTTGAATTGCCTTTTGCTGTTCATCAAAAAGGTGCGACAGTTTCGACTGAACTGCGGATTATAGAGGAGGGTCCTTATAGATATCCTTTTGATCTTAAATTTATGTACAATGAGAAAGATAAGGCAGATAGAGAGCGTGTCCGAAAATTGGTTGGGAGATACGAAAGAGATGCACGAGGTAAACTACGTGAACCCGGTATTCCGATTCCTTTGAAATTAACAATCAGCGCCATTGATTCGTCAGCGTCAGGGGAACGGTTTTTATTGAAGAAAGAAGTCTTTGTTGGGGCATGTTACGCCTATGGCCGCAATGATTTCCTAAGAAGAATTGACGAGGATCAGAGCAAAATGTCCCCAGGGATTTACCGCGTTACAGTGCAGAGCTTGAAAGATATTCCGGAATTAGCAGATACAAAAGTATTTTTCACTATTTATAATCCAAGAAAATAACTATTAAGGAGGACATTATGGCATATTATTTAAGAGTCTATATAGAAGCAGCAGGCGGTATATAGGATCAAATCTTTACATTTCCCTTTGCTGCTTTCATCCAGCTGCGATGAATTTTATTTAAGTGGTTTGCCACATTCCTTGCACTTGCCATCCGGGCCGATAACACCAATACAGGCTTCGTCAGAACATAGAACACGTTTTTCCCAATCATCATCTTCAGACACTGTTTTTTCTGGTTTTTGTTCTGCTGGCGCAATCGGGTTACTGCTTACTGTGCCGTGGTCTTCTGGTAATTTTCCTTCGTAAACCTTGCCGCATTCCTTACAACGGCCATCCGGGCCGATGGTGCCGATACAGGACTCATCAGAGCACAAGATTCTTTTTTCCCAATTCTCGTTTTCATCAAATATGATTTCGGTCATTTGTTGTCTCCAATAATTAGCGAAGTTACTTATAACAGCTTTAAAAATATTTCCAGAAAACAATTACACTTTGATTGTCATTCCCGCGAAAGCGGGAATCCATCATATTAATAAGTATTTACTGGATTCCGGGTCAAGCCCGGAATGACAACGCGATTGCTTCACCTGCCAGAGGCAGATTTTTACCCGGCGGCTGCCGGGCGCAAGGACAGAACACTGGATTCCCGCTTTCGCGGGAATGACAATGTACCGTTTTGCCAAGTCGCATTCAAAAGGATACCGAGGCGGCAAGGAGGAGGCTCCGCAGGCGTATTACTAATACGTTGAGGAAGCCGACGACGCTGCCAACAAAGGTAGCCGAATGAAGGCGGTCTTGGCAGTCAGCCTTTAATACAGGCTATTGCTTTCAGTCTCGCAACTTTTTTGGCAATACCCGCGTCATGCATCACCTGCACGACATCCTGCAGGTTTTTATAAGCCTCCGGCATTTCTTCTTTGAGTGTCCCTTTGCTGGAAGCCATCACCAAAACACCTTTTTGAGCCAGTTCCTGGGTAATAGAGCGCCCCTGCGAGGCTTTGGTGGCCTGCGTGCGGCTCATCACGCGCCCCGCGCCGTGGCAGGCAGAACCAAATGTCTCTTCCATCGCTTTTTGCTGGCCTGCCAAAACAAAAGAGCCTGTGCCCATATCGCCGGGGATTAAAACCGGCTGACCGACGCTTTTGTAGCGGGCGGGCAAAGCGTCATGCCCCGCGGGGTAAGAACGCGTCGCGCCTTTGCGATGCACACATAATTTTTTTTGCTTACCGTCAATATCGAATGCTTCAATCTTGGCGATATTGTGGCAAACATCGAACACCAAGCGCATGGCTAAATCGCGCGGCGAAAGCTGCAGCGTTTTTTCAAAAAGCTGACGTGTCTGCTGCATGAGCACTTGCCGGTTAGCCCAGGCGTAATTCGCGGCGCAGGCCATCGCCGCCAAGTAATTTTGTCCGCGCGTAGATTTTAGATAAGCGCAGGCAAGCTGCCTATCGGGCAGTTCAATGCCGGTTTGTGCCGCGTGCTTGACCATCAGCGCCAGATAATCGTCGCAGACCTGATAGCCCAGGCCCCGCGAGCCGCTGTGAATCATCACGGCAATTTGGCCTTTTTGCAGGCCGAAAACATGGGCGGCTTTTTCATCAAAAATTTCCTGCACCAGTTCTATTTCCAGAAAGTGATTGCCCGAACCAAGCGTCCCCAGCTGTTCTTTGCCGCGCTCAATAGCTCGGGCTGATACCTGCTCCGAATCAGCTCCTGGCATTATGCCGCCGTCTTCTGTGGCCTCCAAATCTTCTGGCTGGCCAAAACCATTTTTGACCGCCCATACAGATCCTTCTTCCAGAACTTTCTTCTGATCTTTGCCGGATAATTTTACAAATCCCTTTGTGCCGACGCCAGAAGGAATGCCCTGATAAAGAGCAGTGGTGAGTTTATCGATTTTGTTTTTAATGTCATCAAGCGTCAAAGTTGTGGTCATCAGGCGGCAGCCGCAATTGATATCGTAGCCCACGCCGCCAGGCGAAATAATTCCACTATCCATGTCAAAAGCCGCCACGCCGCCGATGGGAAAACCATAGCCCCAGTGGACATCGGGCATCGCCAATGAATATTTCACGATGCCCGGCAGGCAGGCGACATTTGCCACTTGCTTTGCGCTCTCGTCGCTTTTTAAAAGCTCAAAAATTTTATCGTTGGCGTAGATGATCCCCGGTACGCGCATTTTTCCCGACTGCGGGATCAGCACACGGTTTTCATCAAGTCTTTCCATCTTGATTTCAGACATCAAAAATCACCCTGGCGCGCCAGCCTTGATCGCGTTTCTCGATTTTCAGCGTGTGGTAGGTGACAGCCTTGATTTCCATTTTCAGATGATGCTTTTTCGCGTCATATGGTTCACCCTGCAGTCGCGCGGTAATTTTTTCTTCTTCCATCTCCAGTATTTCGCACGTTTTACAAAGCCAGGATTTGCTGTGAAAAAGATAAAGGGCTTCGCGCAAAAGATTAATCAGCATATCGGCCGTATCCGCGCCGCTTACGGCAATCTTTTTTTCCTCCAGTTCTGCCACGCTATCGTTTGCCGCGATTAAATCAAACATCGCTTCAACGGTCGCGGCGAGCGCTTCTTCTTTAGTGTTACCCCATACCTCAACGCCGATATCGGCGGTATGATCAAGCAGTGTGTAGTTTTTCATGAGGCAACTATAATGAATTTAACTTTCAAAAACAAGCGCCGCAGGAAAACCAAAAAAGCCCCTTAACTTAAAACAGTTAAGGGGCTTTTGAAACTTTAAGTGACCGCGAATTTTATTCTTCGCCTTCTTCCTCAATTCCGTTTTCGTCATCGCCGCCTTCCGACGTGGTAAGCGCAACGCCAACCAGTTTTTCCTTGGCCTCCAGATCAATGAGCTTAACACCCTGCGCTACACGATGATGAATCGGTATATCTTCTCCTTTTAAGCGAATGACTTTGCCTCCGTCGCTGATCAGCATAACGTGCTCTTCGCCCGATACCTGCAAGACACCGGAGACATTGCCTACTTTGGGAACAATTTTTAAATTAAGCGTGCCTTTACCGCCGCGGCTTTGCAGGCGGTATTCCTTAATCGGCGTGCACTTGCCGAATCCTTTTTCGGAAACGGTCAAGACGTACGTGTCTTTTTCCGGAATTTCCACGCCCACCACTTCATCATCCTTGCCCAGGCTGATGCCGCGCACGCCTTTAGCTGTGCGTCCCATGTCACGCACGTCTTTTTCTTTGAAACGAATGGCCAGACCGCGGCGCGTGGCCAGGAAGATATCCTGCTTGCCAGTGGTGACTTTCACATCAACAAGTTCGTCGCCTTTATCCAGAGACAGCGCGATAATGCCGCCGGAACGCGGATTGGAATAAGCGGACAGCTCCGTCTTTTTAATCGTGCCTTTCCTGGTTACCATCACTATAGATTTATCATCATCAAACGCGCGCACGGGCAAAGTGGCGCTGACCCGTTCGCCCTGCCCCATGTTGATCATATTCACGATCGCCTTGCCTTTGGCGGCGCGACCCGCCTGCGGGATCTGATAAACCTTAAGCCAATGCACCCTACCGGTATTGGTAAACACCAGCAGATAATGATGCGTGGAGGCGACAAAGATTTTTTCGACAAAATCTTCTTCCTTGGTGCCCATGCCCACCTTGCCGCGTCCGCCGCGCCGCTGACTGCGATACAGGCTTACCGGATTGCGTTTGATGTAGCCGGCATGCGTAATCGTCACCATCATGTCTTCTTCCACGATCATGTCTTCAATATCGATATCACCGCTGCTGGCGACAATTTCCGAGCGCCGTTCATCGCCGTAGCGCTCTTTTATTTCGTTTAACTCATCGATAATTACCTGCAGGACTTTCTGCGGATCGGCCAGAATGCCTTCCAGCTTGGCCATGAGAGCTTTTATTTCTTTGTATTCCTCGTCAATTTTCGCTCTTTCCAGGCCGGTCAGGCGCTGGAGTCTCATTTCGAGAATTGCTTTGGCCTGAATTTCGGATAACTTAAATTTGGTGCAAAGTTTTTCCGAAGCCTCCTGCGGATTTTTTGCCGCCTTGATCAGGGCGATAATGGCATCGATATTTTTGAGCGCGATAATCAGGCCTTCCAAAATATGCGCCCGCTCTTTGGCGCGTGCCAGATCAAACTCGGTGCGCCGCACGACGACGTCGCGGCGGAACACAATGAATTTTTCGAGCACCTGCTTTAGATTTAAAACCTGCGGCCGTCCTTCAGCTATCGCCAGCATGATAATGCCGAAAGACGATTCCATTGCGGTTAATTTATAAAGTTTATTCAGGATAATTGATGAGTTTTCGTCGCGCTTTAAATCAATGACAACACGAATGCCGTCGCGGTCGGATTCATCACGCAAATCGCTAATGCCTTCAATTTTCTTGTCACGCACCAATTCAGAAATTTTCTCAATCAGCGTCGCTTTGTTTACCTGATAGGGAATTTCCGTAATGACGATAGTCTCTCTGTCGTTACGTGCGTTTTTTTCTATCAGCGCCCGCGCCCGCATTTTGATAATGCCGCGACCGGTTTTATAAGCGGAAATAATTCCTTCTCGCCCGTTGATAAAACCAGCCGTGGGGAAATCGGGGCCCGGGATATGCTTCATCAGTTTTTCGACTGTGATCTCCGGGTTTTTGATGCAGGCTATCGTGCCGTTGACAATTTCTGTCAGGTTGTGCGGCGGAATATTTGTGGCCATGCCGACGGCGATGCCCGACGAGCCATTGAGCAAAAGCAGCGGGATACGCGCCGCCAAAAGCGACGGCTCCCGCAGAGATTCGTCGTAGTTGGGGACGAAATCAACAGTTTCTTTGTCCAGGTCGGCCAGAACTTCTTCCGAGATGCGGGACATCCTTATTTCCGTGTAACGCATAGCCGCGGGAGGATCGCCGTCGATGGAACCGAAGTTACCCTGTCCGTCAACAAGGGGGTAGCGCATGGAAAATTCCTGCGCCATGCGTACGATTGTGTCGTAAACCGCCACGTCGCCGTGGGGATGGTATTTACCGATGATGTCACCGACGATGCGGGCGGATTTTTTATAGGGCTTGTTGTAGCGATTGCCCATTTCATACATGGAAAACAAAGCGCGGCGATGCACCGGCTTTAAACCATCACGCACATCGGGAATAGCCCGGCCGATGATGACGCTCATGGCGTAATCCATGTAGGATTTTTTCATCTCATCTTCTATGTTCACCATGGTTGGCTTTTTGTGGATATCTTGTTCCATCTTAGCTTTTTTCCTCTCTAGATATGCGGTCACGTAATATTTTCAGCAAAAGTAATTTCCTTGGTCGGATTAAATGTCCAAATTGGAAACATCCAAAGCGTTTTTATAAATAAAATCTCGGCGGGGCTCCACCTGGTCGCCCATCAGCGTGGTGAAGATCAAATCCGCCTCCACCGCGTCGTCCACGGTCACCTGCAGGAGCGTGCGCTTTTCCGGGTTCATCGTCGTCTGCCAGAGCTGCTCAGGGTTCATTTCACCCAGGCCTTTGTAGCGCTGCAAACCGATTCCTTTTTTACCGGAATTCAATATATGCTCAACCAGCGCCTTGGTGCTTTCCAGTATAACCGGATTTTTAGCGTCCTCCACCACATCGCGGTAGGGCGGCTCGCCCAGAATGGCAACCTGTTCCAAGAGCGTGCGAATTTCCGCAAACTGCGGCGAGCGGAATGTTTCAATATCCATAGCAGTAGTCACCGTATGGCCGTTTTTCTTTAGATCAAAAATCATTTCATAAACGCCCTCGTCCTTATCGGGTTTCAGCTTGAAATCGGTAACGTTGCCGTTGAGGGCTTTGATTGTTCTTTTGGCCACGGCCTGGAGATTCTTATCGTTTTTAAAAGTGCTTTCCTTCAGAGCCGGATCACCGGCCAGAACGCGCAGCACAAACCTGTCGCGCTTTTCTTTTTCAAAGCGATCCAGCAAATCTTCGATGCGCATAATTTTTTTAATGAGGCTCAGTAATTTATTGCCGGTCGCGGGAAAACGGCTGCCGTCACCCATGACTAAATTAATTTTTGTCACGCCGTTTTCCAGAATATAATTTCTCATTCTTTCTTCATTCTGAATGTAGAGCTCGTTCTTTTTATCAACTACCTTAAACAACGGCGGCTGCGCGATATACAAATACCCTCTTTCAATCAGCTCGCGCATTTGCCGGAAGAAGAAGGTTAAAAGCAGCGTGCGGATGTGCGAGCCGTCCACGTCGGCATCGGTCATGATAATAACTTTATGATAACGCAACTTGCTAACATCGTATTCGCCTGAACCTATTCCCGTGCCCAGAGCGGTAACGATGAGCTTGATTTCTTCGTTTTGCAGCATTTTATCAAAGCGCGCTTTTTCCACATTGAGAACTTTACCGCGCAAAGGCAGTATCGCCTGATTTTTTCTGTCGCGCCCCTGCTTGGCCGAGCCGCCCGCTGAATCTCCTTCCACCAGATAAATTTCACTGGCCGCGGGATCTTTTTCCTGGCAGTCCGCCAGCTTTCCGGGCAGCGAGCCTACTTCCAGAGCGCTTTTGCGCCTGGTTAATTCGCGGGCGCGTCGAGCCGCCTCGCGGGCGCGCGCGGCGTCCACGCATTTATTAAGAATCTGTTTGGAAATTGAAGGGTTCTCTTCCAAAAAGCTTCCTATTTTTTCATAAACGATTCCTTCAACCAGGCCGCGCACTTCAGAGTTGCCGAGTTTGGTTTTAGTCTGCCCTTCGAACTGCGGATTCTGCACTTTAACGCTGATGACACAGGCCAGGCCTTCGCGTAAATCTTCACCGCGCAGAGATTCTTTACCGTCTTTAATCAGCTTGCTGTTTGTAGCGTAATTATTAAAAACGCGCGTCAACGCAGAGCGAAAACCTATCAAATGAGTGCCGCCTTCGGTTGTGTTGATGCTGTTGGCGAAAGTGAAAATGTTTTCCAGGTAGGTTTCGTTATACTGCAGGGCTACTTCCACAAAGCAGTCTTCTTTTTCTCCGGAAACGTAAATAGGGTGTTTATGCAAAACTTTTTTATTGCGATTGATATACTCGACAAAAGAAACAATGCCGCCTTTGTAAAAAAATTCATTTTTCTTATCCGTGCGCTCATCCGTGATATTAATTTTAACGCCGGAATTTAAAAAAGCCAGCTCGCGCAGACGATTGCAAATAACATCAAAGCTGAATTCCGTGTCTTCGAATATTTTATCATCTGGCAAAAACGTTACTTTGGTACCGTGCCCTTTTGTTTTGCCGATAACTTCAAGTGGAGAATCGGGCACGCCGCGTTGGTAAGTTTGACGATAAACATGGCCTTCGCGGCGAACTTCCAATTCACATGTTTTAGAAAGAGCGTTGACTACGGAAACACCCACGCCGTGCAAGCCGCCGGATACTTTGTAAGCATCGTGTGAAAATTTACCGCCGGCGTGCAGTTTGGTCATAACAACTTGCGCCGCTGAAACTTTTTCTGTTTTGTGCATCCCCACGGGAATACCGCGTCCGTTGTCCTCAACCACAACACTGTTATCGACTCTTATTTTTACGGAAATCGTGTCACAATATCCGGCTGACGCCTCGTCGATACTGTTGTCAACGACTTCATATACCAGATGATGTAAGCCTTCTTTTCCGGTTGACCCGATATACATCGCCGGCCGCTTACGCACGGCTTCCAATCCCTCAAGAACTTTAATACTGTCAGCATCATATTTGTGCGGCATATTATTTTTAAAACTCCCCAAAAATTATTACTATATTTTTAACGGCATCACGATGCATAGATAATCATCGCCTTCTGTTTGTTTAACGGCAGTTGGTTTTATACCCACCCCAACTTCCATCAGAATATTTTCTTTATTTATAACTGCAATTGCATCGATTAAATAATTAACATTAAATCCTACTTCCACATCTTCTCCGGTATAGGAAACGTCTATTTCCTCCGTGGCTTCACCCACATCCAGGTTGGTGGAATTTAACGTCAGCTTTCCTTCCGTAAAGGAAAGAATAACGCCGCCATATCTTTCAGAGGAAACAACATTCATTCTTTTCAACGCGTGTAAAAAAGATTCTTTTTCCAGAGTGATGCTAATTCCTTTTTCCGCCGGTATAACTCTCTTATAATCAGGGTAATCACCGTCGACCAAGCTTACTTTTAAAATAGTGTTATCTGTTTTAATAATAAACATGTTTTTACCCATGCCTATTTTCACACTTTCGTTTTCGTCCGCGATCTTTTTTATTTCCATCAAACCTTTACGGGGAATGATAATCCCTTTTCCTTTTTCCAAAAAAGGCTCGCCAAAAATAGTTTTCGCGATCGCCAAACGATGCCCGTCTGTCGCCACCATTCTTAAAAAAGTTTCTGAGCCGTCTATAAATGATTCTAAAAATACACCGTTTAAATTTTTTCTCGTCTCATCCACGGCCATGGCAAAAGACGTTTTATTAATTAAGTCCTTAATCAATAATCCGTTAATGTTATAAAAGTGAATATTTTTATCATCCGATACATCAGGAAAATCTTCCGCCGGTAATCCCGGTATTTTATACACGGCTCTCTGGCACGAAATTTTTACAACGTTATTAGTGGTAATGAAATTTACCGTCTCTCCCTGAATTTCCCGTACCATTTCATAAAGTTTTTTTGCGGAAATCGTAATCTCTCCGCCTTCTTTAATTTCCGCTTCATAATCAGAAATAAGACTGATTTCACGATCGGTGGCTATAACTTTAAGTTTATTTTTCTCCGCTTTTAAAAGAACATTGTTTAAAATAGGTAAGGTTGTTTTTTTCTCTACAATCCCCAACGTCTTTTGGATTCCATCCAGAAAGGTGTTTCTATTAATATTAAATTGCATAATTTCCTCCCTCTCTTTTATATTTACTTATATTTTCTTTATATAAATAAAATAGTAATAGTAATAATGCCTGTTTATAGGTTGAATATTAGTATTTTTATAATAAAATTAAATATTTAATAAATAAAATCCTGTTCATAAATATGTTTATAAAAAATTAAGCTTTGTTCATTAAACTATCTTCAATCTCCTTGATTAAATTTCGTGTTTTTTGATCCGCTTCTATTTTATGAGTAATTTTATTTGTGGCGTAAATTACCGTGGAATGATCACGGTCGCCGATTTTATGCCCGATATCCGGAAAAGAAGCATGGGTTAATTTTCGGGAAAGATACATTGATATTTGACGGGCAAACACAAGGTTTTTATTTTTATTATGAGCTTTAATGTCTGATATTTTTACGCCCAGCTTTACGGCAACAGTCTTTATAATTTCTTCAATAGTAAGTTCATTATTAGAGTTTTGTTTAACCAGGTTTTTTAAAACTTCTTTTACTAAGTCTAAATCAATTTCTCTACCGGTTAATGAAGAATAGGCGCAAATTCTCACGAGAAACCCCTCTAATTCGCGGATATTAGATTCTACGCGCGAGGCGATATATTGGGCGACGGAACCTGGCAGAGTCATCTGGGTTTCCTGCATCTTTTTTTCAATAATCGCTATTTTTGTTTCTATTTCCGGCGGTTGTATATCGGCAATCAAGCCCCATTCAAAACGGGAACGAAGTCTTCCTTCCAGGTTGGGAATATCTTTAGGAAATTTATCGCTGGTCACCACTATTTGTTTACCGTTGTCATGCAGCGTATTAAACGTGTGAAAAAACTCTTCCTGTGTTCGTTCCTTGCCGGCGAGAAAATGAATATCGTCCATCAACAAACAGCTAATATTGCGGTATTTTTCCCTGAATTTATTCATCCGGTCGTAGCGGATGGAATTAATCATTTCGTTCATGAATTCTTCGGCGGAAACATACATGACGTTAAGTTCAGGATGAGCCGCCGCGGCCAGAAGGCCAGTGGCGTTTAAAAGATGTGTTTTTCCCAGCCCAGAGCCTCCATAAACAAACAACGGATTGTAATTCTTTGCCGGCTGTTTGGCAACGGCGATCGAAGCGGCGTGAGCGAACTGATTACAGGGGCCGACAACAAATCTATCAAATGTGTAGTTACTGTTTAATGATAAATTGTTTTTGCCTTTAATAGCGGCGATGGCGGCGGCAGACGCTTTCGGTTTTATAGGTGTGGATGTTATTTGCTCGGAAACAGAACCCTGATTTTTGGCCAGAACAAAATCTATCTCCACGTCCAGCCCGACAACGTTTTGCAAGGATTGCCTGATAGTGGCAATATAGTTATCCATAAGCCAATCTTTGAAAAACTTATTGGGTACAATGAGCTGTACGCACTTGTCTTCCATCGCAGCTATTTTAATCGGTTTTATCCAGGTATCGAAATTTTGCTTACTTATCTTTTCCTGAATAATTTTAGTAGTTTTGTCCCAAACAGCTTCCACTTAAACACCATTTATCCACAGTTTATAAACACCTGTTTACAAGGTTATTTTAATCTAAATCGTCAAGAATGCGGCCGGAGAGCCGGTTCAGTTCGTCCATGGAGCTATATCTTATTTCGATAGCTCCTTTTTTGGGGGCACCTTTGATTTCTACCTTGGCCTGAAGTTTCTTGCTCATCGCTTTTTCCAGATCATGCAAAAACCGGTCTTTGGTGACGCGTTTTTTATCGGCGGGTGTCTTTTTCAGTTTTTGAATCAAACGTTCTGTTTCCCGGACGTTGAGATCTCTTTTGATGATCGCGTCCAACGCGGAGAGCTGTTCTTCCACGGAAGAACAGGCCAGCAGACAGCGCGCGTGCCCGGCGGAAATCTTTTTTTCCGTTAAAGCGGATTTAACTTTTGCCGGTAACTTTAAGAGGCGCATGGTGTTGGCTACGGTGGAGCGGTCTTTCCCCACGCGCGTTGATATGTCTTCCTGCGAAAGAGAAAATTTTTCCGTAAGCGTCACGTACGCCGCCGCTTCCTCCAGCGCGTTCAATTCCTCGCGCTGAATATTTTCGATCAGCGACATTTCCGCCGCGTCTTTGTCGGTGGCTTCACGAATAACGATGGGCACATCTTTTAATCCTGCCCCCTGCGCCGCGCGCCAGCGTCTTTCTCCAGCGATGATTTCATAACTTTTGCCCACCCGGCGCACGATAATCGGCTGAATGATGCCGCTGGTTTTGATGGAAGCAACCAGCTTTTTTTGTTCTTCATCGTTAAATGTTTTGCGCGGCTGATAACGGTTTGGACGCAATTCCTCAATGCCACAGGTTGAAGCGGAGGGTTTTTGGTCAAGATCGTTTAAAAGATCCGGGAAAATGGCGCCAAGACCTTTCCCCAGAGCGTTTTTTTGCGCCATGTTTTATAATCCCCCTTCAATAATTTCCTGCGCCAATTCCATATACGCTACGGCGCCGCGAGATTTGATATCGTAAAGTATTATCGGCAAGCCATGACTGGGACTTTCCGAAAGCCGCACATTGCGCGGAAT